>DBKQ01000050.1 GCA_002298545.1 Prevotella sp. UBA746
TTCTCGTAAGGAAATATGGCAATACATCGTCAAACCCGAGGAACGAGGGGTTTACTTGTCAGAGGGTGTTTTTTCGGTTTTCGTCTAAAAGTACAATAAAGAGATTTTCCTATAATTAATATTATCGCTTCAAATATCGGAAGAGTCTGATTTCGTTTCGTCTTGGATATGTACTCTTATATTGTAGTCAATGAAAAGTACCGGACAATTGCAAAAAAAACGGCAATGCTGATTACAGCATGCCGTTTTTGTTACGCTATTTTTAGTTAGCATACAAACCGTATTCTTGTTTGTTGTACCCAGTTACAGTTTCACAACTGTTTTGTCATTTCAGATTCAGTATTGTTATATATTGTAGACAAATACGATTTGACGCTGCAAAGGTATGAACTTATCATAAGCTACCTATGCAACATCAGATAATTGTCGTTTTTACATTTGTAATATCGGAAAATAGAGTGAAAAATAGTGCAAAAAGCATGTTCTTTCGCCCTTTCACCATTTAATATATGGTAGAAACTACGTATTTTCCTTGCGCCACTGTGCCGGAGAAATCCCTTCTACTCTAGAAAAAGCCTTTGAGAAATACGATGCCGAAGAGAATCCGGAGCGTGTCGCTATCGTCTCCATCTTCAGCAGCGGCGACTCTGTTATCATGCGTTTTGCTTCGCCAATGCGGAGCGTCGTCACCCAAAGACTGAAATTCATGCCGTATTTCTGGTTTATATAGCGAGAAAGGTAATACTTGTTAGTGGCGAGCGTTGAGGCTATCTCGTCGATAGTGAACTGTTCCTCCACGTATTTACGTGATTTTATCCATTCATCCACCTTTGGCTGGAGCTGTGTCATGTATCCTTCGGATGCTGGAACTTTATCGTTATTATCGGTGCGAACGGAATCAATTTCAGAATCGGCAACTCCCATTTCGCCAAACTTCTCTACGAAATTGATGAAGTTGATGGCTATATACATGTTAAAGCACATTACATAGAACTGATACAGCCAGTTTACTACTATGCCTGTAAATATTGTTACGATTGCGAACAGACCGGATATTATGGCAAACAATATACTTGTGTTCATCCATGTAGAGAAGCGCATAACGTCGTAGGCGAAATAATCATAGTAGGTCTTTTTCTTCTTTCGGAGCAGTCGCTGGAAGTAATAAATGAAATAAACGAAGAAGCTTACCAGCAGCAACAATGATATTCCGAACAGGAGTGTACGGTATGGCGCCATAGACTCCGGCTGGGCAGCAAGTGCACAGACTGATGCAAGCAACCATAGCGATGCGTCGCGCATGATATGCCGGCGGTTGATATAGTCTTTTTCTATCAAATTGCAGAATACATGACTCACAAGTACTGAGGTAAGGAAAAAGAGTATAATGTCTATTGCCATCACTACATAGCCCGGATGATTCCAGTCGCCAGAGAACATTGCCAGCCACAGGAAATCCGTCAGCGACATGTTTAGGAAAGCAAAGGCAAGCAAGTTCTTTGATGTGCGGTAAGGGCGATACACTTCGCTCTTTGGAGTTTTGTAGCTNNNNTCAGTAGCAGGAACACTACCAGATAGCAGCTACCTGAACATCGAATCAAGTCGAGGTAGCATTGTTCAAAATTAATCATGTAAATCTGTTTCCTTTTTAGCTTTAAATAAAATACTGAATCTGATTATTTTGCGAAATTAATACTTTTAGATGTAAAAACAAAGTATTGACAGAATTTTTTGTGTTTTTCATTATCCATAATATAGATTTTCCCCTCCCTACCTCTACTTTTAGTGGAGGTGGGGGAGAGGAAGATAAAGGTATCTGTTGTTAATCAGCTCCGTTGTCCCAGTCGTCCCAGAACTTACGCTCATCTTCTGTAACGTATTTCTTGTCGGTTACTATCTGAAAATTCTCGTTGCTTATAAAATTTTTCTGTTCGCCGTCAACATGTATTTTTCCAACAGAACCGGTAAAAAACGTTGGAGCCATAAGTTCGCTATCAAAATTTACCATTGCCACACTTGGCTGTATATATTTTTTCCTTTTCATCTCATTAGCTGTTTTTATCGGGGTTCTCCAAAAGTTCCGAACAATTATCTTTTCATCATTTTCTTGCCGTTTACTATATATATTCCGCTTGGCAGATGGTCTACCGATATGCCACTGGCAATCTTCTGTCCGCCGATGGTATAGATGCCGTCGGCATACTTGGCGATGGTGTTGATGCCGTCTGCCTCCGCTATGGAGTCAATAGATGTACTGGAGTCGCTGATGCCGTTGATAATCAGTTTCACGTCTTGTTGTTCTACAGAGCTTTGTGGCTCGTCATACTGGAACCAGCAGCGGAATGCCTTCAGTCCGTAGCCGTTTTCCATATCCGGTACTTTATACATTGTGCCGCCTTTCATTATATATGCGTTGCCACCGCGCAGCGTCGGTCTGCCTTCGATAATCTTGTTGCCGTAGCTGTTGCCGCCCTCCTCAATATTCTCGAATGTCTTGCAGAGCGTGGCATAGCAGTGGAGTGTGCCGAGGTCGGAACCGGAAGGCGTTGAACTCTTCGCGTCTATGGTATAATTGTATGTCGTACCGTTTATTGTAGCCTTATATTCATCGCCTGTTGAGAAGTCATAATACTTTGTCGTCGTTCCATTTTCCTCTTTCGGTGTCAGCGTTACGTTGCTCACGAGATAATGGTTTTCGGGACACTTTACGGTAATGAACTCGCTCGGATTGCTTCTCTTGGCGAGCTGTGCCTCGTATTCGGTGTTTGCTGCTCCTGTTTCTACAGGCTTTATGATGTAAGGTTTGTAAGCCTCGAGCATCACGTCGTCGTCATTCTCCGGCTCTACATAAGTGAAGCGCACGCTAATTGAGGTCAGTTCATATAGTTCTGCAAGTTTCGCATCGCTACCGAAGGTGTCGGCGAATTGCTTCTTGGTGAGTGATACTGGTAGCATTAGTGTGTTCCATTTATTGGGAGTGAATGTGCGGTAGAGGTGCATCGGCTTGTTCTCGTAGGTATGTATTGTCTGGTCGAAATAATCCATATCGGTATAATTCTCGTTGAGCACAAGGTTCGGTACATCGCTCTTTCCGCCAAAGAGCAGGTGGAAGTTGTCGAACACTGTGAATTCGTCGGCTGCCGCCACATCCGTAGCCCCGCCGTTCACGTTTATGCCGAAGCGCAGATATACAGGATTCTCTCTGCTGATTTCCGCTCCGTCCACCTTATCTATATATATAAGCACATAGTTGCGGTATTTCTCTATGGTCTTAGTGCCGTCAGCATCAGTCAAAGCATCATCATTCATTGCTGTGGCGGCATTATACTGTGGCATGCTGTAGTCGTAAGGCCAAAGGGCTTTTGTATTCATTTTCAGTGCCTCTACATCAGAAGCCGTTACCTTCACCAGGTCTTTCACGATTGGTTCTGAAACCTTCTCGCCGTCGATACCGCTCACTCGCTGCACGAAGAGTTTGGCATCCACATTCGACATGCCTTGGCAGCGCACAGAATACCACCCGGGATAATACACGGCGATATCCTAATACATACGTCCGCGTCCACCGTTGCCAATCTTTGCACTCATGTACTGTGAGTGGGTAATCTTCATCTTGTCGTTACCGTTGAAGTCGCTGCTGTTGCCTGTATCGGCGGTCTTGTAAATATAGTCTTGTTGCGTAGGCGATGTCTTGTAATAGCCGTCGTAGCCTATCTTTAATTTTGCCTCCGTCTCAAGTGTCGATTCTGATTTAAGTCCGTCATCGATTTTCCATCTGTCCAGCGCACCGCTCTCTCTCGAGAAAGTAGGGTCGCTCATGAGATAGGTAAGCTCTACCGGATTTGCCATCTCGCTCTTCACGCCACCGATAAGGTCGAGGTATTCGCTGAGCGATACTATCTTCCACATGGCATTCTTTGGATTTGTAGTATCAAGTTCCGTCGACAGCTCTGCGGTGTTGTACTCATCGCTAATCTTGCCGTCTTGATTTGTGTCGGCAAGGTGGTAGAAACGAGAAGGATCGGTGTCTTTAAACTCGTTGCGCCCCGTAACGTAACCGTTGGTTGCCTGCAGATAGAATCTTTGTCTTATACGGTGTCCGTCGTCGTCCTTATCATTGTCTGTTCCGTCGTTTTTATATGGCAGATATTGTGTCATTTGGAAGATGTTACCAGACTCTCCGCCTGCCGTTACCGGAATGAATGTCCATTGTGCCATCTCGCGATGGTCTTCTGCATCTGATATTCCGCGGTCTACATAGCAGCCCACGATACCGGCAGTGCCACCAAGACTCGTTACAAGATTGGTGTTCATTTGTGAGAAAGCGAGGTATTTTCCTTCTTCGCTCTTTGCCTCGGTAGTGCTTCTTATCTTTGAGGAGATGAACCATGTCTGCATATCTGTCTTCTCATCGTCTTTTTCGGCATACACATAGCTGTCGAATGTTGTGGCGTAAGGTTTTCCGCTGCCGCTCTCGTCGATAACGTATTTATTGTCGTTGCCGATATAGATTGTTCCGTCTGCGTTGTACTTGAAATTCACTATGTCGCCTGCCTTATTGGCTATGTAAGGCACTTCAAGTGTGAGCGGTGACAGTTCGGTAACTGAAATTCCGTCTTTTGAGAAAACAATTTTTGCCCTACCGAGAACGTTGCTGATGTTGTAACGCGACTTGCTGTCGTCTCCACGGTATTTTGCCGTAGCATCTATATAGTTGACCTGTAGATTGTGTGCCGACTGACTGTAATAAATATGGATGTTGTACTTTCCTTTACCTACGTTTGCATCAGAAGAACTGTAGAGCCAATTAGCTATGTCATTGCCTATAGATATGATATTCTCTGGATTGTTGCCTGCTGCTCCGTCATTATTATCGAAACAGTTTGCCATATCTAACGTAACCTCTATCTTGTCGGTATTGATATCAAAGTCGGTTGCATCGACTTTGAACTTCTCTCCATTTGGACTGTAGTTTTCCTTTAGAACGGTTTCTGTTTCCGTGCCGTCGCTGGCTGTGCGTATATGTTTTATGCTCTCGTATGTGGCATGGCTGCGGCCATGGCCCTCCTGGCTGCCTATCTGTAGGGATTTCAGTTTCGTAACTCCCGATTTCTCGTCTGTGATGGCAGCATTCACATTTTTGAGCAATGACGATGTGTCGGTAACCTTACCTTTCAAGATAAAAGGATTGCCGTCGTCGGGATAGCGGATTTCTGAAGAATGACTAATCTTTGTCTCGTTTCGGCGCTGTAGCCAGAATAGCTTTGGTGTGTCGCCAAGTAAGGTCTGATTTCCCCACCAGCTTCCGGCTGAGAGGAATTTCTGTGTTCCGATGTTGTAAATAAGGAAAATCCTGTTCATCAGGTCTGATTGCTCCGCCGAACTTGATGCCGTGGTGGGGCATCCCGTGGTGGCTATTGACACCGCAGAAACATTATTGATGTCAACTCCTTTTAGCTCACCGATTTTCTCGGGCAATGTGGTTGTCTCCCTTTCTTCGTCATCTCCACTTGGAGTGACTGTGCATAGGGGCATAGCGTTTAGATTCGCGGCACAAAGCAATGCCGCAAATGAAAATGTTGCACGTGATAATGAGTTAAATAAAACCATACTACTAATCCTTTACCTATTAAACAATACTATTCTATATCTGAAAATTGTAGCTATTATGCCTTTTATTTCGGCATTAATGTATTGCGACCGCTGTCGCATATGTCTGTGTACCCATTACAAACGTTACATTGTATTTTGATTGCAAAAGTAGTAAAAATCCGTTATAAAATGAAATATATTGCCATTTTATTGACTTTAATGTCTGTCGCTATGTATAAATACAAAAAATGGGGAACTAACCTCGCGGCCAATTCCCCCAAAAACCATGCTATGAAAAAAATATTAGGTATGATTTACATTTTGCTTATGATTCCTATTTTTGTATTTTCAAGGAAGGAAACGATAGCGTCGATTTCCTTGCCCGAAGGCACCTGCTCCTTGATCTGGTTGATGGCATCAAACACACTTGTCTGTCCGTGGAACACCAGTCGGTAGGCATTCGCGATATGACCTACTACCTTGTGGTCGGTGCCTGAGTTCTGGAGCAGAGTCTCGTTCACGCCGCCATAGCGCACTGGGTTGTCGGTAGCCACGATAAACGGTGGCACGTCTTTGCTGATACGCACACCGCCGGTTACCATCGATGCACCGCCCACACGTACGTTGGCATTCACGATAACACCGGAAGAGAAGATTACAGCACTGTGAATCTCGCAGTCGCCGGCAACCTTGGTTCCGTAGCCGAATGTACAGTAGTCGTCCACTTTAGTATCGTGAGAGATATGCACACCCTCCATAAAGAAGTTGCGGTTTCCGATGCGAGTCTCGCCGTCCTTGAAAGTGGCACGGTTGATTACCACATTCTCGCGGAAGATATTCTCGTCGCCGATAACGAGGGCAGTCTCGTCGCCCTTGAAGTTGAAGTCCTGTGGCTCAGCTCCAAGCACGGTGTTCTGATAAACCTTGTTGCCCTTTCCCATGCGGGTTCCCTTCATGATGCTCACATAAGGGAAGATAACGCAGTCGTCGCCAATCACCACATCATCCTCTATATAAGCGAAAGGATAAATGGTAACATTCTTTCCGATCTTTGCGCCCGGGGCTATATATGCTTTTTCACTTATCATAATAATTGATTTTGAATTTAAAATTTAGAATTCAGAACTCAAGAAATTTTCATTCTTTATTCTTCATTCTTCATTCTTTATTTAAATTAATTTCTTCCTCCGCCCAGAGCGTAGTAGAGATTAACCACAGCCTGCATCTTGTAGAAGTCGTCGGCAACCTTAGAGAGTTGTGCGTTAAGCAGACTCTGCTGGGCTGTGATAACCTCCAAATATGTGCTGCTGCCCTCGTTGAAGAGCATCTTGGTATATTCCACGTTCTTCGTGAGACTCTCCACCTGCTTCTCTTCGAGCTTAGACTTCTCGTCGGAAGAGTTGTAGAGCACGAGGGCGTTGCTAACCTCGCTACCGGCAGAAAGCACTGCATTCTGCCATGTGTTGTAGGCCTGCTCCTGCTGAGCTTTTGCCACCTTCAAGCCTGCGATGAGCTGACCGTTGGCAAAGATTGGCTGAACAAGACTTCCCACTGCGTTCCAGAGCATCTTGCCAGGATTTACGATGCCCATACCGCTACTGTTGGTGTAGGCACCCGAACCGCTGATTGTGATGCTTGGGTAGAAGCGGGAACGTGCCTGGTTGGTGTTGTAGAAACACTGTGCAAGACTCATCTCGGCATAGTGCACGTCAGGACGGTTGTTCAGGAGCTGAATGTTCACGCCAGTGCTGAATGTAGAAGGCAGCGACTGGTCTTCAAGCTTGCCGCGGCTGATGGTCTGTGCCGGCTGACCGAGAAGGAGGGAGAGTGAGTTCTCCGTTTCGCGAATCTGGCGCTTCAGGTCGGCAGCTTGTGCAAGAACAGAATAATAGTTTGATTCAGCACTCTGCACACCGGTCTCCTTAACGCGGCCCAACTCTTTCTGGAGTTTCATGATGTTCCATGTGTCCTTGGTCAGAGTTGTCATGTTGTCTACAATCTCCAGCTGCTTGTCGAGCATCATGAGCGTGTAGTACATGTTGGCGATATTTGAAATCAAGCCTGTCTGTACCACGAGCTGATAGTCTTTTGTTGCGAGGAGCGACATCTGTGCGCTGCGCTTGGCATTGAGCAGATTGCCGAAGAGGTCGATGCTCCAGCTTGCCTGTACCGGCAGGGAGTAAACCTTAGTTGCCTTGTTGCCGTCCCATGATGTTATTGTTCCCGAAGGAGCAAAGGTGAACGACGGAACGAATGCCAACTTAGCCACCTTGAGCTGTGCCTCCACCATCTTCACGTTGAGGGCGGCATTGAGCATATTGGTGTTGTGGGCAAGTCCGGTCTCGATGAGCGACTGCAGCTGCGGGTCGGTGAAGACGCTGCGCCACGGCAGATTGCCGAAGCTTGTGGTGTCGCTCACGGCGAGAGTGTCGGAGATTGATGCCGAATCGCGCACCAGTCCCTTCACGTTCACGTCGGGACGCTCATATTTGTTGTATATTCCGCAACTGCCGAAAATCAGTCCGGCAGAGGCGAATGCGATGATACTTCTGAGTTTCATATAAATGAATTATTTGTTTTATCCATTCTCCCGGACATCCCCATAAAGGGAATATCCGGTGAATATGGAATATTGCTTTTTTACTTCTTAGAGCTCTTGTCTATCTGTTCCTGCAAAGCTCCAGCCACATATGGGTTGGTGTATTGCTTAACCTCAGAGTCAACATTAGCGTTGTCGCCTTCAAACTCGATAGGCTTAACCTTCTCCTGCAGAGTCTGGAAGATATAGAACAATGCCGGAACGACCATAATCTGGCAAAGCATACCGATAAGCATACCGCCTACGGCTGCAGCACCGAGTGTCATGTTTCCGTTGTAACCTACACCCCAAGGCATGAGCAATGGCAACAGACCGATAATCATGGCGAGTGAGGTCATCAGAATAGGACGCAGACGGGCTGATGCTCCAAGCACTGCCGACCATGATATTGCCATACCCGTACGACGGCGCTCAAGGGCGAACTGTACGATAAGGATGGCGTTCTTGGCAAGAAGTCCCATCAACATAATCAACGCAATCTGCATGTAGATATCGTTGTTCTTTCCGAACATATTAGTGAAGAGGAATGCTCCTGCAAGACCGAACGGAATAGAGAGGATTACAGACAGCGGCAAGATGTATGACTCATACTGTGCTGAAAGAATCAAGTAAACGAATGTCAGACAGAGCACGAAGATGATTGCAGTTGAGTTGCTTGACTCCTGCTCCGTACGTGTCAATCCGGAGAACTCGTAGGTGTATCCCGTAGGTAGTGCAGTCTTTGCCACTTCTGCCATTGCATTGATAGCATCACCGGTTGAGTAGCCCTCGGCAGCCGATGCGTTCACGTTGATAGAGGTGAACAGGTTGAAACGGTCGATTTCCTGTGGACCGTAAACGCGGCTTAGGTTTACATACTCCTTGATAGGAGCCATCTCGCCGGCGCTTGTGCGAACGTAGATATTGTCGAGACTCTTCAGGTCGGCACGGTCTTTAGGTTCAGATTGGATGTACACACGGTACAGCTTACCATAAGAGTTGAAGTTACTTGCATACATACCTCCGTAGTATCCCTGCATAGTGGTCAACACCGTGCTTGGGTCGATACCGCTCTGTTTACACTTAGCCACGTCCACGTCTATCTTATACTGTGGATACTTTGTATCATAAGAAGTCATGGCGTTAGAGATTTCCGGACGCTTGTTGAGTTCGGCGATATACTTCTGGGTAATCTCGTAGAACTTGTTCACGTCGCCACCGGTGCGGTCCTGCATAGAGAAGGTCATACCGTTGGTTGCCGAGAATCCCTGTACCATAGGCGGCTGGAAGGCAAGAATCTGTGCGCCCTTGATAGCGGCAGTCTGCTTGTATATCATACCGAGCACCATTGTAGAACCGAGGTTGTGAACGCCGATATACTTCAGCGGTCCTTCCATCTTCTGGCGCTCCTCGAATGATTTCAGTTTGATAATGAACGTACCCTGGTTTGAACCCTGGCCGGCGATGAAGTTGTAACCTGTAACGCGCATACGGCTCTGGATTGCCGGGTTGGTGGCGAGCATACGGTCTACCTGGTCCATCACTTCGTTGGTCTTCTTCATTGAAGTGCCAGGAGGTGTTGAAACGGTACAGAACACGGTACCGGTATCCTCATCAGGTACAAGACCCGTCTTGGTTGTAGACATGAGAACTGCCATAGCTGCGATACCAACGATTACGGCACTGATAGCTATAACCGGGCGCTCCACCAGTCGGCGTACACCCTTGGTATATTTAGCCTGAACCTTTCCGTAAGCTGCGTTGAACGAAGCGTGGAAACGGTCAATCATAGACATCTTGCGCTCAGAACCGTCCTCATTCTTCGGCTTCAGCAACATTGCACAAAGCGCAGGAGAAAGCGTCAAGGCGTTGAGGGCAGAGATGATGATGGCGATAGCCATTGTAACACCGAACTCTCGATAGAATGCTCCTGATGTTCCACCCATGAACGACACAGGGATGAACACGGATGCCATAACGAGGGTGATGGAGATGATAGCTCCCGAAATCTCGTTCATGGCGTCGATAGAAGCCGTAGTAGCCGACTTGTAACCGAGGTCGAGCTTGGCATGCACAGCCTCGACCACCACGATGGCATCATCCACCACAATAGCGATGGCAAGCACGAGGGCGGCGAGTGTAAGCAAGTTCAGCGAGAAGCCAAATACATAGAGGAAGAAGAATGTACCGATCAATGACACCGGAACGGCAATCAACGGGATAAGTGTAGATCGTGTATCCTGCAAGAAGATATAAACCACGATAAACACAAGGATGAATGCCTCGATGAGGGTCTTGACCAAGTCTTCGATAGAAGCGAAGAGGAACTCCGTTACATCCTGCATCACGTCGAAGTGCAGACCAGGAGGCATTGATGCTTCCTGCTCCTTCAGGAGCTTCTTGATGTTTGTTGCGATATCGGTAGCGTTAGAACCGGCAGTCTGGGTCACCATCATAGTAACAGAAGGTTTGCCGTTGTTCTTTGACTCCACGGTATACGAGAGAGCACCCATCTCAACACGTGCCACGTCGCGGACGCGGATGGTCTGTCCATCCTGTGTAGACTTGATAATCATGTCGCCAAACTCCTCTGGAGTCTTCAGACGACCTTTGTAGCGGAACGTGTACTGATACTGGTTGTCGCTCTGCTCGCCCACTGAACCAGGGGCAGCCTCGATATTCTGCTGTGAGAGTACGCCGGTGAGGTCGGTAGGAATCAAGCCGTAGCTCTTCATCTTAACCGGATCAATCCACAGGCGCATGGTGTAGTCTTTCTGTGAGAACGACTGACACTCACCAACACCGTTCACACGCTTGATGGCTGGGATGACGTTGATATTGGCATAGTTAGCCAGGAACTCGTCGTCGTAGCGGTCGTCGTCGGCAGTAAGACCGAAGAGGATAACCGTAGACGACTGTCGCTTTGTTACCGTCACACCGGCTTTGGTAACTTCGGCAGGCAGCAGCGCCGATGCCTGAGACACACGGTTCTGCACATTGACCTGACACATGTCCGGGTCCATACCCTGCTTGAAGAACACGGTGATAGAAGCCGAACCGTCGTTGGTTGCCGAAGAGGTCATGTATGTCATTCCCTCCACACCGTTGATTTGCTCCTCCAGCGGAGCAAGCACGGAGTTAAGCACTGTCTCGGAGTTAGCACCCGTATATGATGCACGCACCATGATGGTAGGCGGCGCCATGTTAGGATACTGCTCGATAGGCAGCGAGATAAGTCCGATGACACCGAGGATTACTATCAAGATAGAAATCACGGTTGAGAGCACCGGGCGCTTGATAAATGTATCTAATCTCATTTGTTTTCTTTTTTGATTAGGGATTAGGGGTGATGGATTAGGGATTATTTGACTTTTTAAAAGAAAAGGCTATCAAGTTAAAAGAAAAGGCTATCAAGCTCTATTCTCTATTCTCTATTCTCTATTCTATAGTCTCTATTCTCTAATTCTTCCTCTCTCTCCCAAAATATTATTTTCCGAAATCCTTCTTCAACTTGCTCAGGTCGCCCTGGTCAGCTCCCATAGCCTCAGTCTTCTTCAGTTTCTCCTGATACTGAGCCTCTGTGATAGGAGTAATCTTCTGTCCGTCGGTAAGAGCCGAAATACCGTTCATTACAACACGGTCGCCTATCTTCAGACCGCTTTCGATGATATAGTTCTTGCCGTCGTTGTTGGCATTCACTGTAACTGGAGTGTACTTAACCTTGTTGTCGGAACCTACAACATATACGAAGTACTTGTCCTGTACCTGTGAAACGGCATCCTGTGGGATGATGATTGCCGATGAAGCGTGGTGAGGAACAACGATGCTTCCAGATGCTCCACTCTTCAGCAGATGCTCAGGGTTAGGGAAGTCGGCACGCATAGAAACGCTACCCGTTGTAGGGTCGATCACGCCGCTAACTGTTGCAACGCGTCCTTCATGAGAGTATATCGAACCGTCGGCGAGCTGCAATTTAACAGCCGGATAGTCCTTGATAGCTGCATGTATACCGCCAACACCCTTTGTCATGTCAAGCAGGTCCTTTTCTGTCATAGAGAAGTAGACCTGCATAGAACCGATGTTTGAAACGGTAGTCAATGGCTGCTGACTTGATGCGCTAACGAGTGCACCCACACGATATGGCAGGTCGCCGATAACGCCGTCGGCAGGACTTGTTACATAGCAGAAGTCGAGATTCTGCTTTGCTGATGTATAGTTAGCTTCAGCCTGTGCCACAGCGGCGTATGCAGCCTCGAGGGCATTTTTAGCCGACTGAAGTTCGTAAGAACCGATTACGTTGTTCTTGAACAGTTTCTCGTTGTTTGTGTAAGTCAGCTTTGCAGTATTGAGCTGAGCCTTTGCCGAGTTAACGGCAGCACGCGCCTGACGAACGGCAGCGGCATACGTAACGTTGTCGATAACAAAGAGCAGCTGTCCTTTCTTGACAGTCTGACCTTCCTGTACACAAAGTTTTGTTATGAATCCTGAAACTTTCGGACGAATCTCTACGTCCTGAACACCCTTGATAGTAGCAGGGTAAGTAGTCTGGAGCTCAGTGCTCTGACCGCCGATTGTTCTAACCGCATATTCGTCGTCGCCGAAATTCGGTTTACCACTCTGCTTGCTTCCGCATGATGTTACCAACACTGCAGCAGCAAAAAGCAGAATCAATAAGTTGCTTTTTTTCTTCATACCTATTTAATATAATTAATGATGTCTTAATATGTAATACCTAATATTATTTAAGCAAAATGCTCATATATGTGTCATGATATAAAACGAGAATTCTAATTGCGTATATACAAAACTCAAATCCTGTTTTCAGTTTTCACGGTGCAAAATTAGCCAATATTATTGATACTTATACGTCTATGTTAGCTTTATTGTTTTGTTTTAACTAAATTTCAGCATATAAAACGGAGCATACCGCCACAACGAAAAGATAATGAGAAGTTTGGAACATTATTCCTTTTTTACGATTTGGTTAAAGTACGGATAAGGTATTTCGATATTCTCCACGTCGAACCGCTCCTTGATACTTTTCAGCAAGTCGTATTTCATTATTGTTGCCTTGACTGCAGTTTCTGCCCAAGCCCAAGCCCGCAGGGTGATAGCCGAGTCGCCGAGTTCCACTACGCGTATTGCCACCTCCGGTTCGTTCTTCTCCTTTTCCTCCTTCGTGCGGTGGTCGATGAGCATAGGGTGGAGCATGATGACGCTCCGCATCACTTGTATAGCCCGGTCGAGATTAGTGTCGTAGGATACTCCGATGTCGATAAAGGCGCATGTCGACGAGTCGCCATACGACGAGTTTATTATCGTTGCCGAGTTTATCTTGCTGTTTGGTATGAGAATCATCCTGTTTTCGATATTCTTTATAATGGTGTGGCGCAGTGTTATCTCGATAACCGTTCCCACCACGTCGCTGTCGACCTTTATGAAGTCGCCGACCTTAAACGGACGTGTGAAGATGATAAACAGTCCGCCTACGATATTCGAGAGTGCCTCCTGTGATGCCAAACCCACAGCCATGGCAAGAATACCGGCACTGGCAAGGATAGAGTTGCTTATTTTCTCCATTCCCGGTATCAGCGAGAGGAACGTGGCGCATCCGATGATATAAATTGCCGTTACCACGATTTGCTTGAGGAACATAACTTTCGTTACGTCCATGCCTTTCTCCGCCTGTTTGCGCATAGTATGTCGGAAGATATACTTTGCCAGTGCGGTTAGAATCCTCACCACGAGGTATATAACGACCAGTTTTATGCCGAAGATTATGGCGTCTTCGAGCTTTATGTTCAGGTGTGCCTCGTTGAGCAAATGTTTCAGTGAATGTTCCGGCACCCGTTCAAGTTCCTTTATCGACTGTGTTGCCGCAAGAAAGAGTTTTAGCATATATTATTGTTTGTTGTATAAGACAGGAAATGCCAATTTAATATGAAGCCGTGCATGGAATGCCCAAGGCGATGACGCGGTCGCGGATAGCGTCGAGTTCCTCATGCGAAGCCTTTTTCAGATCGTGGTCGGGAGTTTCGCGGTCGATGGTGTATACCATCACTTCCATAGGCTGAATGCGTTTTACGGCATCGAGCCATGGCTTGATGTATTTCTCCTTCACGTTGTCCACGTCTTCGCCGTTCATCAGTCCCTTCATAAACATGGTCTGTATGATAACGTGTCCGTGGAAGCTCTTCAGACTCTCGGTGATATCCTCAACATTGTAGCTCGGTTGTTGTGGGCGGTCCACCTTATTAATATAGTCGGTGTCCACGGTGTCGAGTTTCAGGATATTGTTGTCAACCTTCATCAGCGCCTCGCATACCTGTTTGCGGTGCAGCATGGTAGAGTTGCTCAAAACCGAAACCTTTGCTTCGGGGCAGTATTTGTTTCTCAGCCGTATCGTGTCGTCGATAATCTCAGCAAAATGCGGGTGAGCAGTCGGTTCTCCGTTTCCGGCAAACGTCAGCACGTCAGGTTTCGGTCCGTTCAGCGCCATCTCCTTCAGCTTGCTCTCGAGAGCCTCGGCAACCTCCTCTCTTGTAGGTCGCGGTAGGGTAGGGCGGCGGTCGGCATTAAATCCGCATTCGCAGTAAATGCAGTCGAAGGTACATACCTTGCCGTCGGCTGGTTGCAGGTTAATTCCCAAGGAAATGCCGAGTCTCCGGCTATGAATAGGTCCGAATATCGGTGAAGGATAAATAACAGTGCTCATAATTCTATTGCTTTAAAATATCAGACTGCAAAATTACACACTATTTTTAATAATCGGTAATCCGAGGTGTTAATATCTTCAAGTTTTTCCTGTTTGGATGGATTGTGCAAGCATATAGTATATGAATTTTGTTTCTATCAAACGCCGTTGGTATTTGGTAGCTGCACAAAAGGTGCAGGATAACTGCCCCAAAAGTGCCACTGCTAAATCATCATTCTATTGTATTGCATCTAAAAGCCAGGGAATCGAATAAACGGCATCTCTTCAGACAAGGGGGAGGAGGGAAAAAGAAAAAGGGGTGTCCTTAATATTCCGAAGTTATCCCAATAGTTATAACTGACGGACACCCCTAAGCGGCAACGTCTTACCGTTTTTCAGTAACTACAAACAATCTATTACCACTTTATCTTTATGAAGATAAACGTGATACACACTTGTTGTGATGCCTCACGGCATGTATTCAATAATAGATTGAATGTGTGTATCTTTATATAACATAAGCACTATCTCGGCAATAAATCCAGATAAGTTCGGATTCTATTGCTGTCGATTTGCATTATCCTTGCTGCGAAGATACGCATATTTTTTGAATATGAATAAAAAACTAAGGATATGAATGCATAGATTTGTTATTTATTAACCCTTTGATTAAAAATTCCTTAGAAGTATATTTTATACAACTATCTGTTCTTTTTCGGTGGCTTCCGGCGTTTGTAACATTTGGAATAATCGCATAAGCCACAGGTATATTCCAGCTTCTTCACGTTCTTACCCAACCCTATCAGTCCGCTGACGCTCTTTATCGGAATCATCAGCGACGAGTCGGTAAGCTTCACGCCACACGGTTCGTCTACACCAAACTCACGGAACAGCATCTGTTGTTGTGACACATGCCAGCCGCAATATCCGGGACTGAACCTGTTGGTGTGGCGCCACCCCCTGCTATTGATATATATCTGCAGCCAACGCTCCATTACGTCTGCCGTTTTCTCGGCAATGACACTACCGAGGGAATCGGCAATGAACACTCTTACCATATCGCCCTTCTGTTCGAGACTGCGCTGATAGTGCTCAAAATCAATCCCACTCGTTGCCACGAAAAAGGCAAAAGCCTCGGAACCTCGAAGCTGGGCAGTTATTATTCTGCCTATATCATACGTCTTGTCGCCTACCGCGAGCTGCCTCTCGTCTGTATTCAGCTTTGCACTCTCCGACAACACGAAGCAGAAACGCGGACGCAGGAATGTTCTTACTTCACGCTTTACGCCCTCCAGCTCCTGCATCAAGTCATCGCCCGGCGTATTGTCGCCATACCCCATCTGCACAAACAGTTCCTTGTCTGTGATGTCAAGATCATCGTATGTAAGTTGTTTTTCAAACATAATATGCAAATTTATCATTTTTTCCTTTCATACAGGCAAAGTTCGTGTATTTCAAGCCACTATTGTTACATTAAAAAACATTAAATAGACTTTTTGAACACTTTTATTTCTGAAAAAAGAAGTATGGATAAGGACAATATAACTACCTTTGCAAAGGTTAAGCAGAATACGAACTTAAAAATTACCTAACAATAGAATATCTACCTCTATGGCACAAAAGGAAATCAACGTAAATATCGACTACCTTATAAAGAACGGTCTTGTGAATTATTCCGACGGCGACATCGTTATTATGAACAGCAATGAGCACCCTCGTCTGGAAAATACAGTAAAGCTGGAAATGGTAACCATTGTTTATATCGAAGAGGGAATGATGCAGGCTGACCTCAACGGAAAGACGGTCAAGGCGGGGAAAGACGACCTCGTGGTGTGTCCGCCAAATACGTTCGTAAACAAGAGTCTTACTTCTGCCGACTTTTCCTCAAAGGTCATCGGACTCTCGTATAAGGCGATGCAGAGAAGTTTGCTGATGAGCAAGGATATATGGGGCATTATGGCCTTCGTATCGCGCAACCCCGTCATTCATCTCGAAAAGAGAACAAGCGAGATGTTCGACAAATATTACTCTCTCCTGTCATACAAAATTGAAAACCCACACGGTTTCTACCACAAGGAAATAATGCAGTCGATGTTTCATTGCATCTTCTACGAGCTCTCGGCTATCATTGCTCCGAAACTCGGCAACATGCAGGAAAAGACTCAATTCAGCCAAGGGGAGATCCTTTTCAAGAAATTCATCGAACTGCTCACTACATACGAATCGAACGACCGTTCTGTTAAGGCGTATGCCGAGCGCTTGTGTGTTACGCCTAAATATCTGTCTACGGTTTGTAAGACTGTCAGCGGAAAAACTGCTCTCGAGTGGATTCACGATTTCCTTGCCGAAGCTATCACCCAGAAACTTAAATATACCGACTTCTCGATAAAGGAAATTGCCGACGAACTGGGGTTCCCGAATATATCTTTCTTCGGGAAATTCGTAAAAGCCAGATTCGGTGTCTCGCCTAAGGAATACAGGGTAAGATTGCACAATTCTACAAACGAAAATATATAAATTCCCGTTTCCACGCTTGTTGCGTCTGCAGATACTATGTAATGGATAGTTACATATCTATAAGGTAAAGCGTCATATATAAAAGGTGTAAAATTTTTCAAACCTGAAATTTAACTTATGAAAAGGACGATATCTATCATATCTGCAATTTTGCTCACCATCGCAGCAAAGACTTTTGCCGGTGACATATATGTGGATCCCCATGGTAACGATGCCGGCAATGGATCATCGCTACAGCCTTTGGCATCTCCTGCCGCTGCCCTCAGAATGGCAAGGGAATGGAGAAGACTGCATAAGAATGAAGCTGAAGGAGGTATCTTCATCCATCTTAAAAGCGGCGTGTACAATGTCTGCAAGCCTCTCTTCCTGCGGCCGGAGGATTCGGGAACTGAAGGTTCGCCTACCGTAATATGCGGTGAGGGCGACAAACCGGCGGTCTTGAGCGGAGGTATAAAGCTGAAGGGATGGCACAAGGGATGCAACGACGAAAGAGTTCCAAGAGACATACGCGAAAAGGTATGGGTGGCTGATGCTCCAATGGTTGGCAACAGAATTGTCTTTTCCCGCCAGCTTTGGATTGGAGGGAATAAGGCTATAAGGGCGCAACAGGGAGCACCGGGCGAAATGACAAGGATGGTGGACTTCGACATTAAGTCGAGGACGATAACTATTCCGACACCGGCAACAGACCTCAGCAATGCGCCACAGCTCGAAATGACGGTTCATCAGCGCTGGGCTATCGCCATTCTTAGGGTCAAGGATATCGACAACATTGGCAGGGGACTCTGTAAGGTTACCTTCCACGAACCTGAAAGCAGTATTGAATTTGAACATCCATGGCCGCAGCCTGTCATTGGCGAAGAGAAGGGAAACTCGTCGTTTTTCTTGTCTAATGCCCCTCAGCTGCTCGATGAACCCGGAGAATGGTATCAGGACTATCCTTCGGGAAAGATATACTATCTGCCAAGGAACGGCGAGGATATGAACACGGCTGAAGCTGTTGTTCCCGTTGCTGAAAGGCTTGTGGATATCTGCGGAACAAGGGAGCGCAACGTCCATGATATTTCATTCAAGAATGTCGTATTCTCTCATGCAGCATGGACAAGACCGCTCTACGAGGGACTTGTTACACTGCAGGCTGGATTCAGAATGCTTGATGCATACAAACTGAAGGAACCGGGACTGCCGGAGAAGGCTTCGCTCGAAAACCAGGCTTGGATTGCAAGGCCTGATGCTGCAGTAAGCATTAAGCATGCTATGGGCATCAATTTCTCTAATTGCAAGTTTGAACACCTCGGCGCAACGGCTCTCGACTTTGAAATGGCTGCCCACAACTCTACCGTCAGCAATTGTCTCTTCAGCGATATTGGCGGAAGTGGAATTATGATTGGCCAATTCCCTGACGGGGGCTTTGAAACTCATGTTCCTTTCAAGCCTGCGATTAAGGATGATTTATGCAACTGTATCACTGTCGACAACAACGAGATTGTTGATGTTGCCAACGAGGATTGGGGTTGTGTGGGGATTAACGCAGGATACGTGAGCAATGTGAATATCACTCACAATGAGCTGCACCGCCTTAACTACTCCGGTATTTGCGTGGGATGGGGATGGACACCTGTTGAAAGCGGAATGTACGGAAACTGTATCATCGACAACTATATCCACGACTTTGCGAGACAACTGTATGATGTTGGCGGAATCTATACTCTTTCTAACCAACCGGGCTCTGTGATAAGCGGCAACAGAATTGAAGATTTACACAAAGCTCCGTATGCCACCAACGACAGAGCTTTTTATATCTACTTCGATGAAGCTACTGACGGATATACAGTAACGGACAATTGGATGCCAGACTCTTCACGCATCGGTTTTAACCAGCCTGGAAAGAATATGAAAATTGCCAATAACGGCCCTATGGTTGACTGCAAAATAAAGGAGACAGCGGGAAGGAGAGGAAAAATTGAAAAGTTGAAAAATTGAAAAGTTGAAGAATTGAAAAATTGAAAAATTGAAAAATTGAAAAGTTGAAGAATTGAAAAATTGAAGAATTGAAGAATTGAAAAATGAATATTACTCTTATTTCTCTTATTTGTCATATTTCTCCTATTTCTCCCTGCACTCCCAGTTCTCCCAGTTCTCCCAAATAAAAAAAACAAAAAAAACACCATATAATGAAACCCACAAACTACCACCTGTTCGATTTCATGGATTTCGACCAGGAACTTAAAAAGGACGAATCGCTTTGGAAGGCTTACAAGCCAACTAAGGTGGAGATGAAAGACGGTGATATTCTTGTTACCGTTCCGTTCCAAAAACAGGTTCTCGCCAACGATATGGCACCTGACACTAAGGTTCCACAAGAATCACATACTCTCGTAATACGGCAATACGAGCCGGGAATAATCCGAATCTTCATGGGGATGGACGGCGAACAACCTACTGACTCTTCTGAAATGTTGCAGATGAGCGAAAGGGTAAAGCGTATTCCTCTACATGCTGAACTGAAAGACTGTCAATGGATTATTTCTGACGACAATGGAATTCGTCGCGCCGTGATTAATATGCAGGAACCTAAACTCGACCGATGGAGTGATCTGCTCCCTGATCCTCAAGAGACACTCGACATTAGATTCTATCCCGACGGAAAACGTGAAGTGAGACTGGCGGCTTACGACCATTTCTCACCGCCACGATACGACGCCCTGCCTCTCGGATTCTGCAAAACTAATGGGAAGAACGACCGGGCTACGCTTTCTTTCGAGTGTAAGCTCAACGAGTGTTTTGCAGGTACAGGAGAACGGTTTGCAAAGATGGATCTTAGCGGACAGACTTTCTTCTTGAAAAATCAAGACGGACAAGGGGTGAACAACCGACGTACATATAAGAATATTCCGTTCTATCTCTCAAGCCGTATGTATGGCGTGTTCTATCACACCACGGCACACAGCAAACTCTCACTTGCCGGAATATCATCACGTTCTGTTGAATTCATGAGCGATCAGGCTCTCATTGATGCCTTTATCATTGGCGGAGACTCTGTGGAGGAGATTCTGCGCGGATACCGCGACCTTACGGGCTATCCGTCAATGCCGCCTCTTTGGAGCTTCGGTATATGGATGAGCCGTATGACATATTTCAGCGCTGACGAGGTGAACGATATCTGCGACCGTCTGCGGCAGGAGCATTACCCGTGCGACGTGATTCATCTTGACACGGGATGGTTTAAAACTGACTGGCTCTGCGAATGGAAATTCAATGAGGAACGTTTCCCCGACCCTAAGAAATTTATACAGGATTTGCTGAAAAAAGGTTTTAAGGTGTCGCTATGGCAACTCCCGTATGTTGCCGAGGATGCCGAACAAATCGACGAGGCTCGCAAGAATAACTATATATGCAAACTTACGAAGCAGCAGGATTCTGAAGGGTCTAACTTCTCAGCTCTCGACTATGCCGGAACTATCGACTTTACAAGCAAGAAGGCTACTGATTGGTATAAGGGCTTACTAAAGCGGCTGCTCGATATGGGTGTGAAGTGTATCAAGACTGACTTCGGTGAAAATATACACATGGATGCCATATACGAGAACATGTCACCGGAATTACTCAACAATCTTTATGCACTGCTCTATCAGAAGGCAGCCTACGAGATTACTAAAGAGGTGACTGGCGACGGTATCGTTTGGGCTCGCTCTGCATGGGCTGGATGCCAACGCTATCCGCTACACTGGGGTGGTGACTCCTGCAGTTCGTGGGAGGGACTTGCAGGTTCGCTGCGCGGCGGACTACACTTCGGACTTTCCGGCTTTGCCTTCTGGAGCCACGATGTACCGGGATTCCATACTCTGCCTAACTTCATGAACTCTATTGTACGGGATGATGTGTACATGCGATGGACACAATTCGGAGTTTTCTCTTCGCATATCCGCTACCACGGAACGAACAAACGCGAACCATGGCATTATCCTAATATCGCTCCGCTCGTGAAACGCTGGTGGAAACTGCGCTATAAGCTTATACCTTATATAATAAGAGAGAGTGAAAAAGCTACTCACAGCGGTTCGACAATAGTTCAGGCTCTTATCTTCCATCACCCGGAAGACAACAACTGCTGGCATATCGACGACGAATATTATTTCGGCGATGACTTCCTCGTTGCTCCTGTAATGAGCAGCGACAACTGTCGCGACATCTATTTGCCTGAAGGCGAATGGGTGGAATTCTTCACCGGCGACCGCTTTATCGTTGAAGATGGCGGAAAATGGCTGAAGGACATCGAGACTCCACTCGAGCGCATGCCTGTGTTCGTCAGAAACGGTGCCGTAATCCCTATTTATCCGGAAGATGTAGACAGCACTGACGACATGGATATGAGCAAAGTGCAGAATATCATTATCGACGAAGATTTTAAGGGTATCAAGATTTAATATGGAGCGTGGAGTGAGGAGTTATTTGTCTTATTAGTCTTATTTTGTTCTATTAGCATTATAAGTCTTATAAGTCTTATTTAGTTCTATTAGTCTTATTTAGTTCTATTAGTCTTATTTAGTTCTATTAGTCTTATGAGTCCTATTAGTCTTATTTCTCCCATAACTCCCAGCTCTCCCATAATATTAAAAAAAAACAACAACTATGTGGAAACCAAATTTAGAAGAAACCAAGAAACACTATATCAACTGGTGGAACCATAAAGGTATCGTGCTCAACATGTGGGAGCACTTCCAACAGGGCGTTAAGCCGCATGCCGACATTCCGATGCCGCCAGCACCTAAATCACTTGACCAGAAATGGTTCGACCCAGAGTGGCGTGCCGAATACCTCGACTGGTATGTCGCCCATAGTTCTATGATGGCAGACATGCTGCCTGTTGCCAACACACAGCTCGGTCCGGGATCACTCGCCGCTATTCTCGGTGGTGTGTTCGAGGGCGGCGAGGATACTATCTGGATTCACCCGAACCCGAACTATACTGACGACATTAAGTTTGACATCAACGATCCTGCCAACAAAAACTGGCAACTGCACAAAGACCTTCTTCGGGCATGCAAGAAGAAAGCTAACGGCAACTATTATGTTGGTATGCCCGACCTTATGGAGGGACTGGACGTGCTCGCAGCACTGAAGGGCACTGACAAGGTCTTGCTCGACACCGTGATGCAGCCGGAAGTGCTGGAGAGGCAGATGCAGCAGATTAATGACATATACTTCCAGGTGTTCGACGAACTTTACGATATTATCCGCGAGGGAGACGAAATGGCATTCTGCTATTTCTCATCGTGGGCTCCAGGAAAGATGACAAAAATACAGAGCGACATCTCAACAATGATCAGTGTTGAAGACTACCGCCGCTTTGTACAGCCTTTTATCCGCGAACAATGTCAAAAGATTGACTATACGCTATATCATCTCGATGGCGTAGGAGCTATGCATCATCTGCCAGCCCTTCTTGAAATTGAGGAACTTAACGCTATTCAGTGGACGCCGGGCGTTGGCGAACCACAAGGCGGTTCACCAAAATGGTACGACCTCTACAAGAGAATTCTCGCTGGTGGCAAGAGTATTCTGGCAAGCTGGGTTACTCTCGACGAACTGCGTCCACTGCTCGACAATATCGGAGGCAACGGCGTTCATATAGAAATGGACTTCCACAACGAGGATGAAGTGGAGAAGGCTCTGCGTATCGTAGAGGAATATCAGGAGAGCGAAGAGAAACCAAAGGCTGACAACACTACTATTAGAATCAATAGCACAAAGACTCCAGATGAGGAAGTTATGGAGATTATCGACAAAATAGAAAATTCTTCCTCAACCTCCGAGAACTCCCAGTCCTCCCAGTTCTCCCAGTTCTCTCAGAACTCCCAGTCCTCCCAGAACTCCGAACTATCCAATAAAATAAAGAGTCTCCCTCTGACAGTCCCTACTCTCGGCAAACCACTTATTCAAGATTTGGTAAAAGAAAGAATCCTTGTCCTCGACGGTGCCACCGGCACCACCATTCAGCAATACCATTTAACTGAAGAGGAATTCCGCGGAGAGCGCTTCCGAAACTATGGCTACGACTTGAAAGGGGCAAACGACTTGCTCTGTATTTCAAATCCTGAAGTTGTAGCAAGTGTCCACCGCCGTTTCCTTGAGGCAGGTGCTGATTTGATTACAGCAAACACCTTCAATGCTCAGCGAATATCTCTTGCCGACAAGCATCTTGGGGATTATGCTCGGGAGATAAACCTTGCGGCATGCAAGGTGGCACGAAAGGAAGCCGATGCCTATACGCTGATGAATCCGAGGAAGCCACGCTATGTGCTTGGCGGTATCGGTCCTACACCAAAGACTCTGTCTATTGGTGAGAGCGATGAGTTCAACACCAACATTCTTCGTGAAGCATATATGGAGCAAGTAGAGGCTCTGTTCGATGGAGGTGTGGATGCCATTATCCTTGAAACGATCTTTGATATCGAAAATGCCAAGGTTGCACTTGAGTGTATCAAGGAGATGATGCTGAAAAAGGGCAGACAACTGCCAGTTATGATGAGCTTTACCGTGGCAAGCGACAATGGCTATAATATGTTGGGACAGTCGGTGGTAGACTTTGTGAAGAATCTACACGACGACAGTGTGTTCTCGGTAGGCCTCAACTGCTCGCTCACTGCTCCACGTATGGCTCCTGTTATTCAGCGCATGGCGGAAGAGACAAACTTCTATATCAGCATGTTTCCTAATGCCGGTCTGCCTGATTCTCACGGACATTATGGTGATACTCCAAAGCAGATGCAAGGTGAGATATGGCCTGTCGTTGAAGCACATCTGCTGAATATCGTTGGCGGATGCTGCGGCACCGACGACCTGCATATCCGCGAGATTGCGAAACTCGTGCAGCCTATAGAGGGGCTTTTCGTTACTCCTCACCATCCGGGACAGGGCAGCGGGTATAAGCTTGCTGCGCCAAAAAGACTTGAAGACTCCGAGAAATCTCAAGACCCCCAGTCCTCTCAGAACTCTCAGGACTCTCAGAACTCCCAGTCCTCCCAGCACACTCATAAAGAAGAAAAATGCTCATGTGGAATAGACCACGATGCTGCCCCTACGCCGGCACTCGGCTCTGCTGCCGAAGAGGTTTATGATGCCATTCTTGCCGGCAAGGGCGACAAGGCTGCTGATGCCACGAAACGTGCCCTCGACGAGGGACTGGCACCACAGGATATCATAAACGGAGAGATGATACGCGCCATGAGCCAGGTGGGACAGAACTTCCAGGACGGCAAGGCTTTCGTACCGCAGCTGCTTATGGCTGGCCGTGCGATGAAGGCTGCACTTGAAATACTTAAACCGCTACTTGCCGGTCAGGCTTCCACCACACTTGGCAGAATAGTGATTGGAACTGTGAAGGGTGACCTGCATGACATCGGCAAGAACCTCGTTGCCTCTATGCTCGAAGGGTGCGGCTTTGAGGTAAAGAATATCGGAATTGATGTGCCGAGCGAAAAATTTGTCGAGGCTGTGAAGGATTATCATGCCGACATCCTCTGCATGAGCGCACTGCTCACCACTACCATGACCTATATGAAAGACGTTATCAAGGCCCTTGAAGATGCCGGAATACGCAACGATGTTAAGGTTATGGTGGGCGGAGCCCCTGTCACCCAAAGCTTTGCCGATGAAATTGGTGCCGACGGCTATAGCGATAATGCAAACTCGGCAGTCGCCAAGGCTAAAGAGTTAATGGGTAAATAAAATCATTGGGCAACTGGGAGTTCTCTTGGTTCTCCCAGCCCTCCCAACCCTCTTAGCCCTCTTAGCCCTCCCAGTTCTCCAACAATCTAAAGAAACAAACAAACTTATGAATACAGAAAACCTTGATACCTTAGACTGGATTATCCTTATAGGATATTTCGTCATATTGCTTGCTATCGGAATGTGGGCAAGTTCTAAAGCCAAGAAAAGCGGAAACATGTTTCTTGCCAGTCGCTCGCTGCGCTGGCACCATATCGGTTTCTCGATGTGGGGCACGAATGTCGGTCCGTCGATGCTCATTGCCTCGGCGAGTGCCGGTTTCTCTTGCGGTATTGTTTCGGGCAATTACGCTTGGTATGCCTTCGTGTTTATCGCCCTACTCGCCTTCGTGTTTGCACCGCGTTATCTCGGTACGGGAATATCCACGCTGCCTGAATTTATGGGACTCCGTTTCGGTGATTCCACCCGCAATATTCTTGCATGGTATACCATAGTAACGATACTCATCTCGTGGCTTGCGCTGACGCTCTTTGCCGGAGGTATTATTATCCGTCAGGTATTCGGCATACCGATGTGGATGTCGGCTCTGCTGCTACTTGCCATCTCGGCATTCTTCACCATGCTCGGCGGTTTGAAGGCTGTAGCCTATACCAATGTATACCAGATGGTCCTGCTGATTTTCGTTTCTGCAACACTCACCATTGTCGGTATTTGGAAGTTGGGCGGCGACTCCTTTACCAATGGCATTTCGATATTGGCAAATCCAAATATCGTGCCGTCTAACTACTGGAATCTGTTTCAGCCAAACAGCGATCCTGGCTATCCGTGGCTACCAATTCTTCTTGGCTATCCGATAATGGGTGTATGGTTCTGGTGCACCGATCAGTCTATGGTTCAGCCTGTACTTGCCGCACGTAACCTCGGCGAGGGACAGAAGGGAGCCAACTTCACCGGTTGGCTGAAAATCCTCGACGTTGCGATATACATCGTACCGGGTATCGTATGCTATGCCATGGTGAAGACAGGATATTTCGGTGGCGTTCAGGTTAATGCCGACGATGCATATTTGAAACTCGTCTATGAGCTGTTCCCTGCCGGCATGGTAGGCTTGGTGCTCGCTGTACTCACGGCAGCCCTTATAAGTACTATCGGTTCTGCACTCAATGCCTTGAGCACGGTGTTCACGATGGACATATACGTAAAGAACATTCATCCCGAGGCGACACCAGACGAAATACGCAAGACGGGACGCATCGTTACGGTTCTCGGAGCCTTGGTGTCGATAATCATCACCGTTGCCGTAGACGGTATCAAGGGCATGGATCTGTTTAATGTGTTCCAGTCGGTATTGAGTTTCATTGCCCCACCTATGGCAGCAGTATTCCTGATGGGCGTATTCTGGAAGCGATGCACCACTCTTGCCGCCAACATGACCTTGACTTTCGGAACTATATTCAGTATCGGAGCCGGAATCCTATATCTATGGGTAATACCGGGAATGGCAGAGCATATCCACTTCATGCTACTCTCCTTCTATATTTTTGTTGCCCTTATAGCTATGATGGTTGCCGTTAGTCTGTATGACAGGAATGCAAACGAAAAGCATGTTATAGTAGCAATCAAGGAGAAACCGCAGAGGAGTGTCGTCGTGGCATGGGTGGCACTTGCCGTGGTTATGGTTGCCCTATACGTATTCTTTAATGGTAATTGATGATTTCCCTGTTTCATACCATATGTAAACAGAACAACCGATAAAAGAAACGGGACACCAGTTTAAGCGTCTTGCTTATTTTGGTGTCCCGATTGTTTTATTAATATTATTATGTCGCTACTATATTATGGTGCTGTTTCTATATTATGGCGTCGCTACTATATAAAGACGTTGTTACTATATTAGTTGCACAAGATATTAATTTCGACATATAATCTTTTATTTCACGTTAATCTTTATCGTCTTTCCACTTGCTGCCTTTACTATATATGTTCCACCCTTTTGGAACTGGAATGTCTTAGCATCAGCACCAAACATTGGTCTTTTAAAGCAGACCCGGTATTATGAATAGCCGGATACAAGCTTTTAGCCTTCTTTGTTGAAATCGTCGAGTGCCTTGAAGAAGGCATCGATATTTTCCATCGGGGTATGCGGCGGAGTGTCGCATCCGCTCGAAAGAACAAAGTTCGGGTATCCACTCATGTCGCGGAGCAACTTGCTTGTTTTCTCATACATCTGTTCCGGCGTTCCCTCCTTGAACATCGATACTGGGTCGATATTGCCCATGGCGAGAGCCGAAGGCGGAACATCTTTTATTACCTCCCTCATGTCGCATTTGTTGCCGAAGTGGTATGCTGCCGAACCGGTCGACACCATGGCTTTTGTGCAGTGTCCGGTGTTGCCGCAGTTGTGTAAAACGACGCTGAAAGTATCGTCTTGAACTTCGTTTACGATATATCTCACGTAGTCGGAAGAGAAGCGCTTGCAGTCGTCGTCCGACATCAGTCCGGCTGCCGGTTCTGCCATCACCACTCCGTCGACTCCCGTTGCCTTCAATGCACGGCAGTATTTCAGTATGAACTCCGTGCATTTCGACAGCAACATGTGGGCTGAGTCGGGGTCCTGATATATAAGAACCATTATCTCCGACATATCATAGAGTCTGCCGGCGAGCGAGAACGGTCCGATGCATCCGCCGAGTACAGGGCGGTCGGTAATGGCTCTTGCCGAGAGCAGATTTGCCTTGAGGTATTGCGGCACTCTGCCAGCCTTCAGCGATGGAACTTTCAGAGCTTTTATATCGGCGGCATCGTTAAGCAGATGACCTATAACGGCAGGTACGGCATCTTCAGTAAAATGAATTTCTGCACCGAATGCCTCAGCCTCCACAGTGAGGTCCATGATTACTGTTGCGGCTGCCGTAGGGTATTTCTCGGCGAGTGCCTTTATTGCCTCAAAATGCACCTGTCCGTCGCAGCAAGCCTCGCGCACGGTTCTGCCCGTCAGTTCTATTCCGGGATGTGTCATCACCGGAACTGCTAATGTTTTTTTATTGCGGATAACTTCGGTTATCCATTCTGTCATTGTCTTTTCCATAATATTGCTGTATTTGTTTATATGACGGAGACTACAGTGTTTTGTACCGATTTTTGAATTAGGAATGAGGATTTATTAAATCTGTATTATTCATGGGAGAATATTAAATATACATTATCTGATGAATTATACAAGTTAAAAAATTGGCTATACCATGTCGTAAGTCCCATGATATAGCCAATCAACAATAGCTTAAACTAATATATTATGATATCTCTTGTTTTCTGAACTTTAGAAGTTGTATACAACACCGAACTTCAGGTCGTTTGAACTGAATGAGAATCCAAATCCCTTCTCGCCAAATGCCGGAGCTGATACCTTTTCGCCATCAACATCTGCCATATCGTCGTTGTCGCGATAGCCTAAGAAACCGAGGCTGGCGATGAAGTCTACCTTCTTTGTCAGACTAACCTTTACTGCCGGTGTGATACCAATCTGCCATGCATTATACGAGTCGCTGTCGTAACCTTTATACTTTGCCTTATAGGTTGCGAAACCTACACCGCCGTCGAGCATGAATGAAACAGGACCTGCCTTTGCCACTGTGTAGCGTGCGTATGGAGCAACACCTGCACCATCTGCTTTTACACCCTCCACATACTCGTGGTTATACATGAATTCCAAACCGATTGCCCACTTGTCGTTGAGGTTGTAACCTACCTGTGGTGCGATTGTAAATGATGTATGATTGTCTTCAGTGTTACGCCATAGACCAACTTCTCCACCTACATAGACCTGTGCGCTTGCTGCTACTGTAGCGAGCAATGCCACTAATGATAAGAATAGTTTTTTCATGTCTTTTCCCTTTCTTTCTTTATGTCTAAATTTACTATTGTTGTTTTCTGCGGCAAATATATTACTTTTGTTAATGCAAAGCAACGGTTCCGGTTATTTTTTTCGTTGAATCGGTATTTTTTGTATAAGTTTACTGAAATAAAGAACAATATCTATTGCCACTGACAACTGGATTTGGCATAATATCGGTTATATGTCTGGATAATACATTAAATGAATACATCGGTGCATATCCTCGCCTAAAAATAAAAAAATGTTTTTCCTTTATTTTACCCTCACGCCGGACTTTAATGTGTTGATAATCAGAGAGTAAAGGCGTGAGGGATAGTGTGAGGGGTAGATATTTATCCCTCACACCCCTCACACCGTCAGCGTTGCTATGAAATGCAGAGAGTATTTGGTATCTGCACCAAAAGTGCAGATATGCAGCACCAAAAGTGCCACTTATGTTTATCCTCAAATTTCAATAAAATACTAAATCCGAAACTTAAAAAGTCTACCATACGAAAGGGATTATTTCAGCCGGAGTATATTCAGTGATGTCGACGGAATCTCCACTTCTACGGTATTGCCGTTTGTCGTTACAAAACTCTCTACAGGATATACATTCGTAGGATTTTCGATAGTATTCTCGTCGGTTCCGCATTTTGACGACAGTCGGATAATTCTTCCTTCAGTAATATTCTTTCCGTTGAGGCTGACCCTTGCCGTAGTGTTCTCGTTGCTCGTATTGGCGATTTTCATAATCACCTCGCCAGTCTTCTCGTCGAGAGTGGCGGTAGAGAACACACCGGGCTTAACGTTAGATTTAAGCTTGGTGGCAAAGATCTGCTTGCCGTCGAGACGGGCGAATATGCTGTCGCCCACAACCTTCAGTTCCACGTCATACCACTTGCCCTGTTCTATCTTTACAGGAGCCGTTGCCAACTCCGAGCGCCCGCCGTCGGCAGTCTGCTGAATGGCACTCTTCGTGTTGTCCCATCCGCCGATGTTCAGCCAGCAATAGTTCTTTTCGTCAACATAGTTGAACACGACGAGGAAACCCTCCTTGCCGGAATCCTTTCTCGCGCGAACCTTATATATATATCCGTCGCTCGTGATTGTTCCCGGGTTAAGACGGATGCAGTCTTTCCCGTTTGCCGTTTGACTTATAGTATTGCCGCTCACGGTCCAAGTGCCGTTTACGTCCACCGGATTAAGCTCCAGGGTGGCAGGCAGGGCATTCCCCTTGTCGTCGGTATAGCCAAGGTCCTGGAACGACGACTGGGTGTTGTATGTTCCCATTCCCACACGGCACACGGCAGGTTTCATCTTCTCCTCGGCATAAGTGTATGGAGAATCCTGTGCCACGGGGAGCACCCTCGTGCCGATATTGTTTGCCATCATGCTCTGCACGTAGTACGACGGAGTGCCGAAAGCGCGGTCTGACGTAAACTGAATCATGTCGGGCGCCCACTTCCTGTTGTTCAGGTTGGCGAATATCGGAGCATACGAAGCCATCGTGACGATATCCGAATTCTTCTCAATTCCCATCATGTATACAGCCTCGCCGAGGGCAGCATTGAGCGAACCCATATTTCCGAATCCGCTCGTAACGGCATATTCTCCGGCATAGACCTTCGGTCCGCGGCGGTCGTAAGCATCATACTTGTTGAAATTGTTGGCAAACCAAGCCGGGTTGCGGTAGTAGTGCTCATCAACCAGTTCCACGCTCTCCTGGCTTTTCCATTTCGGGTCATCCGTTCCCCATGCCGCAACGTTTCCGATAAGGTGCATGTTGGGGTATTTAGCCAAAACAGCATCCTTGAACTTCTTGAAGCGCTCATAGTAGCGGTCGCTCTGCTGCGAGGGGTTATCCTGGTTGTTTTCGTTTCCAATCTCCAGATACTGGATATTGAAAGGAGCCGGATGCCCGTTCTTTGCGCGCAAGGCTCCATACTTTGACGTTACCGGTCCGTTGGCATATTCCAGCGCATTCATACACTCGTCAATCCATGGCTGCAGGTCCTCCACGGCAGTCTTTCCGCCATGCCACAATCCGACGTTCACCACATAGAGCGGCTTAGCCCCGAGGTCCTCGGCAAGCTGCAGATATTCGTGGAAACCGAGTCCGTCGCTCGTGCGGTAGCCCCAGTTCACATTCTTGTGTCCCGTGCGCTCCTCAATCGGTCCGATGGTGCGTTCCCAGCGGAAGGCATTGTCGGGCGAATCCTGTCCCTCGACGAAGCATCCGCCGGGGAAGCGCATAAACTTAGGGTGCATATTGTAGAGCATCTGTGCAAGGTCGGGGCGACAACCGTTCTCGCGGTTCTTGAACGTAGGCGGAAAGAGGCTCACCACGTCAAGGATGATAGTACCTTTGCCGTCGGCAACAATAGCAAACTGCGCCTTCGCATCGTTGGCATCAGCCTTCAGCGTGGCGGTATATTTAGTCCATCCCTTGCTGAGTTTCCCTTTCATTACTTCTGTCTCTGCATATATCGTTTTGCCCGAAGCATCGGTAAGTCGCGCCCTTAGAGAGCCCTTGTAGTTGCCCTTGGCAAAAAACGAGAGTCGGTATTCCCTGCCCTGCACGGTATTAATTCCCCAGAAGCCTTTGTTTATGATATAGGCGAGGGCAGACGGCTTGGCGTTTACCGTGGCGAGCATTGCCTTGCCCTGGACTTTGTTCAGAAGACCTTTAGCCGTTAGTTCCGTTTTTATAGTGGCTCCGTTGTCGGCAGCCGTAGTCCATGTAGGCAGATTCTTGCTTTCCTCATCCTCAAACGAGCGGTTGCTGATGAGTTCGGCATACAGTCCGCCGTCGGCAGCATGGTTGATGTCCTCATAAAAAATGCCATAGAGGTCGGGGGCAACCTTCACGCCCGGTCGCGATGCGTCAACGCTGATATTCACCTGAGCGTTGGCAGCGAGTGTCGACGCGAGGAACAGAGAGAATAGAAAACCTTTGTTGTTCATTTTGATTAATGATTTATTAGTTGATGATTATGTTTTATCTGCCGCAAAGATAATGCAAATCGAGAGCAATATAATCCAAACTTGTTTGGATTTATTGCCGAGATGCAGCTTATCTTATGCAAAGATAAGACACAAATTCGTCATACGGCGGATTCATTTCAGTAAATAATGTACGCATATTGTTATTTGTACAATTTTCATATCCCATGAATAATAATTATTATGCAGAAAGTCGTAACTTTGTCAGTGTAACGATAAAGAAAGAAAACTATTAACTTAAAAAATACTATTCATATTCATGAAGAAACTTATCTTTTCTGCCGTTGCTATAGCGGCATTCCTTGCAGTACCGGCAAAGGCTCAGAAAGCCTTGGCAAATGGTTATCCATTCTCGCAAGTTCCATTCACAAGTGTGAAAATCTCTCCAAACTCTTTCTGGGGAGCAAGACTCAAAGCAGTGCGCGAAGTTACGATTCCGCTTGCTTTCAGCAAATGCCAGAGCGAGCACCGCTACAAGAATTTCGAGATGGCGGCATACACGCTGAAGCATCCGGGACACAAGGCGCTGGAGACTAAAGACTGGGACGTGTCGAAAATCATGGGCTACTCGTTCGACGACACCGACGTGTATAAGACTATCGAGGGGGCAAGCTATATCCTGCAGACTTATCCCGACAAGAAGCTCAAGGCTTATATCGACAGCGTGCTCGACGTGGTGGGGGCGGCACAAGAGCCCGACGGATATCTCTATACCGCACGCACCATTAATCCGCAACACCCGCACCAGTGGTCGGGCAAGAACCGCTGGGAAAAGGAGGAAGACCTGAGCCATGAGCTGTACAACTTAGGCCACATGGTGGATGCCGCCTGCGCCCATTATCAGGCAACGGGCAGCCATAAGTTTCTCGATATCGCCAAGCGTTATGCCGACTGCGTATGCCGAGAGGTTGGAGCCGGAAAGGGACAGGCTACCGTAGTGCCGGGACACCAGATTGCCGAGATGGCTCTGGCAAGGCTATACACCATAACAGGCGAGAAGAAATATCTCGACGAGGCAAAGTATCTGCTCGACTACCGCGGCAAGACCGACAAGCGACAGGCTTACTCGCAGAGCGACAAACCGATTCTGGAGCAGACGGAAGCCGTGGGGCACGCCGTGAGAGCCGGATATATGTATGCCGGAATTGCCGATGTGGCTGCGCTGACAAAGGATTCGGCTTATATGAAGACCATCGACCGCATCTTCAACAATATCGTGTCGAAGAAATATTATCTCACCGGCGGCGTGGGAGCAAGGCATTGGGGCGAAGCCTTCGGCAACAACTACGAACTGCCTAACATGACGGCTTACAACGAGACCTGTGCTGCCATATCCATGGTGTATCTCTTTGAGCGCATGTTCCTGCTGCATGGCGAGAGCAAGTATATCGACTGTCTGGAGCGCACGCTATACAACGGCGTTATCTCGGGAATGAGCATGGACGGCGGACGGTTCTTCTATCCTAACCCGTTGTCGAGCGACGGCAAGTATAAGTTTAATGCCGACAATACCTTGACCCGTCAGCCGTGGTTCGGATGTGCCTGCTGTCCGAGCAACCTGTCGAGGTTTATCCCTTCGGTGCCGGGTTATCTGTATGGAGTTAAAGACAATAACATATATGTGAACCTGTTTGCCGGAAACACATCTACGATTAAAGTTGGCGGCAAAGACGTGGTTTTAGAGGAGACTACGGAGTATCCTTGGAACGGCGATATCAGAATTGACGTAAAGAAATGTGCTGCCAAGGGCACCAACCTGCTCGTGAGGATCCCGGGATGGGCACGTGGCAGTGTCGTGCCGAGCGATCTGTATGCCTTCGGCGACAACGAGAACGGGAAATATTCTGTCAGCGTGAACGGCAAGACTGTTTCTGCCGACCTCGTGGCAAACAAGGGCTATCTGCCCGTGGAGAATATCAAGAAGGGCGATGTGATACGCATTCACTTCGACATGCCTGTGCGCACGGTGGTGGCAAACGGCAATGTGGCTGACGACAAAGGAAAGGTTGCCGTGGAGCGCGGACCGCTCGTGTATTGCGCCGAGGCGGTGGACAATGGCGGAGAACAGGTGTTGCACACGGTTATAAACAAGAAACCGTCGTTCACCTTGGTGGATAACTATTCTATAAAGAACACGGAAACCGCCAATGCTCCTTCGTTCACGGTAAAGGCTATACGCACCAATGCACAGACATTGGAGGAGACTGCCGACGGAGGCATCAAGGTGAAAGACATGCCGCTAACGCTTATTCCTTATTATGCATGGAACCATCGCGGAGCAAACGAGATGAACGTGTGGTTCGTGCAGAATCTGTCGCTGCTCGACAAGTAAAGACGGGCTTTTTTCAAGAATTATAATTACCTTTGCAAACGGAAAATTATAATATTCAAGAAAAAAGTATGAGGAAAAGTGAAATTGGCTACATCGTTATCGTGGCCTTGATTAGTGTGTCGCTGCTCTTGGGCTTCCTGCAGGAAGTCTTCAACATCGACCTTGGAACTTTTGCCTGGACTGCCAGCATCATAACATCACCTGTGGCGCTTGCCATAGGTTTTGTTTTTGCAATGACGGCAGGAAAGGCTTTTCCGGATTTCAACAAGACCATGTCGAAGAAACTCCTGCAGTATTCGGTTATCGGACTGGGATTCGGCATGAATGTAGACAAGGCCCTGGCTTCGGGTGCCGACGGAATGTTGTTTACCATTGTCAGCGTGTTCGGTACGCTTGCACTGGGATGGCTGTTCGGAAGAAAACTGCTGAAGGTGGATTCACAAACGAGCTATCTGCTCAGTTCAGGAACGGCAATCTGCGGCGGGTCGGCAATAGCTGCCGTAGGACCGATAATCCGTGCCAAAGCCGAAAGCATGTCGGTGGCATTGGGAGTAGTATTCGTGCTCAACGGCATTGCATTGTTCGTATTCCCCTATATCGGCGATGCTCTCGGATTGACGATGAAGCAGTTTGGCATGTGGGCTGCAATTGCCATACACGACACCTCGTCGGTTGTCGGTGCAGGTGCGGCTTACGACCAGATGCATCCGGATCTTGTCAGACTGCAAGGAGTCAGCGCGTTGGAAGTGGCAACGACGATTAAGCTTACAAGAGCCTTGTGGATTGTCGTTCTCGCCATCGTTACTCCTTTCTTCTTCAGAAAATCTCTCGCCGGAAATGAGGGAAAAACAAAGCCATGGTACAGTTGCATTCCTAAATTTATAATATGGTTTATCGTCGCTATCGTCGTTAATACATATATTATAAATAATGCAGCGCTCATCGGGGAGCAGATGGCTAATATCGGCAGCGGGTTCAGCGCAGCCGTAAACAAATTCGCCAAGCATGCAATAACGCTGTCGCTGTTCTTTATCGGGGCTTCGCTGACGAAAGATACACTGCGGAGTGTTGGAATTAAGCCGCTCATCCAGGGCGTAATGCTCTGGATCAGCATCAGCTGCATAAGTTTGGCATATATCTTTTCTGTCTGACTGACAGGATTGTTGTCAGAGTGAAACTTATTCTGACATAGTATGACAATATGGCATACCAAAGGACTTAGAAACTCCTATGGCATGCCATTTGCTTTTTTATTGCCGGATTGCGAAAGCAAACCAAACGGAATTAATTAACATCGAAAATAAAAAATAAAAAATATACAATTATGGGAAAGATTATAGGAATCGACTTAGGTACAACAAACTCATGTGTTGCAGTGTTCGAAGGTAACGAACCAGTCGTAATCGCTAACAGCGAGGGTAAACGTACTACTCCTTCTGTAGTAGGTTTCGTGAAAGACGGTGAACGTAAAATCGGTGACCCGGCTAAACGTCAGGCTATCACAAACCCAAAGAACACAATCTATTCTATCAAGCGTTTCATGGGTGAGACTTACGCACAGTGTGAGAAGGAAACAGGACGTGTTCCGTTCACTGTAGTAAACGAGGGTGGTTACCCACGTGTTGATATCGAAGGACGTAAATATACTCCACAGGAAATCTCTGCAATGGTTCTGCAGAAGATGAAGAAGACTGCCGAGGATTATCTCGGACAGGAGGTTACAGATGCTGTAATCACAGTGCCGGCTTACTTCTCTGACTCTCAGCGTCAGGCAACTAAAGAGGCTGGACAGATTGCAGGCCTTAACGTTCGCCGTATCGTGAACGAGCCTACTGCCGCTGCTCTTGCATACGGCGTAGACAAGGCTAACAAGGATATGAAGATTGCTGTGTTCGACCTTGGTGGCGGTACTTTCGATATCTCTATCCTTGAGTTCGGTGGCGGTGTGTTCGAGGTGCTCTCTACTAATGGTGATACTCACCTGGGTGGTGATGACTTCGATCAAGTTATAATCGACTGGCTCGTTAATGGCTTCAAGGCTGACGAGGGTATCGACCTTTCTAAGGATCCGATGGCTATGCAGCGCCTGAAAGAGGCTGCCGAGAAGGCTAAGATTGAGCTGTCAAGCTCTACTTCTACTGAAATCAACTTGCCTTACATCACTGCTGAGGGCGGTGTGCCAAAGCACTTGGTTAAGACTCTTACCCGTTCACAGTTTGAGCAGCTCGCACACAACTTGATTCAGGCTTGCTTGGTTCCATGCCAGAACGCTATCCGCGACGCTAAGCTCCAGACTTCGGATATCGACGAGGTTATCTTGGTTGGTGGTTCAAGCCGTATACCTGCCGTTCAGACTCTCGTTAAGAACTACTTCGGCAAGGAGCCTTCTAAGGGCGTTAACCCGGATGAGGTCGTTGCTGTTGGTGCTGCTATCCAGGGTGCCATCCTTAACAAAGAAGAGGGTGTTGGCGACATCGTATTGCTCGACGTTACTCCATTGACTCTTGGTATCGAGACTATGGGTGGCGTAATGACAAAGCTTATCGACGCTAATACTACTATCCCTTGCAAGAAGAGCGAGGTGTTCTCTACTGCTGCCGACAACCAGACTGAGGTTACTATCCACGTGCTTCAGGGTGAGCGTCCGATGGCTGCACAGAACAAGAGTATCGGTCAGTTCAACTTGACTGGTATCGCTCCGGCTCGTCGTGGTGTTCCACAGATTGAGGTTACATTCGATATCGATGCCAACGGTATCTTGAACGTATCGGCTAAGGATAAGGCTACAGGTAAGGAGCAGAGCATACGCATCGAGGCTTCTTCTGGCTTGAGCGAGGACGAAATCAACCGTATGAAGGCTGAGGCTGAGCAGAATGCCGAGAACGACAAGAAGGAGCGTGAGAAGATCGACAAGATGAATCAGGCTGACTCAATGATCTTCACCACCGAGAACTTCTTGAAGGACAACGGCGACAAGATTCCTGCTGACAAGAAACCTGGTATTGAGCAGGCTCTGCAGCAGTTGAAGGATGCTCACAAGAGTGGCGACGTTGCTGCCATCGACTCTGCCATCAACAACTTGAACACCGTTATGCAGACTGCTTCTCAGCAGATGTATCAGGGTGCACAGGGTGCTCAGCCGGGTGCTGATGCCGGTGCCGGCTTCAACGGCCAGCAGGCTGGCGGTGCTCAGAACAACGCTGGCAACAACAATGGTGCCGACGATGTTCAGGATGCTGACTTCGAGGAGGTTAAGTAGTGCCAAGAAGAAAACACATAATAAACAATAAGCAAAAGCGTGCAGCTCAATGAGTTGCACGCTTTTTGCGCTTATAGGGGTCTTGTTTCTTATGCCTTTGTTATGCGCTTGTTTACCGCTTATTTGCAGCACATTTGCAACACAACAAAAAAGTAGATAATGTGGGACTTGTTCCTACCTATACATACTAATGCATACTTAAAAGTAGATAATATGCCAGCAATAGGATTTGAAATCAAGCGCAAGTGCAAAGTCTGTGGAGAAGTGTTCCTCGCCAAGACTCTTGACAGCCAGTATTGTTCGCCTAAGTGCAGCAAGGTGGCTTGGAAACGAAAGAAGAAGAAGGACGCAAAGGAGAAGAACGAGAAGTTGAATCGCTTGGCACAACACATTCCTGACATTAGGGAATATGTGTCGGTGAAGGAGGCGGTGGCGATGTTCGGATTGGAACGTACTACACTCTATCGGCTGATAAAGACAGGTGTTATTCCTGCCATCAACGTTGGCAAGCGGCTCACCCGAATCAAACGCTCAGCCTTGGAAACGATGTTTCTCACCAGAAAAGAAAGTATTGCAGAAAGAGAGAAGCCTATACCAAAAAGATACAGTATGGAACCCGAGGACTGTTATACCATCGGCGAGATATGCAACCTCTACCACATCAACGACAGCTCTGTATGGGCGCATATCCGCAAATATTCCATTCCGTCACGGCAGATAGGCAACTATGTGTATGTACCCAAGGAAGAAATAGACAATTTGTATAAATCAGAAGTAGAATAAACCGAATATGAAGAAAGCATTATCAAATACGAAGGTGACCGTGAAGCTACGCAAGTCCATTCACCATGACAATGAGTGGTATCTGTTCATTGAGTCATACCCAGTGTTCAAGAAAGGAGTCGACAAGCCAAGCCGTGTGGTGGAGTCTGTAAACCGAACCATCTCAACCCCACAATGGGACTTGTCATCCATAGCCCGTGTGTTGCCCGACGGCTCATTCAACTACAAGCCAAAACGAGACATGAATGGTATTATCCAGTGCAAGTCGCGCATTGACCAAGAGGCTTGCATCTATGCGGACAACGTGCGCAAACTCCGTCAACACGAATATGACAATGCCGCTCTGTATTCCGACCATGAGGAAGAAATCATTGAACAAAATGAGCGTAGTGCGCAAGACTTCATAAAATATTTCATTGACATCATAGACAAACGTCATCCAAACAGTTCCAATGCCATCATCGTGAATTGGAACCGTGTGGGAGAATTGCTGAAGATATATTCAGAAGGAAAACCAATACCTTTCAAGACTATATCTGTAAAATTGTTGGAAGATATCAAGATGTTTCTGCTTCGCGCTCCTTTGGGAGGAAACAAGAAAGGGACAGTGTCGCGCAATACTGCCTCTACCTATTTTGCCATCGTCAAGGCAGGAGTGAAGCAAGCTTTCATTGACGAATATCTCACGGTGGATGTGAGTGCCAAGGTGAAAGGCATTCCATCGGAAGACAAGCTGCGAGCATCGCTCACTCTTGACGAAGTGAAGCGCTTGGCAGACACTCCTTGCGAGAGTGATGTACTAAGACGTGCATCTTTTTTCTCTATCTTGACAGGCTTGCGCCATATAGACATCAAAAACTTGAAGTGGAAACAAATCACACAGACGAGTAACGGCAGTTGGCGCATAGACATTTCACAGATAAAGACAAAGGTGGGTGCATACCTTCCAATCTCCGACCAGGCATATGCCATGTGTGGTACTCGTCCCGAAGACGAGGAACTCCTTGTGTTTGCAGGGTTGCAGAATGCGGCATGGATTTCGAAACCATTGAAGAAATGGATAGAGGCTGCTGGCATCAAGAAGCATATAACCTTCCATTGCTTCCGACATTCGTATGCTACGCTCCAGCTTGAACTTGGAACGGACATTTATACAATCAAGTCGATGCTTGGACACACCAATGTCAAGACCACCCAAATATACTCTCACATCGTTGACTCAGCAAAGGAAAAGGCTGCAAACACTATACACATTGACAATTTGCATAGTCTGCAACCAACAATATAGTCCTTATGTTTGGTGGCGACTACCACCATTGATATTCAATGAGTTATATCCGCATTTTATTATATCACCACCACATTCCCCTCATTTGCCACCATACAAATGAGGGGATTATTCTTTTCTAAACACCCATTTTCTCCTTGTTGAACTATTTCCATATATTCATGAGCAACATCTTGCCCAGACAATGAAATTCTACATAACCAAGCGCAAGCATCCGTCTTAACAAAATCTAAAAGCTTTGGGCAAACCAAGGGCTATGGCATGTGCAAACTGTGTGGCAAAGTTCCACTTATTTAGCACCCACAAACAACCTTATACCTTTGCGGCACAATTCAAAATTGATCGAATTATGCCAATAGAAGTAAAATCATTGGAGGAGATGCCGGGGGCATTGTCCTACCTTATCAAATCAGTAGAAGAACTGAAGAGAACCGTGAATGTCTTGCAAACCAAGCAAGATAACAATAAGCCCAAGTGGATGGACATGGATGAACTATGCGCTTATCTGCCTTCACATCCAGCCAAGCAGACGGTCTATGGATGGGTGTCTGCCAAACAGATACCTGTACATAAGATAAACAAGGCTTTGGCTTTTCTGCAATCAGAAATAGACGAATGGTTGAAAAGCAAGTCGTGCAAGTCAGAAAATGACTTGATGCGTGAAGCAGAGGCGTTCATCAACTCAAAGAAAGGAAACAGTGGTGCATGGAAATAACAGACAATTATCAGTTTTCGTTCTTCCGCAAGCCCATACTAAACACGGAGCCATTGCGGGCTGTCGGCATCGTTGATATATACCGCTATATTGTTGGCCATTATGCAGAACCGCAAACTACAGCTCTGCGTAAGCTAAATCATAGAGAGGAATCCAAGCGATTCAAAGCTACACACTTCGACTATTGCACCTTTTCGGGACTGTTCAGAAAACGAAGAGCAGAAGATTTACTGATGCATTCAGGCTTGATATGTATTGACTTTGATCATGTGAAAGACCTTGATGGCTTAAAGCAACGATTGCTTGCCGATGAGTATTTTGATACCGAACTCTTGTTTGTCAGTCCGTCGGGTGATGGTTTGAAATGGATTATCGCTGTTGATTTGCAGGGGATGGAACACTCACGTTTCTTTCGGGCAATAGCCAATTATCTTGCTCATGCAGGTTATCCAAAGGTGGATATGTCAGGAAGTGATATTGCTCGCTCCTGCTTCCTCCCTCACGACCCTAATGCTTTTATCAATCCCAAATACGAAAAATATGTCAAAGAAAATATTTTCCGCCCAAGAATGGGAGAATGTCCGTTCTGAAGCATTGCCAGGCAAGCAGGACTGTACAGAGGCGCAGTCTTCATCCCACATATATAATAATGTGGAAGAAGATGTAGACCGAGTGGTTTGTGAAATTGAGACTCTGCGCATCGACATTGCTCCGTCTTATAATGACTGGGTAAATCTGGGCTTTGCCATTGCTGACGGTTGTGGTGAAACTGGAAGGGCGTATTTCCATAGGCTCAGCAAACTTCATCACGACTATCAATATGCGAAAGCTGACAAGCAATATACATATTGTCTACAAGGCAAACGACAAGGCATCACCATAGCCACATTCTTCTACATGGCTGAGCAAGTGGATGTTTCTCTGAAAGGTAGCCAAATATCCATTTATCCAAATATCCAAAATGGAGAAACGGGTAAATGGGTAAAAGACGAGTGTGAATTGCCTGCATTTCCAGAAGAGGTGTATGAACAATTGCCTGTGTTCTTGAAAGAGGTTGTTGACAATGCCATTTCAGAAGAAGACAGAGGAACAATATTAATTGGAGCTATTGCAACGCTCTCAGTTTGTTTCCCGAACTTCTGTGGTGTCTATGATGAGCGAATTGTTTATCCCAACCTTTACCTGTTTGTTACGGCAGAGGCTGGTATGGGCAAAGGGGCATTGACCTTGTGCAGAGAGTTGATAACACCCATCAATCGGCAACTCCATGATTTGACGAAAACTCTTGATGCACAATATAAGGCAGACATGGCGGAATATACCAAGGGGAAGAAATCGGAGAATGTGCAAATGCCAGAGCAACCACCGATAAAGACACTCATTATGCCAGCCAATAGCAGCGCAAGTGCATTCAAACGTATTGCAAAGGAAAACGATGGCATCGTGATTCTTTTTGAAACAGAAGGAGACACATTAAGTCAAACTTTGAAATCGGACTTTGGTAACTACTCGGATGTGTTGCGGAAGGCATATCACCATGAACCTTTAGGGGCAAATCGCACCAAGGACAGAGAGTTTTACGATGTTGACAATCCACGCATATCCGTTGTCTTGGCTGGTACACCCGAGCAAGTGTGTCGTCTTACTCCAACTGCCGAGGATGGCTTGTTCAGCAGATTTGCGTTCTACTTCATCCCATTCAAGAGAGGCTTTCGCAATGTGTTTGCCACAAGCGATGTGTCGCAGTCAAAGAATTCAAGATTCAAACTATTGGGAGAGCGTTTCCTTCATTTGCGTGAATCCTTCATGCGGCAAGGCAACTACACGTTCTATATTCCCGAACACTTGCAAATGCAGTTCTTGAAACACTATGAGAGTGCAAATGATGAATGTTGTGACGAAGTGGGTAATGGAATGCAAGGCATCGTCCGCCGTATGGGATTGATGGCTTATCGCATCATGATGGTATTGACAGCCGTGAGGACATTTGAAACGGAAATGTTCAAACTTCCTCATGCGCCAGACGGTTCTGTTCATCTTTTTTGTCAAGAAGAAGACTTCCGTACTGCGATGAGTATCTGCGACACGTTACTTGCCCATTCGGTTTTCATCTACCGAAAACTGATGAGAGCTCAGAGGCGCTCGGTTTCTGACCAGCAAGAAAAAAGTGTGGCTTCAAGGCGGAACGCTTTCTTTGAGTTATTGCCCGACACATTCACCAAAAAAGAATACGATGCGCTTATCGAAGCTCAAAACGAAAACAGAAGCACAGCTTCAAAGTGGATAGATGTGTTCATAAAGGAGCGTCGGCTATGCCGAGTGGGACAGGGAATTTATCAAAAGACAGGAGGGTGATTTTTTAGAGTGGCAAGTTTGTGTTTTAGTGTCACTAAAACTGCCGCTTCATTCCATCATGGCAGAACCATAGTTTTGCTATGAAAGGAGATGAAGAACTTGCCACTCTAAAAAATCACAGACATCCCAAAACCTTATTATATATACGAACAATGACTAAGATTAGAGATAACAAAGGAGGCCGCCCGAAGTTGGCTGACTATCAGAAACGCACTAAACTGGTGCGAATAATGTTTTGTGAGAATGATTTCATCTATGTTCAATCCAAGGCTGCCAAGGCAGGATTGCCCGTCAGCGAGTATTGCCATCAGACAGCAATGGACAACCATATAAGAGAAACCATTTCTCCTGAATTGGCAAAGCTGATTCGGGATTTGTCGGGTATTGCAAACAATGTAAATCAGATTGCACACCAGATGCACATTGACGGTTTTGATGCCGTAAAGGAGCAATGCCTGCATATCATTGCTGCAATCAGCAGCATCATCAACCAAGTAAAGCCTATGCGTCATGATAGCTAAGATAATGAACCGGGTAGACTTTGGTGGTCTCGTCAACTATGCCCATAATGACAAGAGCCAAACCAAGCGAGCCAATCTGTTGGCTCACGAAGGGGTATGCATAACTGACAACAAGACTATTGCTGACAGCTTTTACATCCAAGCTGCCATGCGTCCCAATCGCAAGAAACCAGTAAAGCATATAGCACTCTCGTTTTCTCCGCGAGACGCAGATCGTTTTCCCGACAATGAAGAGGGCGACGCTCTCATGACAGAGATTGCAAAGGAATGGTTGAAGCGTATGGGCATTGTCAACACGCAATACATCATTGCCCGTCATCACGACACCAAACATCCACATTGTCACATTGTTTATAACATTGTAGACAATGACGGAAATGTTCTCTCTGATAGAAATGAGCGTTACCGCAGTGCTCGCATCTGTAGAGCTTTGACAGAGGAATATGGTCTCTACATCGCCCGGAAGAACAGCAAAGAACAGAACTTGAATCGCTTGCGTCCACAACAAAAGAAGATAGCACAACTCAAAACTGCCGTATTGGATGCGCGACAAGCGTCTAATAACTGGGATGGTTTCATTGCAGAACTATCCAAACGACATATTGGGATGCAGACGACATCCAATAAGTTGACAGGTAAAGTCGTAGGATTGTCATTCTCCTTAGACGAAACGCATAGTGCTGGCTCCCGTTTAGACTCGTCTCTCAGCTATTCCAACTTATGTGTATTCTTCGGTCAAGCATTGGAAGAATTGATCTTTCAGCCTCATGTCCAGGCTACGGAATGCGGCGGTGGTCCTACAAACAGTCAAGGTTGGCGTGACAAAGATGAGGATAAAAACAAGTGGAAACTTCAACAGCAAACAAAGTATAAACCTTCAAAACGTAGAAGATAATGAAAGAAGATGTCATCGCAGCAAATCTCAGTAGTTTGCGCTCAGATATTCAGGCATTGCCGCGAAGAATTGCGGAAGAGATGCAACGTAATAACCCTGAAACATCAACGCCATCACAAAAGCTTGATGATGATAACTTGACTGAGCTTATATCTCAAGCCATAGATGCGGCTTTGCAGTCTCGCCTTTATGATGATGAGAAATATGTGGATAAGATTGTTGGCTCCTTTACGGAACTTGCCAAAATGTATAACACCGTCACAGCCAACTGCAATAAGAATTCAGAGACTCTTAATCACAATATCCAACTGACGGAAAAGCGATATGCAGCAATGATGGTACTAATGCAAGCGAAGAAGTCCAAGGCTATAGAGCAGCCACCCATGCCACTGACAATGACAGACTTGCCACGCTTCATTTTCCTGACATATCCCTGGTACTGGATAAAGAGAATGTATCGTAGTGAACACTTCCGCCAGTTCTTTGTTATCTGCATGGCTTGCATACTTGCCGTTTCTGTATTCCTGACGATATTCTTGGCGTATGATAATGCACAGTTGAAAAAAGAAATATGTAGAAAATGTTATACCTTAACACAATAATGCGAATATAGAGTTCGTTATATCTATGTATCTTTGCACCATTAAAATAGTAAAGTAATGCCAGCTAATAAGAATGCGATGACTCGATATAAGATACTTGACGACCTGCTTAGTTGTCGGTATCATAATTATTCGCTTGATGATTTAACAGAAGAAGTAAACAAGCGTCTTGCTGAACTATATCCCGACACGAATGGGGTTGGGCGTCGAACAATCGAGAAGGATATTTACTATTTGGAATATGAGGGACCTTTCTTAGTGGAGATTGAACGTTACA
>DBKQ01000117.1:0-3006 GCA_002298545.1 Prevotella sp. UBA746
TGTGAGGGATGGTGAGGGTAGGTGAGGGGTGTGTCCTTTTCTGTTAAAGAAATATAATGCTTGTTCATAAATCCCTTTCTTTTCCGTTTATAAGTCAAAAGCTCCAGTGGCTCGTAACCGATATAAATAAAAAGAATGGTTCAAGAGGAATTTGAAAATATTGCAGCGTCGCTTCGCAGCCGGGTTATCTCGGTTGCAAGGGGGTATGGGCTTAATGCAGATTCGGCAGAAGATGTGGCACAAGACACGATGCTGAAACTTTGGACCATACGCGAGAGATATTCCGGTATCAAGCAGGCTACGGCTCTTTGTGTTACTATCGCCAAACATCTTTCGGTAGACATGCTTAGAGGACAACGATGCTCGCAGATTGATGATATAAAGATATCCGACAGTCAATATCGTCAGCCCGACTCAAGGCTCGAAAGTCAGGAAAACGAATTGTGGCTGAAGATGCAGTTAGACAAATTGCCTTCAACGGAATATTCCGTTTTACATCTCCGGCAGGTAGAACATAAGTCTACCGAAGAGATTGCTGTCATCGTTGGAATCAGCGAAAAATCGGTGCCGACGCTTTTGGCAAGGGCGAGGAAAAAACTGTTGGAGGAGATGAAAAGAAGGTAAAAAGGGAATGAAGAACTAAAAACTTGAACAAAGATATTTAATATGGATATAAGGAAACTGATAGATAAATTTATGGACGGCACTTCTTCTTTGGAAGAGGAACGGATACTCGCCGACTATTTCCGACAGGAGACAGATATACCTGCAGACCTGGAGCCTTATCGCATGATGTTTGCCTATTTCGATAGCGGCATGACGGACGAAGCATTGTTGAAAGGCGATGAGGTGGTAGAGAATGTTGACAACAGTTCTGTAGAGAGTAGAAGGGGCGGTATTACGGTATATCTCCGTCGTATATTGTATGTTGCAGCATCCGTTGCCGTGTTGTTTATCGTAGCATATAATATAATAGGTGGAGATGAAGATAAAGGTAATGGCAAGTCAATCGCCAGTGTAACACCGGTAGCATCACTTACTGAAAATACCGATACTGTAAATGTGGCGGCAGATTCCATCCGGAATATTGACGGACAACAGAATGAAACCGCTCCCGTTAGCCGCACTCCGCGCAAATACCGATATAAACCGGCTCCTCCGGAGGTGTTGACGGCAAAACTCCAGACTTCAGAATTGGCTGATTCCGTGGACGGGACGGCAAGCAGACTGGCTGAAGCGGAACTCCGTAAGGTGGAACTCGAACAGCAGTATATGCTGAATATGATAAAGGCCGTAAATCTGATTCATTCTGTGGATATCGCAGAGGTGGCAGACGAGGAGGTGTATTAGAATAAACCCAACCTAACACCCACCCTAACCCTCCCGAAGGGAGGGAAGGATATTACTCATGAAAATTGGAAAGAGGGTAGTAATGGAATGGGGGAAAGGAAAATATTTGGATTAATCTTATTTTTAATGAAAGTTTGTATAAAGTGAGAAAGGAATTTTATTATGAAAGGATTTTTTAAAGGATTCGTTGTGGCGGCAATGGCAGTTATGCCACTTATGGCTTCGGCACAGAAGAATATCGACAGCGCCGTAAATACTTTCGGGGCTAATACTGGCAAATATGGTATCTGGAACAAGGTGGAAGACCGTGATGACGGCGGTGCATACTGCATAACCTATAAGTTTCAGCTGCCTAAGAAAGAGGAAAAGAAAATTGACTTTCTGCGCAAGGCGTTCTACGAAGATGTGTCGGATGCATACGATGTCTTTATAAAGAAGGCTGGCGACAAGACCAAAAGCAATAGGCTGATAGCCTATGGCGACAACTTGGATAAACGGCTGACTTTGGGATGGGCAAGTGGAAAGGACAATATTGACAAAAACTATCTCTTCATGTGGGTTAATAGCAAGGAAAATGCCGACTACCGCTATGTCTACGGGATGGAATGGGAATATATAGGCAATAAGGTGTGTGGTTCGGTGGTTAAGATTTACAGCCGCGATCCGAGAAAAGTGAAGAAAGAAAAGATAACCATAATAAACGGACGTGTAGCAGATGACACCGATTCTGCCGACCTCAATTCTCTTGCCGACGACATGAAGGAGCTGGGCGAAAGCATGAAGGAGCTGAAGTCTCTCGGTAAACTGACGAAGATTTTTGGCGGTAAGATTAAGTCGGGCGATGATGTCATAGAGCAGAAAGGCGGCAAGACGGTGATCCGTTCCGGCAAGCAGCGTCTTGTAATCAATGCCGACGGCTCTATCGATATGGACGACGGCGAGGGCAACAAGATGTCGCTCGACGGCAATGGAAATGTTACCAACATGACGAAAGAAGCCGATTCGTCAGACCCCGTGCAACAGTTCGGCAATCTCCGTGCCGCCTATCTGAACAATCTCCGCGAGGGTAATGCCGACAACACCACCCTGCTCACCGGACTTGCCAACTCTATTCTCGACCTCTGCAAGCAGAAGGGACAGCAGATGACTGCTGACGAGAAGCAACTCTGCATCGAGGGCTTGAAGGACATGCAGGAGCAGACGCCCGACAAGTTCGTTAAGGGCATCTTCGGTGTGGCGATAAGCGAACTGAATAAATACTCTAAGAAATAATAGTTTAACCTGCTTAATTCATAGGATAATGTATTCAGAATGTATATTATCTGAAGTTAGATAGAATTTTTTAGACAAATACAATAAAAAAAAACGAACCAAGTAAACCCCTCGTTCCTCGGGGTAGCCGCAGTGTTGTCATATTTCTTTACGAGAACGAGTTCTCGACAGAAATATGTCGACACAACGCCAATGCCTTCGGCATTTTTACTTGTTTCGGGCGATAAACATAAAAAACAAAGGACAATCATTTTACAACCCGTAAAACATTGTATAATTAAGATATATCTATCTTGTAAAGACAAGAATTGCAGTATTTTCTTACACTCTGTTTTAATTGTATGTTACAAAAGATTGATTTCCTTTGTTTTTTATGTTTATCGC
>DBKQ01000117.1:3062-3278 GCA_002298545.1 Prevotella sp. UBA746
CCACCTAAATTGATGAAGAACCATAATAGTAATTGAAAATAAAAAATCCTTCACTTTTATTTTAAGGTGTTGATAATGAGAAAATTGTGGTGAAGGAATTTTGTATTATGTCTTGTTGTCAGGGAAATTATAATCCCATTCTCCATCTTCATATAGGAAGAATTCAAACTTGTCTGAGTATCGTTTTACCGCAACTGAGGTGTTGTAACTACCGTT
>DBKQ01000117.1:3302-11012 GCA_002298545.1 Prevotella sp. UBA746
AACGGTAGTTAAAAGTGTTTTCAACGGTAGTTACAACACCTTCGTTAGGCTCATCCGCTCCCTCGTGGTATGACAGACAAAACCTGTATATACTTCATTGCGAAGAGAATAGATACAAAAAATAACCTAATAAATAATTTCAATACACAAAAAGTCGTTGTTTGTCTGGAAATATTGTATATTTGCAAAGTAGTATATAACTATCAATATTAAAAAATTATCAGATGATGAAAAAGCACAATTCTTCTAAATCTTTAATGACATGGGCTATTATGCTGCTCGTGGCTTTGCTTGCCGTTCCGATAGGGATGGAGGCACAGACGATTAGTTTTAAGGAAGACTTCAATTATCCTGCCGGCGACCTGCACAATCAGGGCGGATGGGTGCGCTATGCAGGAAATAGCGAAGCTCCAATCCAGGTGTTGGACAAGGCATTGACTTATGCGGGATACAACGATGAGGCTCCGGCAAAATGCGTGAAACTCGGCAATACAAAGTCGGGCGAAGACCTGATGGTAAGGTTTACCGATGATGACGAGGGCGTGAAATCCGGCAACGTGTACTTCTCGGCTGTCATAAATGTTGAGAGTCAGCCCTCGGGCAACTGCTACGTGCTGGCGTTGGCACCGCGCACGAATAAATCCGTGATAGCCGAAGGCATAAACCCTGTGGAGCTCGGCCGACTTTATATCGGCAAGGGCGACAACGACGACGAAGTGAAGGTGGGAGTAGAACGCGGAGGTGCAAAACCTGTGTATTCTGCCAATCCGCTGAAGCTCAACCAGACTTATCTCGTTGTGTTGAGATATGAAATAAACGCCCAGAATCCTAAGTATGACAATGTTTATCTGTATGTAAATCCGGCAAATTTAAGTAAGGAGCCGTCTGCTCCTGATGCTTATATCGACGGAATAAACACTACCGGCAGCGGTATGGGCAACAACGGACTGCAGGGCTTTGAGCTCCGTCAGGGCACAAACGCTACTGTTACCGCTCCAGAGATGTATGTCGCTTCAGTCCGCGTTTCCGATACCTATGCCGGACTCTTCGGCAAAGGTGAAGAAGACAAGACGCCTGCGTTTAAGGCATCAAAGAAATCTCTCGTCTTGGGACAGGTGTATACTGGCGACGAATACAATGAGACAATTACCGTTACGGGCGAGAACCTTACAGGCGACGTAACCGTAGAGTCATCGTCGCCAGCCGTAACCGTATCACCGGCAACACTCTCTGCTGCCGACGTTATGAGCGGCGACGGAGCTAAGCTGAAAATAAACGTGGCTTATACTGACGGCGAGCAGAATGCCACCGTAACGCTGAAGAGCGAGGGCGCTGCCGACCAGCAGATTAAGATTTCATGGACCGGATATACCATACCGGAGGTAAAGACCATCAAGGAACTTTACAGTAAAGACCCTGAAGCTGGTGAGGCGTACAGATATTCGGGCGAGGCAACGATATCGTTTGTCGACAAGGGAGCAACGAAGCCGGTTTATTATCTGCAAGATGCTACAGGAGCAATAACCATCAGCGACGAATGGGGAACTCTGACGACTACCGACTATAACGCTGGCGACAAGCTCACGGGGACTATCCTCGGTGTTCAAAGCTCGTTCGGCACAATGAGTGCCGTGGCATACAATACCAATCTCGGTAAGGTTCTCTCTACAGGCAACACAGTAACTCCTGTTGAGGCTACACTCTCACAGCTCAAGGCATCGCCAGCCGACTACATGCAGCAGTTGGTAAAGGTGAAAGACCTTAAATTCAAGGACGTTGCCGAGGGCGCAACCTTTACAGAAGGCATGACGCAGCCTGTCGTTACCGACGGTACGGAGGATGCTAAAGTGCGCATCTTCAAGGGCACTTCGCTTATCGGCAAGAACATCCCGACCGGCGACATCACGCTCGTTGGTCTCTTCACCTCGAAAGCAATGATAATCGGTCCGCGAGGCATCGAGGACATCATCGAGCAGCAGCCACAGGGCGAACCTTCTATCGAGTTCTCTCCAGAGAAGATAGAGCAGAAGGCAGGAGCTTTGGGCAAGACCGTAGAGGTGGCAACAATCCACGTATCGGCAAAGAACATGACGGCAGCAACGACATTTGAACTTGCAGGAAAGAATGCCGACCAGTTCTCACTCTCGCAGTCGAAGATAGAAAAAGGCAACAGTGAGACTGATATCGTTATCTCTTATACCCCGACAGAGGTTGCTGTGCATAAGGCATACATCATGGTGAACTGTCCGAGCATTGAGGATTACTACAAGACCATTAACTTCAGTGCCTACGCCATAGACGAGCAGAATCCGCCAACGATAACCGTCAGCCCGACGGAACTGCAGAAGTTCCAGGCTAAGGTGGGAGAGACAAGTGAGCAGACTCTTGAGATTACCACGGCAAACATGCCTGATTATGCCTACGTAAAGGTGAAGGATGCCGGACAGTTTATCCTCAGCAACACGATGCTCATGCGCAACACCAAGAACACGGTGAAGGTTACCTTCAAACCTACCGTTGCCGGAACATACAACACGTCGCTCGTCTTCTCTGCTCTTGGCATGGAGGATATGGAACTTCCTCTTGAGGGCGTTGCAACCGGTGATACTCCGGATGAACCGAAAGAGGGCGTCGACTTTGTGCTTAGCGAGGAGAATCCGCTGAAGGAGCTCAATGAGAAATTCGACAATATCACTCGCAACAAGCCACTTGCCCTGGACCGCTGGACTAACTCTGCCCTTGAGGGATCACGCGCTTGGTGGGGATATTCGTTCTTGGACTACGATGTGGAGTCGCCTAACGAGAAGGTGGCTAAGGTTACGGCATACGACTCTAAGATGGAGAGCGGCAGCGGCACACCGGCACAGATGATTCTCGTTACTCCGCCACTCGATTTCAAGAATTCTGCCACTAAGGTATTTACCTTCAAGGTACGTGGCGACTATCTGCAGGACAACCAGACCGACAAGCTGGAGCTTTGCTACATCGATCTTGCCGACGGCAAGCCGTATATCCAGCCGCTTACAGAATGCAAAATGCCTTGTACGAAGGACGAGAGCGGCAAGTGGTATCCGTATACCGTAGACCTCACCAATCAGGAGGTTGCCGATGTCTTCTTCATGGCGTTCCGTTTCACCAGTACCCGTGGTGCCGACAATGCAGCCACTTATTATATCGACGATGTTACCTACGGATTGGGAACCGACGGCATTTCATCGGTAGCAACAGGAGTTGCAGCCGACAGCCAGACTGTCTACGACCTCTCCGGCAACATCGTGGCCAACGGCACTGCTGCTCTGAAGTCTCTCGCTCCGGGAATGTATATCGTGAAGAGTGTAGTTGGCGGAAAGACCGTAACGGATAAAGTAATGATAAAATAAAGCTACTGTCCTTTTTATAGGATAAAATAAAAATCCTTCACCGCAATTCGTTGGTATCTAATGAGATACTACGGCGGTGAAGGATTTTTGCGTTTTTAATTTTTACTTATGTGAAAAACGTGATATGTCCAAAATCCTAAAATTTGAGTATTGTGGCATTAATAGAATCATGATATCTTTGCACCCGAATTTAGAAAGTTAGAGGTAAAAAGATTTATTTTCTTATCCATTTGAAAATTTTATGAATATAAAGAAATTAGGACTCATGGCCATGAGCATGCTATGCGCCGTGGCATTGCTGGCGCAAACCGCAAATGATAAATCGACTGGAATACTTCTCGTGCATTATGGTACGGGAAACGACCGTAGTCGCAGTGTTACGATAGACAAACTGGACAGCATCGTGGCAGAGCGTTTTGCCGACTGCAAGGTTATGGAGGCTTATGCTGCCCCGGCTGTGATACGTATGCTCGGAAAGAGAGGAATAAAGAAACTCTCAATTCCTGAGGCACTCGACTCGCTGAAAAGTCTCGGCTGCAAGCGGGTTGTCGTGCAGAGCACGATGCTTCTCGATGGCGTGATGACTGATTTGTTGGAGGATTACGCCGAGAAGGCTAAAGGGAAGTTCAGTGAAATAAAGGTAGGGCGACCGCTATTGTATTCTGTCGACGACTGTCGGAAGATGATAGGAGTTATCAGTGAGAATCTGGCGGCAGACAAGACAATAGAGGCTGGTAAGTCGCAAGTTGTACTCGTAGGACACGGCAGCGACAGTCCGGCAAACGCCATGTACAGTCAGCTCGACTATCTGCTGAAAGATGAAGGTAAGCAGGAGTGGCACGTAGGAACAATCGAGGGGTATCCCGCGATAGAGAATGTGGAACGCCAATTGAGAAAGAGCAAGACAAAGAGAGTTGTACTCGTCCCGCTGCTCTATATCGCCGGAAACCATCAGAAGGAAGACATCAATGGCGTGTGGAAAGAGAAACTGCAGAAACAGGGCTATAAAGTAAGTGTACTCGGCAAGGGACTCGGCGAGATGCCTGAGGTGCAGGAGATGATAATTGAAAAGATAGCCCCCTCCATCTCCCCCAAGGGGGAGTGATTGCAACTGGTGAGGCAAATAGGAGTGGGTACCTTTTTATTGCCATAACATCACATATTTATCATTACTAAATCTGTATCATTACTGAATTTACCTGTAAATATTTCAGTTTTAGCAGAATGAGTAACTGCTCCGCCCCCGGAGGGGGAGGCGGGGGAGGGGAAGAATCAAATCCGAAAAATTGAATAATATAATAATGTAAATAACAAAAGTTTTTAAAGTAATATATGAATAGCAGAATTTTATTCTTAGCCGTGGCAGCATCATTGGGATGCGTAAATGCCGTGGCAGACAACGTGACGAAAGGAGACAACGTAGACAACGACAAGGCGATAGAGCTGAACCCGGTAGTGGTAACCGGAAACGGACATCATCAGCTTTTGAAGTCGACAACAACCCCGGTGCATGTGCTCTCGCAGAAACTTATTAAGGAAACGGGTTCTACAGACTTCCAGGAGGTTCTGACAAAACTCATGCCGCAGGTGTCGTTCGCTCCGAACGCCATGGGCTCGTATATCCGTGTGAACGGATTGGGCAACAAATACGTTCTCGTGCTTGTGAACGGTAAGAAGATGATTGGCGATATTGCCGGAAACGTAGACCTCAGTCGTATCAATATGTCGAAAGTTAAGCGCATCGAGGTGCTCGACGGGGCTGCATCGGCTCTTTACGGTTCGGATGCCATAGGAGGAGTGATTAACATCATCACCGACGAGAAGACTCTCGATAATGTGGCAATCTCGTCAGATACGAGAGTGTCGGGAGAAGGACAGTTCTCTGAGGGTGTGAACCTCGATGTTACTTCAAAATACCTCGACTCACATACATCATATTTCCATCAGGAGGCAGACAGCTACCAGAACAACAATAAGGCTCTTGATGCCGACGGAAAGGAATATGAGACGATAGCTCCGCTTTTTATCGGATTCAACTCAAACCTTATCAACCAGCGCTTTGATATCAAACCGACAGAGAACTTCTCGATGTATGCCGGAGGAGCATACAACTATAAACTAACCGACCGCCCGAATACTCGTACAGATGTAACTGGCGGGTCTGACTACGACATGCGTAGCGAGGGCTGGCGCTGGGAAGCCGGAGCTAAATACAAATTCGGCAAACACTCGTTGCTGCTCGATTTCGTGAACGACAACTACCATTACGGCAACCTTTATCAGGTGGACACGAAGAGTAAGAAGGCTGGCGACTTCGTGCGCAATAAGTTCCAAAAATACTACGAGGCGGAGTTGAAGGGAGTGTTCCACTTCTATGACAAGGCTACTACAATCGTGGGTGCCGACTGGCGCAACGACTTCCTTACAGCCACGAGCGGCGACGTGAACAACAATGTGTATACTCTTGCTGCATATGCCCAGCACGACATGGAGATTGTAAAGAATCTTAGTGCTACGCTCGGTGTGAGATATACCAAGCACGGCACGTTCGGAAACAACTTCACTCCTAAGGTGTCGTTGATGTACGCTCCGGGCAACTTCCGCTTCCGTGCTGCATACTCGCGCGGTTTCCGTGCACCGGGACTCGACGAGCTCTACTATCACTATTTCAAGATAATGGGCAAGCGCCCGGTTATAACATTCGGAAACACCAGTCTGAAGGCGGAGCGCAGCCACTATGTGTCGTTGAGCGCAGAATACAGCAACCGCATCTTCACTCTCTCCGTTATGGGATACATGAACTTCGTTAGCGACATGATCGTGAAGGAGAACATCGCCGTGGACGATGATATCCGCAAGGAACTCGCAGAGCAATTCCCTGAGGCAACAGCCGACCAGCTGGCACAGCTAAAGACCTACGGACATTATATCAACAGCAACAAGGGTATCGTGAAGGGTGTGCAGGCAAATGCTTCGGTAAACGTTACTCCAGACCTCACCCTCATGGTGAACTATGCCTATACGAACGGCCGCTCAAAGACTGGAGGCGAATGGATTAACCTTGAACGCACGTTCAAGAACAGCTTTACTGCCGGAGCAAACTACAGTCACACTTGGCGCAACTATACACTCGGCGTGAACCTCAACAGCCGCTTCCAGTCGCGTACATACTATCCTTCTTACGAGGATGCTCCGGGTTATGGCGTGGTGAACCTGAACACTACCCACACATTCACCGTGGGCAGAATGTTCCGACTGATGCCGAGCATCGGTGTTGACAATATCTTCGACAAGACCGACCACCGTGTGGACACCGACACACGCCGTTATGCTCTCTATTCACCGGGCAGAATGTTTGTTGTAGGACTGAAAGTGAATTTTGCGAAATAACTCCGTATAGAAACTCTGCGAAATATCGCTGCGTAGAAACATTGCGAAATTAATCCTCACAGATAAATAATGAAAACAAAGAAAGTATTATACAAATTACACCTGTGGCTGTCGCTGCCGTTGGGCATTCTTATTGTGCTCATCTGTCTGTCGGGAGCTACATTGGTGTTCAAAAACGAGATACGTAATGCCTTGGGAATGCCCAAGGTGGTTGCGCCTCATGGTATGGGCAAGGCTCATGGTATGGACAAGAAACATGGCGGAGAAAAAGTGCATGACTTTGGCAAACACCATGGAAACGCCAAGCAACATGACATTGCCGGGAAGAATGCCGATGCTCCGTATGGAACAACGACGAAAAGGGATTTCTTCTCTTATGTTACGAAGTTTCATACCGGATTGATGATGGGTGCTCCCGGAAAGATTATTGTTACCTATACCACGCTGTTCTTTGTCTTCATCCTCCTGAGTGGTATCTGGATATGCTTGCCGCATAATGGCAGACAGTTGCGCAAGCGGTTTACTGTAGATACAGGCAAAGGCAAACGGAAACTCCTTTACGACCTTCATGTAAGCCTCGGCTGGTGGACGCTGTTGTGGCTTTTGCTGCTCGCCGGTACAGGACTTGGTTTCGGACTGAAGCTCGTGCCAAAGGGAACGGAGCTGATGACCGTTTTCCATGAACTGCATATCGGTTCGTGGGGAGGTATGCTGACAAAAGTGATTACTTTCATTGTGAGCATCATCGGAGCCTCGTTGCCCGTTACCGGCTATTGGCTGTATTTTAAGAAGCGCAGGAATGTGAAAAGGAATATGCAGAATAAGGCATAAGAATCTTTGTTACAGTTATTATATATAAATAAAATCCCCGACTCTCTCTTGATGAGAATGTCGGGGATTTGTTTTGTTTTGTCTTCAGTTTGCACTATCTTTGCATAAG
>DBKQ01000117.1:11123-15422 GCA_002298545.1 Prevotella sp. UBA746
CGATTTGCACTATCTTTGCAAAATATAATGCAAACAGATAAACAGTTACTGCTATGTCAAAAGAAGAATTAAGGTCATATAGGTTAAACTCTGCAGAAGAACCTACAGATGAAATGCTTGAAGCAATTATGTTGGGAGTTCAGGAAACGGCTTGCCAGTCTACAATTAAAGCGCAGGAAGAGTTGGATAGAATGTTCTCAGCAGCTAAGGCTGAAATAACACGCCGCAGGGCACAAAGGGCCATGTTATGAGCATGAAACCGGTTCTTTGTGTCGTGGCGGGTCCGAATGGATCTGGAAAGACATCTACTACAGAGCAGTTGTTGTCTAACGAGTGGACCGATAACTGTTTGTATATTAATCCAGACAATATAGCGCAGGAGAAATTTGGTGATTGGAATTCTGCGGAAGCTGTGTTGAAAGCAGCAAGATATTCCACAGAACTTCGCTATCGGTGTCTTGAAAATAAGGAGGATTTTGTATTTGAGACGGTTTTTTCTTCTGATGAAAAACTTGAATTCTTAAAGAAGGCTCATCAGGCAGGTTTCTTTATAAGGTTTTTCTTTGTATGTACAGAATCTCCCGTAATCAATGTGTCAAGAATAACAAAGCGTTTTCTTGAGGGAGGACATGAAGTGCCGATTTCAAAAATTATCTCAAGGTATTTCAAGTCGTTGGTAAATGCAAGCGAGGCAATAAGCTTTGTTGACAGGGCGTATATCTATGACAATTCCATTGAAGACCATTTGCCGAGATTGCTCTTCAGAACAGTATCAGGCAAGGTTCATAAGCAATATACTGACGATATTCCTAAGTGGGCAAGTCAATTACTATTATGAATAATCAAATCCCCGACTCTCTCTTGATGAGAATGTCGGGGATTTGTTTTGTTTCTTTTCTGTCAGCTCGGATCTACATCATAGTAAATCTGCAACGACGTGTAGCGCTTGTCCTGTTCCATCTGTTGCTGAACACTATACAGACACTGGCGCACACGCTTCATGTCGATGCCCATTTCGAGCTTGAGCATTATTTTGCGGATAAACAGCGTGCGCACTTTCGATACTGAAGGTTTGTCGGGACCGAGCACTCTCTCGCCGAGCCACTGGCGCAGTCTGCTGCCCATCTCAATGGCTGCCGTTTCAACACGCCGCTCGTCTTTGTGCTTCATATATATATATATAAGGTGGTAGAACGGTGGGTAGTGGAACAGTCGTCGCTCGGCAAGCAACTGGGCATAGAAAGATTGCCAGTCGTTGTCTACAATCTGTCGTATCACGGGCTGCTCCACATCCTTGGTCTGGAGTATTACCAACCCTCTGCCACCTTTCCTTCCTGCCCTTCCTGCCACTTGCGACATCATAGTGAAGGCGTGTTCATAAGCACGGAAGTCTGGTTGGTTGAGCATAGAGTCGGCATTGAGGATACCCACTACTTTAACGTGGTCGAAGTCGAGCCCCTTGCTCACCATCTGCGTACCGATAAGAATTTTAGTCCTGCCGGCAGAAAAGTCATTTATAATTCTTTCGTAGGCGTTACGAGAGCGAGTGGTGTCGAGATCCATTCGTGCCACGGGCACTCCAGGGAAAAGTTCCATAATCTTTTCCTCAATCTTCTCCGTGCCATAGCCGTAGGGTCTGAGGTCTTCACTCTCGCAGTTAGGACATTTCTTAGGCACAGAGTAAGTAAAACCGCAGTAGTGGCACGTAAGCTGGTTCATGTTTTTGTGTAGCGTCAGACTAACGTCGCAGTTTTCGCATTTCGGAACCCATCCGCACACTCTGCACTCAATCATCGGAGCAAAGCCGCGGCGATTTTGGAAAAGAATCACCTGTTCGCCGTTTTCCAACGCCTCCTTCATGGCATGGAGCAGCATTGGCGACACCGGACCATACATCATCTTGCGGCGCTGCATGTCCTTTACATCCACAACTTTAATCTCCGGTAGTTCGATGCCCTGGTATCGCTGGTTAAGTTCAACAAGTCCGAATTTCCCGTTCTTGGCATTGTTCCAGCTTTCGGCAGACGGTGTTGCCGAACCCAACAGCGTTTTTGCCCCAAACTGTTGAGCCAGCATGATAGCCACGCTGCGTGCATGATAGCGGGGGGCGGGGTCCTGTTGCTTGAATGATGTCTCATGTTCCTCGTCGACAATTACGAGTCCGAGGTTAGAAAACGGCAGCAGAACAGCCGATCTTGCCCCAAGGATTACGTCGTAGGGAGTAGGGGAGAGTTGTTTCTTCCATATTTCCACGCGTTCTGCATCAGAGTATTTAGAGTGGTAAATGCCCAGTCTGTCGCCAAACACCCTTTGCAGCCTCTGCCTTATCTGCACGGTGAGTGCAATCTCCGGCAGCAGGTAAAGTACTTGTTCATGGCGTTCCAGGGCTTGCTTTATAAGATGAATGTATATTTCCGTCTTTCCGCTTGATGTTACGCCTCGCAACAACACCACCTTCTTACTCAGAAACTGGAACAGAATCTGGTTATAAGCCTCCTGTTGTGCTGCCGACAGCATCTTTACATTGTCGAGATGAGGCTCTCCACCGCAGTTGAGCCTTCCCACTTCCTTTTCATACGTCTGCAAGAACTTCTTGTCGATGAGCTGTTTGAAGACACCAAGAGAGCAATGAGCCTCATTCATCAGTTCTTCCTTAGTTATCTCCACAGTCTGCTCATCGGGATAGTCGCCTACAAGAGTGTCCCAATGCGACATGGCGAGAAATGTGGCAAAGGTCTTTTGCTGGGCAAGAGCCCTCTTCAGAATGCCGAATGCAACATGTAGAGCCTGTTCGTGGCGGAGATTTTCAGGCAAGGTTACGTATGTCTCCGTTTTAGGCTTAAAGCCATCCACTGTTTTTAGTCCGGCAGGCAGTGCAGCATTGAACACGTCGCCAATTGGCGACATGTAGTAGTAGGCAATCCACTGCCATAGCTTCAGCTGTTTCTCGTTAACCACCGGTTGCTTGTCGATAACTCTTTCTATGGGCTTTACATTAAAGTCCGGTTTCTTGTCGTGTACTTTTACAATGAGTCCCACGGTGAGTTTCGATTTTCCGAAAGGCACAAGCACTCTTGCTCCGCTTATAGCCAGCTGTTCCATTTCTTGTGGAACAGAGTAGGTAAACAGGCAGTTAAGCGGCAGTGGCAATATGATGTCGATGTATTTTGTTTCTTTCTCGCTCATAATCGGATGCTAAGGTACAGAGTTTTTCTGATTATTCCACAATTATTCCATCTTTTATTTATATTATCCTTGGATTTCATTCTCTGTTTCCTCGCCATGGCAGAATATAGGTAAATTTAGTACTGCTCATTTGGCTTACCGAAAATGCCGAATTTTATGCTCCCGTGATTTATTTTTGTTCCTATAGGTAATTTAGTTGGATATTTTATTTAAATTTGCATCTGTATAAAAAGTAAAGTATAATAGAAACATTATGAAGAAATTTTTGAAAAGTGTTTTGCCGGTATTCTTTGCAATACTTGGCATCGGTATGTTTACGGCGTGTGGAGATGACAATGATGATCCGGCTCCTAAGTCAGACGAATATTCGAAGGGTACATTTACTTTCTGCTATGGAGCACTTGAGAGTGAGCTTGATATAGCTACATTTAAGTTTAAATTTACTTACTTAGATGAAAAAGGAAATGAGAAAACCGATGAGAGTATAGTTAGCAAGGACGGTTTCGTATACGACAACCCCAATCCGCTTGTCCCTACCGAAGGTATGAAATTCTGCAAGCAGTCGGTAGCCATCAGTGCGCTTCCCGGTTCTGTAAAGTGTGAGGTATCCATTATTCTGAAAGGAGCAGAGCTGCTGACAAAGGATAAGTATGACCTTGCACAGACTGTGTTCGTATATTTCTTGTCAAATGGAGCGCAGTATGCACAGACATGGAGCTCTTCCTCTGTGGTCCGTTACGGAGGGGTAAATAAGGATAAACTTTCAGATGTTGTAGATATATTGCAGAAATCTGCAAGCAACACTTTCGTAATTCAGAGAACCGGTGCAGTAAGTTTGTATAAATAGGTTCAACTTCGTTTTTTCTTGAAGATAAAAATAAAATAGTTTTTTTCGAAAATAACCCTCACACCCCTCACCGTCTCTGTGAAACTCCCTGTATATCGGCGTTTCGATGGTGAGGGATGGTGTGAGGGATGGTGAGGGATGGTGTGAGGGATGGTGAGAAAAATGCACTTAATTTGAAAAAAGTTTAAAGAAAATTTGGAGGTTACAAAAAAAGTTCATACCTTTGCAACCGCTTACAAGAGCAAGGGCGTTTAGCTCAGCTGGTT
>DBKQ01000082.1 GCA_002298545.1 Prevotella sp. UBA746
TAGGAGTACCCGACTCAAACCAATAGTCGCCGATTTTCTGTGATGCAAGTGCTTTTATCAAGCTAAATGGATTATATACATCTTCGGAGTTCTCGCTGAAATGATAGCCGTCGTATTTCTTTTTGAGCAGCGCGAAGGTGTCGTCAACGCTGAGGTGCAGACGCTCGGCAAGCATTTCCACGTCGGGCAGCATCTGCGTGTGCAGCTCATTGCTACTGATGCCGCAGATGGCAGAATACTGGTCGTACATGGAGATATTGAAGAGGTTATTCAGTTCGCTGAAAATACTGAGCTGCGCAAACTTGGTGATGCCAGTGAGGAAAACGAATTCGAGATAAGGGTCAAGCATCTTAATCGGACTGTAGAAGTTCTGCATAATGCGGCGCAAGGCTGCAAGGTTATCATTTTCGTGCACTACATCAAGCAACGGCGCATCGTACTCATCAATAATGAGTGCCACCTTCTGCCCGGTCTGCTCGTAAGCAGCCTTCACGATATTGGCAAACCGTATGTTAGGTTCCTTATCCTTATTCTCTTCCATACCTAATTGCTTTTCGTATGGCAGAAGCAGATAGTCGAGATAGCCCTCCAACTGTTTTGTGTCCATATGTTTTGCACCGCTCATATCGAAGTGCAACACTGGATGCTTAACCCATTCCTTCTCATATTCGCCCATGGCAAGACCCTCGAACAAGTCCTTGCGACCTTCATAATAAGCGTGTATCATCGAGGCAAACAGCGACTTGCCGAACCGACGCGGACGGCTCAGGAAGATATACTTATAGCCTTTGTCTATAAAATCAACAAGATACTGCGTCTTGTCGATATAAAGGTAATTACGTTCCCTTATCTCACTAAACGTCTGTATACCTACCGGATATCTTCTTGTCTGCTTCATATTCTCTTTCGTTTTTACTTATTTACCAGCTCTAAAAGAATGCCACAATCAGCATCTTTGTGCAAATTTAGCGATTATTTATATAAGCAACAAATTTTTATTTTGAATTCTCTCACGGATATACCTCGATATGACTACTACCCGAATTGCCGTTTTTTATAATGCGTATCTGCGTGGTAATGCGCTCACTCATCGTGTCGGTATGGCTTATCACACCCACCTTCTTGCCCTGCGACGACTGTAGCATGGCAAGCGAGTCGATAACCGTGGCAAGGGCGTCGGGGTCGAGAGTGCCGAATCCCTCGTCGATGAAAAGATTGTCGAAGGAAATGTTGCGCGACGAAAGTGCCGACAGTCCAAGAGCCAATCCGAGGCTAACGATGAAAGTCTCGCCCCCCGAGAGCGAAGTAGTATCACGTATGTCGTCGGCGCGATCGTGGTCAATAACCCTTATACCAAGAGAATGTTTCACCTGAACCAGCTCATAGCGACTGTTAAACTTGCGTATCTCCGCATTGGCATGAGCTATAAGGAAGCTCAGAGTGTAACATTGGGCTATCTTGCGCAACGTGCGTCCATCGGTGCCTATGGCATCGGTAATAGCCGTCCACTCACCTGCCGTTCGCTCTGCAAGCAATTTGCTTTCGTGCATTTTGCCCATCTGTTGCCGTGCATAATCATAGCGCTGTTTGCGCGACTTCTTCTCTACAAGTTCTGTATCAGACTGAGTTTCCAATTCTGCCTTGCGTTTAACAAGGTCGTCGAACGACGTTGACGGCTTTGTCGCCAGATGTTCGTTATGCTCTTGCGTAACTTTTTCAAGAAGCGTATTGGCTCTTGTCAATGCATCATTCTTCAACTGCATCTCATGCCTTATCTGCTCCCAGTTGTCTGTTGCAGAATAGAGCAAGGAGATATCGGCAACCGTTATGGAACGACCTTCATACATATTATTAAAGTCTGCTATCCATGCATCAAGCTCGTCGGAACACAGCCGTAATTTTTTCTCTGCCGACAACAGTTGTTTCTTGCCTGCCTCCATTTTACCCGAGAGAACACCAAGTTTATTGTCAAGTTTGGTTATTTCATCAGTCTTGGCAGTAACGTTATCATTAGCCTCCTTTATCCTTTCCGTAAGTTCCGTCTCATATTTGTCCGGATCCTTATCACCGACTTCAGCTTTCATATCCGCCATCATCCGTGCAGCATTGTCGTTGGCATCGTTGAAGTCTGCCAAGGCTGCAGCCAAAGCGTCTTTCTTTTCTTTGAGTTGTGCCAGTAAGTTCTCTGTTTTCCCCTTGGCGGTGGCAAGTAGTGTCAAGGCGGTATTCTTTGTCTGTTCAGCCGACTTCAACTTCTTGTCTGATTCCTCCTTATATTCATTCAACAGTTTTTCAGCCTTCTCTTTTGCTTTTCGCAAACTGTCAATCCTTTTCACCAAGGCATTATATAGGTCAAGCTCTTTGGCAGTATCTTTTGCACTCTGCTCAGCAACAGGCAACAGTTTGCCGAGAGCCTCACTCGTGGCAATCCATTCCGGGTGCCGGTCGTGAAGAATGTCCCAGTCGCCGGTAATGCGCTTTACATCAGCATCAAGAGACATTATAGTTCTTTCTATCTGCTTTATGCTGCCGCCCACACTCCCCTGCTCCTTTGTCAGCCTGGTAAGAGTCTGCGTCAAGCGTTCAAGTTCAGTCTCCTTGTTCTGTATGAGTATAGCGAGCTCTGATATTACAGGAACGAATGCGGCATCATCTGAATAAGGATGATCAGTGGCGCCACACAACGGACACGGTTTGCCATCATGCAGACTATGCCGATGAGCCTGCCAGTCGTTGCTTGTCATAAGAGTATGGGTATGACGTAAGGTATCCAGCTCTTTTTTTAGCTTTTCCGTATTGATGCTACCGATTTCAGCATCAATCTCTCCGTTGCGTTTCTTCAGAGCGTCAAGTTCCTTGACATTCTGGTTGAGACGCATCTTTTTGTCATTAAGGTCTTGCAGTGTTTTTATAGCAGAATTAATGTCGCTGAGAGTAGCATCTGCTGCCGTCTTTGCCTTTTGCAGAGTAACGACATTCAAGCCGTCGGCTTTTGCAGCCTCTGCAGTATAGGCTTCCGTAGCAGAAGCAACAGATTTTACAAGTTTACTGGTGTTGTCTTCGACTTCGGAAACCAAGACCTTATAAGTATCTTCATTCCGCTTTACATTATCTTCCGCACGTGATATTTCCCCCAAATTACCATCAAGAGCATTTTTTGCCGCGGTAGTAGCTTGCTTGCAATTAGCGACAACAGCTTTTTTTTCATCCACCCCCTTGACAGTAGCTTTCAGTTCAGCCTTTATCGACCTTGCACGGTTTATGTGGGGCTTTTGCTTTTCCAGCTCGCGGAGTGCAGTTTGATGATTTTCTCTAAGCTTTTTAAGTATGCTATTTTCTTTATCGACATTTGCCTTTATGGTATTCGTTTGTTCCTCGGCAGACTTAATGTCGGTATCGAGTTTGACAATATTTTGCTCCGTTTCCTTTATATTCTTGTAAATGCCCACAGCATCAAGCGTGGCATCATGCAGAGCAAGACGTGTTTTCTGCCCAGCCAGAGCCTCAACAGCTTTATTGGCAAGTTCGAGATTATTGCCACACTCTTTTATCTCCTTGCATATATTATCCTCACGAGCATACCAGTCGAGGGAAGTCTTGATATTATCGAGTTCCTTACGGTTTTGCGCTGCACTCTCCTCAAGTTTAGCGATGCTTGCATTAAGCTCGGCAAGCTGTTCCTCCGACATATCGTCTTGCTCGTAGGCAGAAAGCTTTGCCCGTATCTCCTTGAGATTATCTACAGCAGCTCTACGGTGTTCGTCTATCTTCTCTGAGACACGTGTGTAGGTGTCGTCTCCACCAATAAGTTTCTCAAGGAGTTCATAGCGTTCATTCTCCTTTGCATTCAGGAAATTGGCAAACGAACCTTGAGCAATGAGCACAGTGCGGAGAAACTGCTCATAATCAAGACCTATGATGTCTGGCAGCGAGTTCCAATCCACGGATTCTTCCACTTGATTACCGTCTTTCATACTGATACGATATAGTGAGGTCTGCGCATTTTCGTATCTCACGCGCTGAAAGCGCACATGCCATTCGGCGCGGTATACCATACCGTTATTGGCAAGGAAAGTAAGCTTACTGTAGCCATTCTTTCTTCCACGTGTCAGGATATTACGGCTGTCGGTCGGAGCAAGCCGGTTGTTCTCGCCCTCCTCCGGACTACCGAATATCTCGATATTCTGGTTGCGGTCGCCCTTTTTTCGCGGATAGCGCGGGGCACGGTTGTAGAGGGCAAGACAGATGGCATCGAGCAACGTAGACTTACCACTGCCCGTAGGTCCTACGATGCTGAATATCGTACTGTCGGCAAGTGCCCCATGCTCAAAATCTATCACCTCACCTTCCTGACGGTCGAGCGAGGCGAGATTTAATATCTCAAGTTTAAGAAATCTCATACTATTGAAAGCTTTTATGTCTTATCAGTTGTCGATAGACAGTTCGTTCATTACCTTCTTTATCATCTCCTCTTGCCTATCCGACATCTCCACTCCGTGTTTTATGGCGAATGCCTCACGAATGGTGTCTACAGGATTACGGTTCAGGATATCGTCTATGCTGGCAATATGCTGCGAGTCGGTAATGGTAGTGATGTCGAGCTGCGGAATAATCTTCTGTATCTTGCACAACACAGCATCTTTGGTGGCAACCAGACTCTCCAATTCTCTAATTTCGTCTGCCGCCACCTTGCCGAGCATGACGCGCAGCACTACATATACGAATGTTTCACTTGGTTTGTCGCCATGTTTTTCGGGGAGTTGTTTGTTGATTAGCGTCTTCAGTTTATTTACCGTCAGCGGTTCATCGTTCTCTGGCAATATGCATAGAGGATGCTGCGGATGATATTCAAGGAACTCCACCTCAGGCTGTTTGCCGTTTTCTATGGTCAACAGATCTACGCCATGACTATAGTCTTTCTCGGCAAACGACATTGGCAAGGCACTGCCCGTATAGCGAGCCCAGTTGGTACCCCATATATGCTGACGTTTGTGAATGTGTCCGCAAGTCATATAGTCGGGATGTCCCTCCCACTTGTCGATACTCACTTCCTCCTGTCCGCCAACGATAATTTTCTCGCTTGCATCATTCTTGGCAATGTCCGTACCACTGGCATACAGGTGAGCCATCATAACTGTCGGTTTATCGGGATACAGCTGTCGTGCACGGTCGGTTAGCTGCTGCAAGAAGCGGTTTACTCCATGCGAGTAGCTCTCGTCGGCCACCACATCCGAACGCAGGTATGGCACGGCAAGGACAACAATGCTGTCGCCAGCCCTACCCTGTACAGGAATTATGAGGTCGTCGTAATCTGTTTGCCAACAGCCCGACGCGCCTTCCATGTCATCCGACGCCACCCAAGTGCGCCTCACGTTGCCTCGGATTTCCACATTGTAGCGTTCAAGCAGCGGGCGCGGTGCCTCAAGGCGGTTTGAAGAATCGTGATTGCCGGCTGTAATGACAATTGTCATATCCGGGCAAGCCTGTGTGGCATCGGCAAGAAATTCATAATAGGTACGCTGTGCGGCAGCCGAAGGGTTGCCGTTGTCGAAGATATCACCAGCCACAAGGAGTGCGTCTGGTTTGTGCGTAGTTATCTGACTTAACAGCCAGTTGAGAAAATGGCGATGTTCCGGCAGACGGTCGTTGCCGTGGAAGAGGTTGCCCAAATGCCAGTCGCTTGTGGATATTATCTTCATTGAAATATAAGGAGCTAAATATTGATGTTTGTCATTGTATGAGCAGAAGGTCATGTCTGCGTTAAAACAACTCCGGCGAATACGCCAGACGCGCCTTCTAAATATCTACGATTTCAGATGCTTATGCCATGTGGCGCATCATTAGACAGAGTTACCCTTCTATCCTCCACTCCGTGATGGTGCGCTCCTCACTGCTGTAGTTCACGCCAACCTTAACCAATCGTTTGCCATCGGCAGAATATGGAATGAGATAGCCCTTGTCGTCAATCTGACGGAGGGCGGCATCGGCGGAGCCGTCGAATTTCAACTCCATGACGTAGACCGTGGACGGAAGAGTTATCACAACGTCAGCTCTGCCGTGGGAACTCTCTTCCTCAACATTGATGAATCCTCCAATAAGCGAAAAAACGAGGTAGAAGATGGTCTGCACATCGCGCTTCGTCTTGTTCGACAGGCAGTAGGACACGCCGGCGAGATAGGCGCGCATAAGGGTGAGAGCCTGCTCCATATCGTCGGCAACGACTGCCTTGACGAACTTGATGACAAAACTGCTGTTGGTGCCTTCTGCCGGAATGAGGTAGTTGGCACAAAGAGAGCGAATCATGCCCGTGCGCACTTCCTCATTGGGATAGCCCAAGGTATAGATATTTATCATCGGGTCGTAGTGCTTGATGGTAAGGTAACCGCTCTGGTATAATAATGGCAAGGCGGTGGTCATATTCTCCGGCGAAACGTCGAAGTCGCTCACACCGGCATCCTGACCGCTGAGGTCGCGCAGGCCGACATTATATTTCTGAAGCAGCTTTATTATATAGGTAGGAGTACCGGAATCAAACCAGTAGTCACCGATATCGCCAGAGGCAAGAGCCTTTATCAGACTGAACGGATTATAAACATCCTCGGAGTTTTTGCTGAAATGATAGCCGTCGTATTTCTTTTTGAGCAGCGCGAAGGTATCATCAACGCTGAGGTGCAGACGTTCGGCAAGCATTTCCACGTCGGGCAGCATCTGCGTGTGCAGCTCATTGCTACTGATGCCGCAGATGGCAGAATACTGGTCGTACATGGAGATGTTAAAAAGGTTGTTCAGTTCGCTGAAAATGCTCAGTTGCGCGAACTTGGTGATACCTGTGAGGAAGACAAATTCGAGGTATGGGTCGAGCAACTTAATTGGCGAATAGAAATTCTGCATAATGCGGCGCAAGGCTGCAAGGTTCTGCTCCTCGTGCACAACATCATGCAACGGCGCGTCGTACTCATCAATAATGAGTGCCACCTTCTGCCCGGTCTGCTCGTAGGCACGCATCACAACGCCCCTTAAACGTTCGTTTGGATGCAGTTCGCGCTCGTCTCTGCCATATTTGTCTTCGTATGGTATGAGTTGCATATTGAGATAGTGTTCAAGTCGCTCCCCGTCAAAATGCTTTGCACCGCTCATATCGAAGTGCAGCACGGGATGCTTAACCCATTCCTTCTCATATTCGCCCATGGCAAGACCCTCGAACAAATCCTTGCGCCCCTCGTAATAAGCGTGTATCATCGAGGCAAAGAGAGACTTGCCGAACCGACGCGGACGGCTCAGGAAAACATACTGATAACCACTTTTTATAAAATCAACAAGATATTGTGTCTTGTCGATATAAAGGTAGTTACCCTCCCTAATTTTTTCAAACGTCTGTATTCCTACCGGATATTTTCTTGCCTGTGCCATCGTCGCGTCTCGTTTTACTTATTAATCAGCATTAAAGAATGCCACAATCAGCATCTTTGTGCAAATTTAGTGATTATTTGGATAAGCAACAAATATTACTCATCAAAATAGCTTCCCTCTTTCATTTTCTTGCCTACAGCCTGACACTTCGCGAATCTCATCCTTGCCTTGTTCTCGCAGGCAAACATCCGTCTGGTGCCGGCCTCATCCTCCGAGAAGCACAGATGATTGTCTATTCCCATATTCCTGGCAATACCCTCAACGTCGAGATTGTCCGTGCCGATGAAAGTAAAGGTCCAGTTCTGCTTCTTCAGTTTCTCTATCAGATTTTTTATCATTCCGAGATTGAACTCCTCGCTGCAGTTCTCCTCGCCGTCGGTAATAATCGTTACCAGCACGCTGTCTCCCTCTGAAGCCTGAGCATTGATTTTGGAAATGCCCATACCTATGGCGTCATAGAGAGGTGTGCCTCCACAGGGGTTATAGTCGCGCTGACTCAGAAGTTTTACCTTATCGGCACTCACATTATCATAAATTAGCTTTTTGTGAGTACTGTCGAAGGTGATAAGCGTGACGCGCTGTTCCAGATTGTCATGCATCTTCTGCATTTTCTTAATCGTAGACAGGGTCTCGTTGATACCCGCCAGTGCCTGGCGCTCGATTACACACATGCTACCACTCTCGTCTACCACTAAAAGATTGAATACTCTTTTCATACTTCGTTTCTCCTATAAGTTATAATTTTGTTGTATTTTATTTGTTTCAAAAGGCAGGCAGAATATTAAACTCTTCCGCTGTCCTTATATCCCTTATAAGAAATTCGAGTATGGAAAATTAAGATAAATAAGAAAAAAATTTTTGGATCTTCTTAAAATTTAGTGCATTTCTATGCTTTACTGTCGGTATTCGATAGCTGCACTTTTGGTGCAGAATCTATGCGCCAAAAGTGCACTATCTATATACCGCCCCTATTTCCTACTGTTATGCCCCATGAAACATATATTCCTCTTGCACTTTCGCCGTAAGACGGGTGAAGAGATCGTTGAGCAGCTGCTTACTGAAATCGTAGGCACGCTTCTGCATGGCGATGTTTGCCTCGGTAAGGGCAACGATGGCATTTTCTGGAGCATCCCGATACGTGGCAAGATACTCCTTCTCGATGTTCTTCTGCGTCTCGTCAAACTCCCTTTCCAGTTCGGCGTATGCCTTCTTTATGATTGGAGCAAAGAAATTGTAATCTGTCATACCGAGAGCTGCCACCTTGCGGAAAGCCCAGTAAGCCGAGCGGTCGTCGCTCTCGCCTGTAGCACGGAAGGCATAAGCCTCATAAGAATCCGTAGCTCCCTGATAGAACGGAATGAACACACTGAGGTCTGCCATACCCATTGCCACGTATGCCACACGACCGATAGCCTGTGGCATTTCGGAGCGTACCTGCAGGATATGGGTCTGTGTGGTGCGGAAGATGCTCACAGGGCGATATGGCTCTTTGCCGTTGGAATGGAGATAAGGGTCGTGGTCGGTATTGTCGTAGTGGAAACGGAACGCCGTGCGTAAATCCTGCAGACTGACTTTCTTTTCTGCCTCGGCATATACAGGGAATGTGTTCCTTGTTACATCATTCTGTATTGAAGGCGAGAACATCTTCTGCAGTCCCCAAACGCGCGGATAGTTGTATGTAGTATCCAGTTTCTCGTCGCGCGAGTAAGCCTCGTGGAAGTCGAAAGCTCCGTGGGCAGGGTCATACAGTCCGTTCTTCTCGGCAAACTCTATCAGGTCTTTTGCAGCAAGGAAGTTCTCCTTGTCCTTAGGGTCATACTCGCGGAAGCGACTCTGGTTGCCGGTAACAAAATACTTGTCTTCCGGCATTCGGCACGCCAGCCATCTATGTCCGCCGGCATTCTCAAGATACCACGTCTCGTTGGCATCAATAAAACCAATGCCGAAACCTTCTGCCGAACCATATTTCTCTATCAACGCTCCAAGGCGCTCCACTCCCTCACGGGCGGTATGTACATACGGCAGAACAATATTGTAAGTGCAGTTCTCGGCAAGTCCGTCTTCTACATACGGGTCTGCCTTTAGAGCCTTCTCGCTGCTGAAAATCGTCTCTGTGGAACTCATGCCCACGCCTGCAGTGTTGTATCCGGCACTGCCCCACTCTCCCGGATGGTTATACTCCGGCAGACCGGTATATCCGAGCGCCTTTTTCGGCAGCGGGCAACGGAACTTGCTGTCGAAGGCGACGAACTCTTCCGGTCCGTTGTCTGTATCTTGATGTCTCTCCACATTTACGGCGAGCATTGCATCAAAATCGCTCGAACGACACAGATAGCCGGCACCGTCGGCACTCTGCCTTCTACCTATTATAATAGTTGTACACTCTGAAGGAAGTTTTCCTGAATAATTCTTCTCTGTTTCCATAATCATCGTTTTTTGATTCTGAATACAAAAGTATATAAAAACAGGATAACGAAGAATAAAAAGACAATTAAATATGTATAAAAACAAAGGATACAGTCAATATCGGCATATAAGTATGACAATATTTCACGTTTACACAATATAAAACGTACAAATTGTCATATCCGAAATATCATAAAGCCTTTGGCATATATGTTGCAATCTGGTTTAATGAAAGCTGAAAGCCTTGGTGCTTGAAGCTAAAAAAACATTAAAACAACAATCAGAAGTCCCGACGGATCCGCATGGTGAAGGGAGGACGAGAAAAATAAAATTTGGAGGTATTCACTATGTTGATGGTTCGCAGAAACAATTATTCTAACTGGTTAGACAATTTCTTTGACGACTCACTTTTCGACACTGAGCTGATGCCGCAACGCAACACTACGGCTCTGGCACTCAACGTGAAGGAAACGGCCGAAGATTATATTATGGAGATGGCAGTGCCGGGACTGGAAAAGGAATGGGTTCGCATTAACGTTACCAACGAGGGACTTCTTCATGTTGCCATCGAGAACAAGATGGAGCACAAGGAGGAGAAGAAGGACAACCACGAGTCTCGCCACGTTCACTATCTGCGTCGCGAATTCTCCTACGGCAACTACGAACAGAGCTACACTCTGCCGGATGATGTGGAGCGCGACAAGATAAGTGCCAGCGTTGCCAACGGCATCCTCACTATCGTCATCCCTAAGACTACTCCAGAACAGGAGGCTAAGGTGATGAGGAATATTGAAGTGAAGTAAGACAATTTGTAACTACTAAGGGTTATAATTCAAGAGTTGTCTGCAAAGGTTTTGCAGACAGCTCTTTTTTGTTTGCACACAGACGGGGCATATCAAACCTAACGGAATCGAAACAGCCGTTTCGGAAAAAACAGACATACAATAATCAAAAATGCATGATAAAAAACAAAGGATTTCTTTGACAATCAGCACTTTTCACTTAACTTTGTATTTCGAAACCGCCGTTTCGGAAACTGCTGTTTCGGAAAAATGACGGAAAATTCAGTATTGAATACAAGGGACTGTCGTTGGAGGATATGTAAGCTCTTAAACAAAAGATGACAACAATATTACGTAAGATTAAACCAAGCCCCATACTTTCTGCTATAAGGCAAGAATATGGGGCTTAAATGTATATAGAAACATTACCTTACATGAACTTCAGGCAATGTCGCCTTAAATTCAGAATCTATCAAATGACATTGCTCCTTGATGATGCCACGGCGGTAAATAGCAGGTTGCAGGCAATAGAGGTCAAAGGCTTCCTTATCAACATCTTCCAGCTTTTGCCAATGAGTGAACAGTAATTTCATATAGGCAGTAGCTATACGCTTTATAGCTTTGGAATCACGAACATCCGACTTTGCTTCAAACTCTACCAGCTCATCAAACAACAAGCCATACGAGTTCTGAATACGCATCGTATGCATAATCTCAGAGAAATACTCCACATTAATAGTCCAACCATTAAAAATCATACTATCGTTGACACGAGGCAACTTCCATCCTTCTATAAAGCTATGGAAACGGTCAAGCAAAGCAGACTCTCTAAAATTGGCAGGCAAAGAATCGAAGTAATTAGGAGATACAGGAAGACGATTGGAAGACAATGGAATATTACCCATCAGCATCAATCCACACTCCGAAGTAAACTCATTATTATCAATGGTTGTCTTCCCACTCTCCAAATATGATTTCAAAGCAGCCTGTATCTCTGCAGGCTCCTGAAAGATGATGGTTTGAATCTCGTCGAAAACCGTAAAGTCATGGTTCTTGATGATACCATTCTGTTGTTTTTGCTTGTCATAGAACAACTTGGCACGAGTAACCTTACCACCACTTACCAACCATCCATACTTAGACAAGTTGCCAAACACATACGACTTACCTGTACCCTTTGGTGCCAACTCAATCACATTCAAGCGTGGTTCAATGAATATCAACAAACGAGTCAAGAACTCCAATTTCTGAGTTATTGAAGTAAACCCATCAGGATCATATTCCATCGCCGACAGCAGGACATCAAACCATTCTTCATTTGTAAAATGCTGACGTGCCTCACGCAGATAATCTATATCCACCGAGCTATATGGCTTAAACGGCTTGAAATCAACCATCCTTACATGATTTTTCTTACCTTTATCATCTGGCAACAGACAAAGTTTCACAATACCCCATTTCTCTCCATCAACCAATTCACCTGGGTGCTTGGCATATACATAGTCTGGGATAATCCCCTCCCTTTGTTTAATACCATAATCAGGTATGGCAAATTGCTTCTCTCCCTTCACTAAATCGATGTAAATCGAGAAACGTGCCAACAATGTCACTTCTTTACCTGCCAAAATATCATCCTTTACAGTTCCTCCGTTAGCAGGAATAACTTTGTCCAAAAATGCGTTTAGCCCTAAAGTATCAATCTCGCCAGTACTAATGTTCAAATAGCGTTTCAGGAGATAATCCTTAACAAACGAAGGCAAATTGCGACCAGCAAAAATACTGTTCGTTGCCTTCGGATCTTTATATATCGACATTTGTGAGAAATATTGTCTCACCTTTGCCTGTAATTCTTCTTTCATTACTTCAATGATTAAAAATCAAACAAATCTTCTTCCGTTGCCCCCATAAGCCAATGGACAGAACATTTACCTATTTCTTTTCCACCAACAAGTATACGCAATTCCGTTTCATTCTCATCTACATCCAATGGGGCTGAAACAAATTCATCCTCTCCTATCTTATTCAAGACATACGACTTATTAATATATATAATATAAGGCACATCAGACAATCCCAACCCCTTAATCTTCAATTTTACCTTAGGCTCTGTTGCAGAAACTTCCGGTGTAAGGACAACTACACTCCAATGACTATTATTCGGATTATTTGAAATAATAAAGATGGGAACGAGCACTTCTTCAGGAGTACAACCTCCATGAATACCTTGATCACGAGGCACCTTATTGCACAACGATTTATGATTCAATGCACATACAGTCTTACCATCATCCAAAACAAAATAATTTTTATCTATAGTTACCGTCCCTGTTTTACACACAGCCAATCGTCCGTGATGGTCAGACACAAATCCAGCCAAATTTAAACCATCTTGCAACTGTGACAAATAAGTTAAACCATGATCACTGACAATAGCAATCTTCTTACCTGCATAAGTGCTCATAATGTTTTCTATGGTCTTTTTTACTATTTTCATCTCCGAGATAATAGTATTAGGATAGCGATTGGTTGATTGATGAGCCAAGGCATCCAAATCACCCACTTTCATGGTCTGGATATCAATATCAGAAAGACGTTGGAGCTCCTTCTTATTCACTTCTGTCGTTGTTGGTAACAACGCTCTTGCCACCAAAGTTTCATTCAGATAGACGTTATTCTGTTGGTAACGATTGAGTAAAGCTTTTATAAACGGGATCCACTCTACTCCCAAGCCATCTATCCAAAAATACACCTCTACGTCCTTACGTCCAGACAACAATGTTGCCGTAGTCTTTAAAGACTGATACCAAGTATCAAATGTAATACTGTCTGCATTGTAGGTAGCTATTGCCTCCCTCACTTCTGAGCTATAGGCATTGCCTAACTTTGCCTTTTTATAATCGTCGATATAAGAAGACACCCATGAGCACTGCGGAGTAAGCAAAGGCTGTGCTTGCATATAATCATATAAATCTGAGAAGAAACTCTTTACTTCATTTATATTGATGACCCCCTTACCTAACCAAGCGACAGCTAATTCTTTCTCCTTATTGGTTATTTCTGAGAAATACTTGACTGCCTCGTGATAGCCCTTCAACTTGGCAATATTCTCCAAACGATTTCCTACAACAACCTCCACATTTTCAGAAAGCTTCACGTTTCTCCGGGATGCCTCGCTGAGACAATAACGTCGTTCTTCCATTTCCGCTTTTACTGTAGTCATATACATAACGACCTCAGTAAACAAGTCTGCATTGGAATAACTATTAATTTTTGACAGACAAGTAGTCAAGAAAACATCACCTTGATTAAAGACAGTATAGCAAGAACACAGCAACCATCTATCAAACAAACTACTATGAGAGAACCAAATCTTCAAGAAAGACTTATAGTTGGAAATCTCACTCACATCAAAATAGTGAGCAACGAATGTACATAAATCAAAATCCTTTGACAAGTCTATTTGCTCTGCCAAAAGTCTCCAGTTCTCTTCCTCGCTCTCCATATAAGGAATATCTCCTAAATCCAAATGTAATCCTTGTTTTAAGAACTCAAAAGCATTATTAGGGCTTACATATGTAAAGGCATTATCAGGCTGTGCGAACTTGGCATTGGCAAAGATTGACTTAGAGGTACAAACTATCGTTCTCTTTTGATGCACATCCGTATCTTTCCATATATCCAACCACTCTCTTACAGTATGCACCACATTCGCCTTACATTCCATATTCTTCACGCCATAGCACGATTCATCATCAACAAGAATCATTGTATAATTTTCACTTGCCAAACTTTCATCATGCAGATGCCAAACGTTGATTTGGGTATCATTCTCGAAAGCTGCCATCTTACCTTCCAAGCCAATGATTGGGATATAAATTCTTTGCGAATTTTCCACTCCTATTGCTGATGCTTCTATAGACTTGATAGTTTTAACCAAGGCATCAAACGTATGATGTTGCTGATTGTCATAGAAACGAGCCAACTCCGAGAAAGGAGTAATGACACAATCCTTGCCACAAAGCGAAGCAATATAATCTGAGATATGTTCACTTAACTCTTGGTAAGTTATCATCAAGTCCGGATAATCTTTGTCAATCCACTTATCTACACTTTGAACAGTCACACCACATTCTTCCAACATAAACATGACAAATTCAAAGCTATCTTGGAAGTTATCAAAAAGCACAAAACGGATTGGGTAGCGGTTAGCCGTAGCCGCTCCCATTCCGTTTATATTCTTGTCTTCGTTCACAAGAGTTTTCAGCTCTTCTAAAGAAGTTACAGTTTTGAATCTATTTTCATCAAACATGTTTCATCATGATATTAATTGTTTGCATATCTGCATTGTCACACAAATCTTGCAGCAAGTCGCGTAAAGTGGAATTAGAAGCCAAAGGCAATAACTTACTGGCAATCTCAATTCGTCTCATCTTCATCTCATGGCTTTCCGGCTGCGGAGAAGAAGCCATAAAACCCTCTTCGTTACTTTTTGTCTGAGCTGCGGTGCCAATCATCGTTGAATAAGTAGAGAAAGTGTCATCAGAATTCACAGCATCTTGTTGATTTGCCTGACGTATAGATTTATCTTCCTCTAAACGTCTTTGGTTCTCTATTCTCAAACGTTCTTGTTGTTGAGACAAGCGCCAGTTTTTCAACGTATCCTCCACTCCACGCTCTGTCCACAAACCAATAGTTCCTTCGAGATGACCTTCAAGGAATGTTTTAGCCTCATCAAACTCAGCCTCTTGGAGATTGATATATTCCAATCCCATGACATAGTTTTTGAAACCTTTTTCAAAGTTATTGGCATCCTCCAACAAGAGATTACCCAAGTCTATATTATTCTTCAAGCCTTCAGCGACCTTTGACATCAATGGAGGATTCTTCACGCTTTCTGAGTCGGTAATAACTTTGATAATTCCATCTATCAGCTCCTTGTTCTCGGCAGAGCAATCAGACACATACTTCAAAGACCAAAGAGGATAACCAACTCCTGCCGAATATTCATGAGTCATCGCCCAACGTGCATCCGTCAAGCTGCTAACATCCGAATATTTTGGTAACTTATTGAGTTTGAATGTCTTTATCAAATTCTTGGTGATAGAACCTGCCTCCTTACTCTCAAACATAAAATTTAACTTTGCTGAAGTTCTGCCATTCTCCCAAGCCTTGAACATTTCAACGATGTCATCCACAAGATGATTAGCCGTTCTTGGCTTACCATTCAAGTCGAATATCTTGCCTGCATACCTACGCATGGCAAATGCAACCATTGCCATAGGAGCATAAGTTTGGAACAGACCAAATGGTGGCAGAGTCAAACCAATCAACTTATCACCGAGATTGAATGACTGATTCTTGTTTGTATGATTAAAAACATTCTGTATATAGTCGCAAACTTTCTTCAATGTGTGTTCCGAACTGATGTCCGATTTCCATTCCAAGTTTTCATCAACACTGTCTTGCAATAGATACTCCACATGCTTGGCAGGACCACCACACTTTGCCACAATCTCCTCTTTAGTATGGAAAGACAAAACGGCATCTACCGTTGCTTTTACAGATGCTTTTCTCCAGAAAGTATTTGAAGAACGTGTACGTATAATCTCCAAAGCCTCAGGACCAGAAGTAAAGATAGCTGGAGCAATAGAATTATTGATGGTAGAAGCCATTCTTGTTCCAGAGACGGTCAACTCGTCATCTCTCAAACAGAAGGTTACGTTGCCACCACGAATTTCTCCGAGCCATGCAGAAATCATCTCACTCGCATTCTTGGCATACGTTTTTTGTTGATTTGCCAATCCGTGTTTTTGGGCACAAGTCGCATTCGCCTGATACTCGATAAAACGCTCGAACTCTTTCTCACCCATCGGACTTTCCAACAAGACAAAACAAACATTACGGAAACGTTCGTCTTGCTTATTCTTGTCTATTATGTCTTTCAACTCGAAAATTTCTTGCTTAGTCTTCCCTACCATGAATGCCAACAATACCGAATAAGTACTTGCATTCTTGGCAAAGACCTCTATCTTATTAAGCAAGGTGTATTCATTACTTGACAAAGAGAAGAATCTAAACTCCAAAGGACGAGCTACTTGCGACAAATTCCTATTCATAAAATTTATTGCGGTATCGCCAAAGTTGATAACTTGCTCCGTATAAAGATACGTCGTCAACTTTAGTTCTTCCTTTATCTTCTGAATTTCATCCGTAGGCAATGCCGTGAAGAGAATTGAGAAATTACCATTCGGCTGACGTTGGATAATACTTTTGTCGTTGAAGTAATCCAAAATTTCACCCACTTTATCATATATAGGTGTACCCTCGAAGAGATTGTTGATATTCTCCTCACTTGGTGTTACGCTGTCGTTATTGGCGATATTATTGAGAGCGTTCAACAAAAGCACCCCCTTGAACACAGCAAGGTAATCCTCGCCTTGAGCCTCAACAGCCAAATGATGAGAATTGTATCTTTCAGTCACAGCACCAAAGCGAGCGGTATCTCCCTCAAAATACTCCTGCACATAATCCCACAAGAAGTTAGGTGTAATGGTATCTTTCTCAGCATAAGCATTTTCATCATCAAAGAAAGCTCTTACCTCATCACAAGCCAAAAACTCAAAAACACTTCGGCTCGACGAACCTGCCTCACGAGCGAAATAGGTTGCAAGGTTTGCCGTTGATGGATGTACAGGGAATAGATTTGCCAAATCTTTCTTTGTCTGTTGCGGGTCTGTGGATGAAGAAGCGAAAGATGTCAAGAGTTCATCATGCAAACTACAGAAGAACTCCTGACGCTGATTATATAAGTTTTTGTCAACGACCACAAACTTTTTTGACATAATACGGAAGGCAGACACAGGCTCCATATTATAGATAACATAATGATAACGTCCTCTTGTCTGCTCTCGCTCTGCTTCTTTCAATGAATTCAGAGCTGAAGGATGAGACAAGAACAAGAAGTAAGAATCATTCTCCGGATTCATCATGTCCTCAGCTATTTCCTGCAGGATTTTCAAGAGAGGCACGCCCAAGTCTGAACGCATTACGTCGGTAAACTCATCCCAAATAATAAGCAAACCATCATATGTACCTTGCCTACGAAGTTCATTCTGCACTTCAAACAACCAAGTCTTTAGATTTGAGTTTTTGATAGGCACACTGATGCCCATATTTCTCAAAGCTTGAATGACACGATTCAATACCTCAGTATCACCACTCACCAACCTTGATTTCAACTTATTCAAATCTGGGGCAACACTCTTCAAAATCTCATTGTTATCAATAAGCATTGTCCACAGGTCTGGTTCATTCTCTATATGCTGGATATAGTTGTCAAAATCGGTTTGCACAGTTAGTTTGATACCTGCTGCTTTCAAAGCACGTATCACCTCCTTTTGAACTTGCAAAGACAAATCCGCCTCATGAGCGATAGACTGCTGACCATAAAGATTGACAGGGAACAACCGCTTCTGTTCACGAAGTTGCATTACAGAATTACGAAGAAGTGCATATTTTTCTTCTCCATATTCCTCATTCACGTAATCCGTTATGTCCTCAACTTTATCACAAAGGAGATGCTTCAATACTGCTCCGGCATGACTCTTTCCAGAGCCATACGTTCCAGCTACCCATATCGCCTTATGCGAATCAGCATCATTATTACGTACTGCACTAATGGTCTTCTTTAACAAGTCATTGAATTGGTCATTAGCGATAAATGTCTTCCAGTCATCAGGTCCTTCATTCTTGATGTTGTATGCAGGACGCATAGACCTCAAAGTTACTATGTCATTATATTTCGTTGCCATGGGCGGTTATTGCCATTTTGTTAGATTAAAATATTTTTCTATTGCTTTTTGAATTTCTTGTCTATTCTCTTCTGATTGTAGAAGTTCCCATAGTTGGATATCCAAGTAAGCATACTCAATTTTTTCTTTCAGTTGTTTAGGGGTTGGAGATTTTGTCGGCAATAGTCCCTTTATATGATAAAAGCCATCTGACGTTAAATGATAAAAAGGATATTTCATCGGGCTTAGCGATTCACCATATTTAGCATACAGACCTTTATAAATCCCTTCCAGCTCATCTGAATATTTGATTTGATTATCTGTAAGCAAGTTGTCTCGAATGGCTTGAATAATAGCCAACAACAAGACTGGCTTAGCGACCTTACGCCTTCCGCCAACAACTTGCGTCTTTACTGACAACAACATCGTTTTATAATAGTTTAACCCTAAACTCATATCAAACCAACATTTGCTCCAATACAGACATCGCTGTCAAATCACTTCTCAATGTAATACTATCCAATCCCATATTCAACTCTGCCACCAAAACTCTATTATTCATAGAATTCAGAACTTTTAATGCCTTTATAAAATCGATTTGTGAAACACCTAATACTCCTAATGGATTACTTGTCGAATCTTCTGAATATAAATCAGCAACTCTTAAAGTACGTACACCTTTTACCTCTGCATACTTATACAAGAAGTAAGCAACACCAACTGATGAAATAGAAGTGCAATATTGTCTTCTCAAAAACTTCGAGTCTTCACTTTCTCCCCACATCAAATGTTCTCCTAGAGGAGACATATTAATAGTTTGCACCAATGCTCTTACAGCATTTGCCACTGTTTTTGCTGAAGAGTCAGGATATTGCTCTACTATCGCATTTTCCAAAACTTTACTATCAAACAACTGATTAGGTTTTATGTTATTGGCGAACCAATTAACGATAAAAGAATTATAGGACAAGTTCACAGTTATCACCTCCCAAATTTCATTTTGGAAATCAGCATAATTGAGCATCAACAGTTTACCCAATGCAGTAAGAACATTTTTTGAATCCGTTATTTCTGCATCCTTTAACCATGCCTTGAAACCATCTTCCTGTGCTGTACCCAAGCTATTATTGCCCCAAAAATCATCAGGAAAACTTGAATATTCCGAAAGCCACTCACTTCTAAGACCAAAAGTTTTATAACCCTTAATCTTTGCATTTAACTTTTTGTCCATATCAGTAATCATTCTAACACTATCCGCAGCTATGCACCCCCTATCATGAGAATTGAAACACTTTAGACAATGTATACATTTATTTTTATCTATAATTATAATAGGTGTAACCTGCAAAGCACCTGTGGGGCAATCCGCCTCACATACTTCACAATGTACACAATAAGCACTTTTATAAACTAATCGCTTCAACAAATAACAAAACTGAGGATTAGCACTAATACCACAAACCCTAAATTCAATGGTATCTTTACCTTTTTGAAGAATTGTGAAATCATACAATCGCTTATTATATTTTAAAGAGCCTTGCATTTTTTTATCCCCTATTTGGCAAATAGAATATTCACCTAAAGCATACATCCAATCAAGCAAAGAGTTATTTGGCTTTTCTATCTTAGCGATTAAATCCGTATCATGTTTACCGAACACAACCTTAGCCTTTACAATTTCCTCTCCACCAATAGCTTTTATCTTCCATTTTCTATCTCGCAAATATGCTACAGTATCATGGATTCCGACATATTTAGACCAAGAAGATAACTTTTGCATAAAAGGAGCTGCACTTTCAGCAAACCTTCTACTAACTATCATATCATCCCAAGTAGTAGCAAAAGGACAAACTAAACAGCCAACACGTGCTTTTCCGTATCTATAAGCTATATTGATATCTAAATGCTGCTTGAAAAGATACAAAAAAATCTCAACTGTATTCCAATATAAAATAGGATGAGCATTATATACATTCGTATGCTTTCCTTTTCCTTTACGTTGGTATGCACTACGTTTAGTACTTTCCTCCGCCCTCACCCCATCAAAAGTAAGAATCTTTGCTTTCTTGTCTTCACCACTCTTCAACATTCGATAAAGAGGTGCAGTTTTCATCACAGAACAACACCAACGATGGGTATCGCTTGGCGTACCAATCTTATCCCAATAGTTCAACACACTATCGTGATTCTTTGCCAAAGAGAACTTCAAGTCAGGAAACTTCTCCTTGTATTGTTTCTGTATCTTTTCGTATAGTTTCAAAGATGGTGGCAACTCATAGCCAGTATCACTATAAATCACCTCAAAGTCTGTACTTGGTATGGCACGAGTACATAAATCCAAGACCACTTGCGAATCTTTACCACCAGAGAAAGAGGCAATAAACTTATCTATTTTAGTAGTTTGATACACTCGCTTACCAGCATTGTTGGCATCCTCCAATGGCATAATATCAAAGGAATCACAATCCTCCTTTACAATAACCATTTTCTTTTTGGTCTTTTTCTCTGCTTTAGCCGCTAAGATTTCAAAATCCAATGTGTTGGCAGAGGCTGCTTGTATTGTTTTTCGAGCACGAGCATATTGTTCGTAAGTTTCATGAATGAACTCTATCGCCTCACTTTCCAAGAGAAACATCATATCCTTGTTGCGTTCCAACATTGCCTCAACATCGACTGGTTGCAATACCAAGTTCTGCCCAGCTGGTTGTAAGACAACTGTAGCTGCATCGTAGATATTGGCACCTTTCGCCTCAAAAACAAGTTCACCTTTATAATAATATTGTTTGTTGATAGCCCAAAGAAGAGGCTCATGGCAATGAGGATATTGCCATCCTAACTTATCTAATTCCAAAAGATCAAGCTCTTCATAAAACACAGGACGAGGAGATGTTCCTAATACACCTTCTACAATATGCGAGTGCAATCGCACTCCGTTAATATCCTTATCCCATGTAATTTTATACACTTGAGTCTTTCCTTTCTGAATTTTATATCCGTTGAAATCCCAAGTGCGGACGGTTAGCAGTTAAGTTCGATTAATATAAAAAAGAAAAACGTGGGAATTCAGTCCTTGCCCATCCCACGTGTCCAGGCCTTCGCATTGCCCAATTCGTAGAGAAGGACAATGCAGAAAGCCCACGTGTGGCATATATTTATCTATACGTGACCAATCGCATACATACCAAAAGTACATATACAACAAATCACGATAGGATACAATACACCTACCGTGAACATCTATCATTGTCTCATTCTTTTACGAATTAGTCTTAAGTTGCGAAGTTAGGACACGTAAAGAACAAGCGTCAGATAAACGCTCCTATTTTATATATAGCATCCCACCCACATATTCCCTTTCGGGCTTTCTGCGGATGTAATGCCTTGCAAAAGTAGTAATTATTTTTTGTATTTTGTAATTCTATCGATATATTTTTTTGTCAACAACAAAACAACATCAAAAAAAATGAAACAAATAGGGGTATTTGTTGTGTTCTATAATAAAAAACTTTGTCAAAAGTTATCATAAACAAGATTAAGGATAACGGAAACCACATATCGCTGTTGATGAAACAGTTTGTCTGCTGGCTAATGGCTATATAATCGCTCAATATTACCTAAAAACTTCCTACTTGTTCTACAAAAAAAAAATTCCTTGGAAAAGTGTCATAGTATCATAAAAAGCGCTATATAACACATTATCAATAACTTAACGAATGATACTTTTCTAAAGTCTTTACAGAAGAGTATCATAGAAGTATCATAAATGTAAAAAAAAGTAACATTATAAATGAATACAGAATTTTCAAATATTGTCTATGGGCTACAAAAACTATAAAAAGATAGAATGTAATACAATGGTATATTACCCAGTTTATGCCCACAGTTTGGGCAATCATTGCCCAAAGCCTTGGGCATCGATGCCCACATTAAGAGACTCCAATGCCCACAATGCGTGCAACAACATGAGAAGATGTGTCGGGTAAGCCTTGAGATGCCTTTATGATACTTCCATGATACTTTTATGATACTTTTATGCCATATAATCAGAGAAGTATCATTTTTGTATTTCATTGATAATCCGACGGTTAAAGTGCAAATTTCTTTGATTTATGATACTTTGATACTTTTCCATCAAAAAAATCTACATACAGCACAAGTCTACTGCCTGAATGTGCCTCCGACCAACTTCTCCGCCACAATTAGATCTGCCGGCAACCAGTCAACAGAGGAGAGTTCTTCCTTAGAGAGCCAACGGGATGATTCTGCCTCTATGAGTGTTGGTTCTCCTGATGATACGTGACAAAGATAACAATACATGTGAAGATGGAACTTGGGATAATCATAGTCTACAGTAACGAGATGAGTGTCTATCGTTATCTCGATATCCAGTTCTTCTTTAATCTCACGATGCAGAGCCTCTTCTGGAGTCTCGCCCTGCTCAATCTTGCCGCCGGGAAATTCCCACCAGTCCTTGAATTCGCCGTATCCTCGCTGAGTGGCGAAATATTTATTATCGTTGCAGATTATTGCTGCTACTACATCTACTGTTTTCATACACACTAGCTTTATACTGCCTTTATGAACCGTGCCATTGCCGGCTTTTCCAACTGCCACTCTATATTCATCGGGAAATTGCCGTGAGAACTGATATAGTCAACGAGCCCCATGCAATAGTACGGACAGGTATTGCCAAATCCGTCTTTTTTATCTTCCCTTACAAACAAGATAAACCGTCTGCCGTTGGCATGCTGGTTTACATAGCGTGCTCCTTTGTTTGTATGCGACATCGAATTCTGTGATTGCCAATGGAAACGGTTTTCGCTGATGAAATAGTCGTTATACTGAGTGGTAGGAGAGAAATCCTTTTCCGACTTGTTGAGAGTAACGAAAAACAGTTCTACGTTTTTCTCCTCAATCGAAAATGCTCCCGATGCTGCACCTTGCATTTTCTTGTCGGCAGTCTGACGACCGAAGAGGGCAAAAATCTCCTCCTTTGTGTAGCAACCGTACAATTCCAATCCGGCGGAGATATCGGCATCCATCTGGAAGGTCTTGAATTCAAGGTTCTCCTGTAAATAGTCTGTAAGCTCTATTATCTCCTGCTTAAACAACGGATATTTCTCCAGGAGGTGAAGAGCCTCATACATGTCGGAATATCCAAGCTTTCCGATGCGGTCTTGGAACAAGGCGTAATAAAACATCACGGCATACTGCTCTTTAGCTTCTCTTTCTCTTTCATCTATGGTGTCATCCACTACGACACGGCATTCGTTTTTTATGAAGCTACGTATAAAGCGAATAAAAGCCATGGAATTAATATGAACGAGGGTTCCCATGCCTTTAACCAGGCGCTTCGTAACGGCATCGTTCTGAAGCGGAGTGCATTTTCCTGCTTCACATTTTAGAGAAGTCCAGCATCTGCCATTCTTATATATCAATCGTATGTCTTGTCCGCAATTGCCAATAAACTGCGAGAGGGTTGGCACAGAGTCGTATGCCATAAGTTCGCGAACGAGACGCCGAGAATTGTATACCGCACTATGTATATTCTCGAGGATGTAGCTTTTTGCCTTTCGCTCCATAAAGATGGAACAACCATGAGGAAGGAGCGTAAAGCCATTTTTCACTTGTTCCTCTATGTTGCGGTCTTTGCGAGTGCAAAGGGCACGGAAGCGACTGGAGAAATCATACTGTCGGTTTACCTGTGCCACGAAATCGAGAACAGTAAGGAAGTCCTTTCCGGCGCTAAGTCGCAATCCACGTCCGAGTTGCTGCAGGAAAATGGTAAGGCTGTCGGTTGGACGAAGGAAAAGCACGGTATCAACTTCGGGGATATCTACACCCTCGTTAAAGATATCCACTACACACAGATAGTTAATTCTTCCTGAAGCTAACTCACGATTCACTCTGACACGTTCCTCGGCATTAGTCTCCGCCGTAAGAGCCGCAGCCTTCAATCCGAATTTTGAAAACTGCTCCGCCATGAAAGCGGCATGGCGCTTGTCGGAACAAAAGCAAAGGGCATGACACTTGGTCTCGTCTGGAAGATATTCGCGGAGTTTGCTTATTATCAATCCTGTACGCTCGTAATTGCAAAGGCGATCGGTGAGTTTTGAGATAATATACTTTCCATTTGCCCACAGTTCATTTCCTGATATATCAAGAGGGTCAGAAATGCAGAGATACTGAAAAGGCGTGAGCAGTCCCTCGTCGAGAGCTTGCGGCAAACGGATCTCGGCACTTATCTTTCCACCGAAATCAGGCAGCAGACTTCTGCCGTCCATACGTTCCGGCGTGGCGGTAAGACCAAGAAGCACCCGTGGCTTGAATTCATCCACAAGCACTCTATAACTTGACGCTGCAGCATGGTGAGCCTCATCAATTATGATATAATCGTAATAATCAAGACCTTGCTGACGGAAAATTTCAATATTGTTGTTTAGCGTGGCAACAGAAACGAAAAGATGTTCGAGAGAATCCTCCGGTCGGAAATTTCCGACCCACAGTTCTCCGAAGTTGGCATCGCCGAGCACGCTACGAAAAGTGCGCAGCGACTGTTTCAGTATTTCCTCTCGATGCACTACAAAAAGTAGTTTGCCATGCTGTGGATTATCCTTTCTGAACCGCTTATAGTCGAAAGCCGAAACTACAGTTTTGCCAGTACCTGTGGCTGCAACAACGAGATTGCGGAATAGTCCGTTTTCTTCACGCTCCACCTGCAGTTTGTCGAGAATCATCTTTTGGTGAGGCAAGAGCTGATAGCGGGTGTACAAATCCACGACGTTGTCTTTGCCACGACTTCTCTGCAACGAGAGTTCTTTTTGGAATTTCTGTATTCCACCCAAGCGGAAATCTTCAAAGTTCTCGCTGTTCCAATATCTCTCGAAAGTAGCAAGTGCCGACTTTATGATATGTGGATTCTCAACGTTCGTAACACGGATGTTCCATTCCAATCCGTCGGTCTGGGCAGAGTGAGAAAGGTTTGACGATCCGATATATGCAGTGCTGAAGCCTGAGTTTCTAACAAAGATATATGACTTGGCATGTAGCCGTTCAATCTTAGTATTATATGATATTCTTATCTCAGTGTTGGGGAGTTGAGAAAGTTGTTCCACGGCTTTTGCCTCGGTCACTCCACAATATGTCGTCGTTATTATGCGCAAAGAATGTCCATCCACTTTACAAAAATCTCGCAACCGGTCGAGCATCATCCTTATTCCCGACATACGTAGGAAGGAAACGATGATGCATATTTGATCAGCCGACGCAATATCGCGCATGATTTCAGAGCCAAGCGACAACCCAGACTGTCCTCCGGTAAAGAGATTACTAACGCGAAAACCAGACAATGGTCTTACAAGCGTCTTATCCGTAGCTCGTAGTTCAGCATTTTTCTGGGAGCTTATTACAGCCGAAAGTAGGCGCGGTGCCTCTACAAGCATATCCTCATCTTCTACATCTGCTGATTCCAGTATTTGGTTCGTCAGTTCTATCTTTTCCTCCACAGGAACATCCTTATCTTCAAGTTTTTTCCTTATAGTATCAGCAAGGAAATCAGCAAGCATTTTTGCAGATTCCGCAGAGTCTATGTTCTCTGTTTGACAGACGAAACCGGCATCTTCGGTTTGACTGATGTCTCCAGACAATCTGTCTGTTATAAGGTTTTCGTATATGCCTTCCTTTAATTTCATAGAAATCAATCTTTTGAATACGAATTGACTTTATCCACAGAAAGACCTGTGGCACTGGCTATTGCATCTACCGAGAGACCATTATCCAACATCATCCGAACCATCGCTTTTATCTGGGTCTTCTGCTCGGAGATCTGGGTCTTCTGCTCGGAGATTTGGGTCTTCTGCTCAGAGATAATTTTGTTCTGTCTCATCATTTGTGTGTCACGAGCCTCAATGGCTGAATAATATTCATCCTCATCATTCATCTCCTGACGAACCTCTGCCGTCATTGCCGCCATACCTAAACGATGAATAAGACGCATCATATCTGGATCATCATTGTATTCTTCAGCATCAAGACGAACAATCTGCTGATTCTTTACATCCCTTTGGGATTGGTCAAACACGCTGAGAACCTTATCCAACCTGTTGTTTATCTTGCCATGGAGTAAAGGTATCTGAACTATTATACTGTCATGCGTCAAACTACTGATAAACGGGTCCTTCATACCGTTCTTCACTTCGTTGCCGTCATAATCCAATGTCTTGTGGTCTACATACACAACTGATTTATTTATATTCCCTACTCGATGCCCAAGCAAATACACAGCGACCATAGGCACGGCATACTTCTGCACATCGCCTTCTTTCACCATATTTTCCTCTGCATTATATTGAGCGGCGAGATAACGGCGAAAGCGCAATGTTTCTGTGTCGAGCCATGTTTTCTGCAACTCTATCAGTATCAACCGTACGCTGCCATCGTCTTCCTTCACCCTTGCAGCAAAATCTATACGAAACATCGAAATGTTGTCGCGTGTAACATTAGGATGCTCATGCCGACGCATTTCAACACTAACGATTTCTTTCTTCAGCAATGCCGAAAGTACAGTCTTGGCGATTCTCTCGTCTTCCATAAGGAATTTGAAAACGGAGTCGTATATTGGATTTGCAACAGAATAATAGTTCATATTCGTATATTTATATTTCTGTTGCTAAATTAATGCATTTTTTCTTAACAGGCAAATCTTTTACTGTAAATAGATAAAAATGTTTACTTATTGTCTTGACATTCACTTGTTATCCGCCCACTTGACGTAATAAATATTGTTAATATACAATACTCTATTAGAGCATTCAAATTCTTTTAGTTAAATTTGCATCAATTCTAAAATTTCTAACGTTTTTCTATAACACATATTATCAACAACTATGAAACAAAACTTATTCTTAACTTTGGCTGCAGCAACCATCGCCATGAACGGAATGGCGGCAGGCAAGAGCAGACAAGCGATTAAAGTTACAGTGCCTACCTACACGGAATGGCACGACCTACAGGTAAATGCAATAAAACGTTTGCCTCTACACACCGATTTCTTTTCTTTTGCTCCCGGCGAAGCGACAGCTCTAACCTCGAGTGTGCTCGACAAATCGAAGAGCAAGAATTTTCTTTCGCTCAATGGTATGTGGAAATTCAAATGGGTGGAAAATGCAGACCAAAGACCTACGGATTTCTACCTCACCGACCTTGACGATTCCTCATGGAAAGAGATGCCGGTACCGGGCAACTGGGAGCTTAACGGATATGGTGACCCAGAATATGTGAACACCGGATTCGGATGGCGCGGACACTTTAATGAGCAACCGCCAGCTGTGCCGACAAAAGACAACCACGTGGGGTCTTACAGAAAGGTTATCGACATTCCTACCGACTGGAACGGCAAACAGGTTATAGCGCATTTCGGTAGCGTAACGTCAAACATCTATCTGTATGTTAACGGCAAGTTTGCCGGATATGCCGAAGACAGCAAAGTGGCAGCTGAGTTTGACATTACGCCGTATCTGAAGAAAGGCAAGAATCTTATTGCTTTCCAAACATTCAGATGGTGTGACGGTTCTTGGTGTGAAGACCAGGACTTCTGGCGGTTGAGCGGTGTGGCACGAGAGAATTATCTCTATGCCCGCAACAAGAACATTCATCTCGACGACATTAGGGTTGTCGGCGACCTTGACAACCAATACCAAGATGGTATTCTGCGGTTAAAACCAACTTTCTCTGTCGATAAATCGAAGAAAGTCAATAATAATTTGGAGATTGAATATTCTCTATACGATGCCGACGGCAAGAAGCTCGACTGCGTGCCTCGCAGAGAGGCTTCCGGCGATATCGCAATGCTTGTCGGCAATCCTCATAAATGGACTGCCGAAACACCATATCTGTATACACTAATGGTAAAGGTAAAACTTCTCGACAAAGTGATTGAAGAGGTGCCAATTAAAGTAGGTTTCCGTAAGGTGGAAATTAAGAACAAGCAGTTTCTCGTGAACGGGCAGCCCGTGCTCATAAAGGGTGCCGACCGCCACGAGATGGATCCGGATGCAGGATATGTAGTCAGTATGGAGCGAATGATTCAAGACATCAAGATTATGAAGCGTCTGAACATCAATGCCGTGCGCACCTGTCATTATCCTGACGATCCACGTTGGTATGAACTATGCGACAAATACGGTATTTATCTTGTTGCCGAGGCAAATCAAGAGAGCCACGGCTTTGGCTACGGCAAGGATGCGGCGGCTAAGAAACCGATGTTTGCCAAACAGATTCTTGAGCGCAACCAACATAACGTGTCGATGTATTTCAATCATCCCTCGGTCGTTACATGGAGTCTTGGCAACGAGACGGTTATGGGTGACAATTTCCTTCAGGCCTACAAATGGATTAAGGGACAGGACAACAGTCGTCCTGTGCAGTATGAACAGGCAGGCAAGGGCAAAGGAACTGACATCTTCTGTCCGATGTATTACCCGGTAGACCTTTGCGAGAAGTATTGCAAAGACGAAACGAACACAAAGCCGCTTATCCAGTGTGAATATAACCATACTATGGGAAATTCCGGAGGTAACCTAAAGGAATATTGGGATCTCGTAAGGAAATACCCTATTTATCAGGGTGGATTCGACTGGGACTTCGTTGATCAAGCTCTCCACCGCCATCCTGTGAAGCCTATGAGTATCGACGGCGAGAACATGTCTTACTCTCAACTGCGCAAGATTGAATATACCTACGGCGGCGACTACAATAAGTATGATGCCAGCGACAACAACTTCAACTGCAACGGTATCATCGGCCCTGACCGCCAGCTTAACCCTCATGCCTACGAACTGGCTTACCAGTATCAAGATATCTGGGCTACGATGAAGGATGCAGCAAAAGGTATAGTTGAGGTGAAGAACGAATACTTCTTCCGCGACCTGAGCAACTACGCTCTCGAATGGTCTCTGTTGGCTGATGGAGAAAATGTACAAAGTGGCACTATCAACGATTTGAATGTTGGTCCGCAGGAGATTAAGAACATCAAGATTCCTTACTCACTACAAGGACTTGACGGCAAGGAACTGATGCTCAATATCGACTTCAAACTGAAAACCGCCGAACCGCTGATGCAGGCAAGACAGACTGTGGCTTATGTTCAACTGCCTGTTGCTGCAAAAGCAGAAACGGCAACTGCCATCGACGCTACTGGCAAGAGAGTGAAAATAAAGGTTGACGAAAAAAGCGAAAAAGCAATCTCCGTTACATCGCCAGCCTTACAACTGACTGTTGACCGCTCTACAGGACTTATCTCCTCTTACCGCTTCGACGGAAAGGAAATTCTTGGTAAGGGTGGAACTCTGAAACCTAACTTCTGGCGCGCTGCCACCGACAACGATATGGGTGCCGGCTTACAAAAGAAATACAAGGCCTGGAAGAATCCGGAACTGCGTCTCGCCAATATCAACGTGAGACAGCTGAAGAAGACTAACCTCGTGGAGATTACTTCCAACTATAATCTTATCGGCGTAAACGCCGGACTGGTTATCACATATCTCGTTGACGGCAAAACTGGCGAGATTGAAGTAACGGAGAATCTCTCTACTTCCGACACGGCAAAGATTAGCGACATGTATCGCTTCGGAATGATTATGCAGTTGCCTTATGCCATGAGCCAGAGCAAATACTACGGTCGCGGACCTATAGAGAACTACTCCGACCGCAACGAGTGTATGCGTTTGGGCATATACAGTCAGGATGCCAAGGAGCAGTATTTCCCATACATCCGTCCACAGGAGTCTGGCACGAAGAGCGATATCCGCTGGTGGAAACAGACAGGTGCTGATGGCTTCGGAATCTGCATCGACAGCAGCAAGCCGTTCTATGCCAGCGCCATCCACTTCGACACCGATGAACTTGACGACGGCGACAACAAGGAGCAGCGCCACAGCACGGAACTGAAGGAATCGAAGTTCACTAATCTATTCCTCGACAGCGAGCACTTGGGTGTAGGCGGAACAAACTCATGGGGAGCAAAACCGCTCGACAAGTATCTCGTGAAGTATGGCGACAAGGTGTTCAAGTTCACCATCACACCTTTTGGTAAATAAATATGGATATAAAAGAAAGATACACAGCCTCTGCCAATCGCTACGGCGATGCAGAGGCTTTATACAGAAGATGCGGCAAGAGCGGGATACTCTTACCAAAAATTAGTTTGGGGTTTTGGCATAATTTCGGAGGCAATGACTCTTACGAGCGCAGCCGCCGGATAACCCACTATGCCTTTGACCACGGAATAACCCACTTCGACCTTGCCAATAACTATGGTCCTCCTTATGGTAGTGCTGAGGAAACCATGGGAAGACTCATGCTGGATGACTTTCGCCCTTATCGCGACGAATTATTCATTGCCACTAAGGCTGGCTACGACATGTGGGAGGGGCCATACGGAAACTGGGGATCCAGGAAATATCTGATATCAAGCCTCAACCAGAGTCTAAAGCGGATGAACCTTGACTACGTGGATTTGTTCTATAGTCATCGCTACGACCCGAACACTCCGCTTGAAGAGACGCTACAGGCAATGGTAGATTTAGTGAGACAAGGCAAGGCTCTCTATCTCGGCATCAGTCGCTGGCCGCTAGAGGCTTTGAAGTTTGCCAACATGTATCTGAATGAACACGACTGTCCGCTGCTGATTTATCAAGGCAGACTGAATATGCTCGACAAGGAACCGCAAGAGGAAGGCATCACAGAATACTGTGCAGAAAACGGCATCGGCTTTATCTCCTTCTCGCCGTTGGCACAGGGATTGCTCACCGACCGCTATCTAAACGGCATACCTACCGACAGCCGGATGGCTAAGGAACATTTTCTTAAACACACCGCCCTCACTCCCGAACTGTTAGAGCAGTTAAAGGAATGGAACACCCAAGCCGCAGCAAAGGGAGAAACACTTGCAGAGATGTCTTTAGCATGGATACTGCAGCAGAAGGGAGTAACAAGTGTTTTGGTTGGCGCAAGCTCAACAGAACAACTTGAAAAGAACATGAAGTGTGTTCATTCTGCACGTATTTAGGTCTTCTCTAATAAATATATCTTCTGAACAAATAAATGGAAAACTTATTAGGCGCAAAGAACCGAGACGAACTACGTCTGTGGCTGAGGGAAAACCATAACACGGCAAAAGAGTGTTGGGTTGTGGTGAAGCGTGGCCGTCCTGTTGACGACGGCACGTTTTGGTATATTGATGCCGTGGAGGAGGCGATGTGTTTCGGTTGGATTGACAGTACTACTAAGAAATTGGCCAGTGGCGTTACGGCGCAGCGGCTGGCACCGCGCAGAAAGAACAGTCTGTGGTCGGAATTGAACAAGGAGCGTTGCCGCAGGATGGAACGCCTTGGGCGAATGACAGATGCAGGACGTGCCGTGTTGCCAGATATGACTGAAAAAGGTTTTGTCATTGATAAGGATATTCTCAAAGCCTTGCAAGCAGACTCTATTGTATGGAAAACATTCCGAACATTTCCGACATTATATCAGCATGTCAGGATAGACACCATACAGATTAAGAAGAAACAGCCGGAGCTGTTTAACAGCCGTCTGCAAAAACTCCTTGAAAATACGAAGAAAGGAATCATGTATGGCGAATGGAACGACAACGGAAGGTTGCTTTAGAATAGAACGAATAGACTGCCTTACCGACGCTTTGAAAGAAGACCTGATAAAGGTTTGGGACAAATCCGTAAGGAGTTCCCATTATTTTCTTTCGGAAGAAGACTTGACGTATTATCGCTCACGCATAATGGACACTCACATCTGATAGTAGATGAATACTTCCTTGTTCCGGGTGGCATCAGCATCGTCGTGACTGCGATACTGTATGGCACGATAACCAAATGTGGATTCTTCATGCACATGTGGATTACCGTGAAATGGATATTGACGGTACTGCTTGTTGCCATCGCAGGCATCGTACAACTCATCATTTTTGTTTATATCATCACTATATCAGTTGTCAAGCCGTGGAAGAAAGTTTTCAATGGAGCCGGACATTCCCAGAAACAGTCGTAGCTCATACAAGCCTGTCAAAAGGGGCATTGTGAATTATGCGCCTGTTCAATAAAAAAGTTGGGACCACATTAATAAATAGTCTTCGGATTTTCATTCTTTCACTATCTTTCCGTTGTATTTCATCCCTCGTTTTCTCGCCATGGCAAAGTAGAAGTAAACTTCACTTTGCTTATTTGGCTTGCCGAAAACGTCCCACCTATTGAAGTCCACATAATCACGATAGATGTATCTGTTGCCACTTCGTATCTTGGCATACATCCGGCTTTTTATCACCTTATCTCATCTGACATGTTTTCTACTCTGACATTAGTACAACACCAACACGTACTTTTGTTCCGCAATGGGGACAGAAAGCAATGGTCTGAATTGCCTGTTGCATATTTCCATTCTTTTCTCCACTAATAGTACTTTTCGCATTTGTTTCGCTATTATTAACTTCAGCTTTTGCAAAATTATCAACAGTTGTAATATCTTCAACAATGGGATAGAAGAGGTCTGTAATGTCGCATCCGAGCACCTCGCATATCTCACCCAACTTCTTCACCGTAGGGTTGCCGTTGATGATTTGACTAAGATTTGCAGGTGTCATGCCACATTTCTCGGCAAAATCTCTGACTGTATATCCGCACTCCTTGATAGCTCTGCGAATGTTTATTTTTGTCCTTTTCATAAAATTCATTTATTGAGTTTAAGTGATGTATTACAGCTTTATTAATTCAAGAACGCTTTTATTGATCCGAGTATTTCTTTTGCTTTTTTTTCGTTTATGTATATGTAATTTTCTCCAATAGGGAATATATCAAAAAATCGTTTCGCAATACTATAATACACCACTTTATTATTTTGGACAATTCCAACAGTCCATTCGAAATCTATAGAGCGAATAATTGGTTTCTTGTCTCTCAGAAAGTTTAATGACCAACTATAAATAGGTTTGGCATTTGTGTCGGCATAATCATTGTCCCAAACTACAAACCTAATTTTTGCGTTACGATTTTGCTTTCTTATGTCAATCAAAGTTTTAACCATAGAAATCTCATTTGGATTTTTATCTATTTTTCTTACAAACCCCATGGATTTGCCTAGCTTATACGACTCTGTACATACATTCCATAATATAGCAACTAAACATCCTCTTTTCTGATAATATTTGATAGCGCTTTTATGTAGGTATGTCGCTAATCCCATCCTCAAGAAGTCTGGTTTAACGCATACTGCACGAAAAATTATTCTTATGCAATCTTCACTTGGTGGAGAGAATGTCAGAAATGCAACGGCTTTACCTTTGTATCTAAGTACATAAGCCGTCTGTTCTACAAAGGCATCATATATAAAGCCTTTCAAATTGTGATAAAGACCGTAACCTTTAAGTTCTTTATGGTTGTTATAAGCATCTGTCAACCACTCAGAGATATATTCAAAGTCATTCATTGTCACCTTCTTTATTAAACGAAAGTGATTGATAGGAATCTTTTTTTTATCCATTTTTATCTGAAAGCATATTATTGTTTAAACAAAAGCAAGAATAATTACAACAAATAGTAACATGGAGATTGTCAAAAGCATAGCTATGAGGGCAAAACATCCATTCTTTTGTTTCTGCATTCGCCTTTTATCATCAAGATAGGTCGTACCATTATCTCCGAATGTGTATCGGCGAGTATCAAAAGACCAACTTAACATAACCTTAATGTCGCAAGCTTCTAACTCCTCTTTCTTATCTGTAAATTTCTTATAGTCAGCAACAGCTGTTTTGGCAAGTCGCGTTCTTGTATCTTCAAATAATTTATGTGCATAGTTCTTTTCCCCTTCAAAGAACTTAATCAAAACGGCTTTTCCTTTTATGTCAATACAAGAAGTCTTGCTATCAATATGTGGGACAAGTAAAAATAGGCAATATACACGCTGCCCTTCTGTAAAATCTTTGATTTCATCATCAAAATCAAAACTATTAGGACAGCCAACAAGGGTGTTATCTTCTCGATAAATGCCATATTGATTAAGACTTTCCAAATGCACAACATCTACATATCCACTAAATACTCCTGCTTGCCATTTCTTTCTATCAAAGTACCAATCTGCATTATCTATTTTTACAGTAAAAGTATCATAAGTTTTCTTTCCTGTTTTGTCGCTTTGTGGAAACTTATAAAAT
>DBKQ01000025.1:0-619 GCA_002298545.1 Prevotella sp. UBA746
TGAAGAAGATGGGAGGCATCATCCTCGTGGCGAGCATCATTGTATGGGCTCTCGGATATTTCCCCCACAACGACCAGCTGACGGCTCAGCAGCAACAGGAACAGAGCTACATCGGACGGATAGGAAAGACTATAGAACCCGTGTTCCGTGCGCAGGGCTTCGACTGGAAACTCTCCGTAGGACTAATCTCCGGCGTAGGAGCCAAGGAGATTGTTGCCTCCACGATGGGAGTGCTCTATGCCAACGACGACAGCGTTGCCGAGTCTGACACTTCTGATGCACAGAAATACCACAGTCTATACGAGAAGATGTCGGCAGACGGCATTACGCCGCTCATCGCCTTCTGCTATCTGCTCTTCGTATTGCTCTACTTCCCGTGTCTCGCCACGATAGTGGCAATAAAAAACGAGTCGGGCAGCTGGAAATGGGCTATCTTCACGGCATTCTACACCACTCTCACGGCATGGATAGTATCTGCACTGGTATACCAGATAGCACAGCTCTTCTGAACATGAGTACATTTTATGCGTATGAAATTCAGGACAATAGTTTAGTAAAGATTAATTCGCCAAAATTCTTTTGACAGTAATGAAAAAGTTGTATCTTTGCATAAGATAGG
>DBKQ01000025.1:744-5466 GCA_002298545.1 Prevotella sp. UBA746
CTTTGCATAAGATAGGCTGCACTCGGCAATTTGAAAGCAAGCTTTCATTGCCCTCATTTGCACTATCTTTGCATAATAAAATAAATTTAAAACATAAATGGATGAAACTCAACAACTATCACCAAAAGACAAATGCAATGAAAATGGAGTCGGTGGAATCTTGGAGCAAGCTGAAACTGTCGCGAGAAGAGTGCTCGAATCAGTTCAAAAGATTGCGGGAACAACGGCTTGCAAGGGAGTCCAAATCATTCAATTAGAGAAATGGGCTAAAGATACCGGGCACTTAACATTAAAGATTTAGGAAGCTATGAGGACAGAGGCTCAGAAAATGAAGTCTATTTGTCTTTTACGGACAATAGTGTGTTCAAGCTAAATGATTTCCGATATTCCGACGATAATCTTACATCGTTCTTTCTACGAATAAGAGCACACAATGAATATTTTCCTTATTGTGCATATTCGCTTGTCGGTTTCTCTCAGAACCACAATGGTAAAATATGCGCATTACTTCGGCAACCATACATAATTTCAAGTCGAGAGGCAACAGAGAAAGAAATAGCAACAGAGTTGGTAAAACTTGGATTCAAGCCACAGATGAATGGGGAATATTACTCAAACGGTGTTCATGATATTTTTGATGCGTCACCCAATAATGTGTTGGTTGGTATTGACGGTAACCTGTATTTTATTGATACCATCATTTATGAAACAAACGACAATAACTTACACACATATCATAATCAATCGCCCAAATACACCAACGGCACTAACATATAGTCAACAATAAAAACATGTGGCGCATGGTACAAAATTCTGTATCATGCGTCATTTTTATAAACAAATAATTTATTAACATAAATCTTAAAAAATTATGATTAACAGATTCATTTTGAATGAGGTTTCTTACTTCGGACCGGGAGCAAGAAAAGAACTGCCAACAGTAGTGAAAAGTCGTGGCTTCAAGAAAGCACTCGTGGTAACAGACAAAGGACTGATGAAGTTCGGAGTAGCAAAAATGGTGCTCGACGTGCTTGACGAGGCTGCCATTCCATACGAGATCTACGATGAGGTGAAGCCAAACCCTACGGTAACGAATGTTACCAACGGAGTGAAGGCATGCAAGGATGCCGCTGCCGACTTCATCATCGCCATCGGCGGAGGCTCATCGATGGATACAGCCAAGGGTATCGGCATTATATGCACAAACCCGGAGTTTGCTGATGTCGTTTCGCTCGAAGGCGTTGCCGACACGAAAAACAAGTGTCTGCCGATTATCGCCCTGCCTACAACTGCCGGAACGGCTGCCGAAACAACAATAAACTATGTTATCATCGACGAGAAGCGCCAGCAAAAGATGGTCTGCGTAGACCCTAACGACATTCCAGCCGTTGCCATCATCGATGCCGAACTGATGTATTCGCTGCCTAAGGGACTTACCGCCGCTACGGGTATGGACGCCATGACGCATGCCATCGAAGGACTCATAACAAAGGCCGCATGGGAAATGAGCGACATGTTTGAGATTAAGGCTATCGAGATGATTCATAAATATCTGCCCGTTGCCGTTAACGACCCAAAGAACCCCGAGGGACGCAACGGAATGGCAGTGGCCCAGTATATCGCCGGCATGGCATTCTCTAACGTAGGTCTGGGTGTTGACCATGGCATGGCGCATCCTATGAGCGCCCTTCATGATGTGCCACACGGTGTAGCATGCGCTATCCTGTTGCCTACCGTAATGCGCTTCAACATGCCTGTTAGCATCGCAAAATACGTGGAAATCGCCAAGGCTGTAGGCGTTTACAAGAGTGGCATGACCGACGAGGAGGCTGCCGAAGCTGCCTGCAACGAGATTGAGAATCTGTCGCGCCTTGTAGGCATTCCTCAGCATCTGTCGGAACTTGGCATCACAGAGAAGGATATCCCGGCTCTTGCCGAACAGGCCATCACTGATGTCTGCACTCCGGGCAATCCGCGCCCTGTAACCAAGGAGGATATTCTGGAACTCTACAAGAAGATTCTGTAATTTAGGGAATAGGACAAATTAGGACTTATAGGACTAATAGGACTAATAAGACTAATATAACATAATAGGACAAATAGGGCTTATAGCTCCCATTTGTCCTATTTTTCTTATTTGTCCTATCATTCCCTCCCTTCGGGAGGGTTAGGGTGGGTATCAGCTGGGTTATTGTTTTTCCGACTTCTTAACAGCCGTCTCGAGCACGGTACTTGCCTTTCTCACCACGGCATCCAGATTAAGACTGGCATTGCTCAGCGTACCGGTGGCACGTGCACGTAGCTTCACGCCCTTGACATTCAAAGGCACACTGAACTCCTCTTCAGTTGCCGCTCCCTGCTTGTTGCGGATACCAACGGAGAAGATGGCGAGGTCGTCGATCTTCACGTTCTTGCCGTTCAGTATCTGCTCCTTGATACACTTCACCATTGCCTTCATCACTCCTACGCACATTGCCTCAGAGAATCCCGTGTTGTGTGCTTCCATGTGTTTTGCCAGAGCCTCCAGGTCCATAGTTTCCTCTACCACCGGGAAGGCATAAAACTTTCCGTAGCAAGCCTCGTTGGTTGCGTTCATGTTCTTTTTCAATACGTACTTAATCATAACTTTTTTTTGTTTTTAGAAAATAAGTGAAACCGACAGGACTTCCGTCCCCGTCGCATAAACCTCTCTGATTTACATTGCAAAGATACGAAATCGGCACGCGCCAGTCTGCCGTTACCTACCTTTCCATGCCGATTCCGTCCTTTTATGTAGAATGAGGTATTAGGAAAAAGGAATTAGGAAAGAGGAATTGCCACAAACAATTTTTGGTTTTACATTCCTAATTCCTAATTCCTTAAGGTTCCCCGAGATAATACACAATTGCCGCCACTTCCTTAGGAGTGAGCAACCGTGCCGTCTTCAGGTAGCCGAGCCTATGCAGCTCCTTCTTCAGCAGTTCGTTGCGGCGAATCCACGCCATCAGATGTTTTACTGCCGTGGTTGACGTCAGACTGTCGGGGAAATACAACAATGCAAGTTCTGCTTTTGTGTAGGCTTGAATCTTAAACTCTTTCATAATCGTTAATTTTTTTAATTGTGAATTTATTATTTCTCATTATTTCTCATTATTTCTTCCCCTCCCCCGCCTCCCCTTGCAGGGGCGGAGCAGTTTCCCTTATAGCTCATGAAAGGAAACAGATAAGGGGTGTCAATCCTGTTCACTGTCAGAAGATACAAATCCTGTTCGCAGTCAGGAAATACAAATCCTGTTTGCAGTCAGGAAATACAAAGCCTGTTCACTGTCAGAAGATACAAATCCTGTTCGCAGTCAATGGTAACTGCTTCTCCCCTGCCAAGGGGAGACGGGAGAGGGGAAGATTGGTTATACCATAGAGACTTCCGTAATTTTACTACCATCCTTGCCCAGTGAGAACATGGCCTTTCCATCATCTAACCATGATACTTAGAAGGGACAACCATCGGGAGGCGGCGGCAACAGACTATCAGTGCCAAGCACGCCGCCACCGGTCAGGATATCGGCAATGTCGGTGTTCGCCTCATACTGCTCCATGAAGTCAACCACATGCCATGCCGAGTGGCCGCTCTTCTCCATACACTCCTTCCAGTGGCGGTATTCCCCACTGTCGGGATAAACCACGAGCCTCCTGCCACGAAGCGGCTGCAGCTTCTCGCGTTGCAGATTGCCGCATCCTCCCGTTGCCAGCCATAGGCATTGAGGATAATACGCGGCACAGACAACTGCCGTCTTTTCACTCTCCACGATACACACCGTCTTGTCGGGATAGCGGGGCAGCAGATGCAAGCCGAAGAGCACCTTCTCGGTTTCCTGCAACTGCGGTCCGCTGTGGCTCTTCTGACAGATGGAGCGCATCCAGTTTCCCCAGCCAGCCACTCTATGTCCGTCGGCAGTGTAAGCCATCAGCTTGGCGTCGTGAACACGGCTCATCTCGTCGATAAGCCAGAAGATTACTGCCTTGCCATGGTTTATGCCGTTGACGACAACATCCTTGGAGGTTCCGCCCAGGTAGTAGTCGGCAACGACCTGCTGCACTCTCTCTTTGTCTACGGGCAACAGTTCGAGCCATTGCCGGAAGATGCTTGTGCGCTGCATGGATTTCTCAGCCCAGGAGATGTCGAAGAACTGCGTCTGATGCTTCTTCTCAACGGGGTGTAGGCGCTGAATCGGAGAATACGGTCTTTGATAGGTAAGCCGGAGAACCGGTTGTCCGTTGATATAATCCGTATTACGACTGTTCCTGCTGTCCAGTTCGGGATGGTCACGGAAGAAGTCTTTTGGCGGATAATGATAACCGCACGACGCCTTATGGTCACACATGCCGCAATCCTCGCTGAGGTATTCGCCGGTCTCCACGTCAACATACCGCGTGAAGCATTTCTTTCTGCCACACTGCGGACAGACGTATCTGTTGCTGCCACCAATGCGGTAGCGCTCCAGGGTGTATCTGATATCTTTGTTGTACATATTAAAATTCCTTTCTTTTATTATTTGGTTATTTTTTTCTCGTCCACCTTTTCTTCCCCTCCCCCGCCTCCCCTTTCAGGGGCGGAGCAGTTTCCCTTATAGCTCATGATAGGAAACTGATAAGGGGTGTCAATCCTGTTCGCAGTCAGGAGATACAAATCCTGTTCGCAGTCAAGGGTAACTGCTTCTCCCCTGAAAAATCCGATTAAGCGAG
>DBKQ01000070.1:0-902 GCA_002298545.1 Prevotella sp. UBA746
GACCGAAAAAAAATTTTTATTAAAAAACAACATAATCTTATTGACTTTTACATTTTTTTTGTAATATTGCAGTCTGAATGCAATATACTGACTTTTCAACTTTTAAAGGAGATGACAGGAAATGTATATTATATTCACTATGCGTAGTGTATAACAACTTTTAATTTTATAAATATGCATTTACTAGAAAAGTTCAGCTATTGTCCTAAATGCGGAAGTTCTCACTTCATAAAAGAAAGCGACAAAAGCAAGAAATGTGAGAACTGCGGATTTGAGTATTTCCTTAACCCGTCGGCTGCCGTGGCTGCTTTTATCTTCAACAAAAATGGCGAACTGCTCGTGGAAAGAAGAAAAAAAGATCCTGCCAAGGGTATGCTCGACTTGCCTGGAGGCTTTTGCGACGCACAGGAAACTGCTGAAGAGGCTATCGCAAGGGAGGTGATGGAGGAGACTTCGCTGAAAACCAATAATGCAAGGTATCTTTTCAGTCAACCGAATGTATATAGATACTCAGGGTTTGATGTTCCTACACTTGATTTGTTCTTCTCTTGCGAGGTGGAAGACATAACGACACTGAAGGCCAATGATGATGCTGACGAATGTTTCTGGGTTAAACCGGAGGATATACACACGGAGCAATTCGGACTGCGTTCGGTTAGACAAGCGCTACATATTTTCAGGGAAAACTTTAAAAATCACTGATTTCATCGCTTTATTTTACCTTAAAACTAATACAGAAAGACAGACACAATGGATATAATGAAAAAAATATATAATATTGTTGCTGCGGCATGTATGGCTCTTACGCTATGCTGCTGCAACAACTCTGACAACACAGAAACCGACAGTGATGAATTTGATGTAATGCTGAACACTATCGTCACATCGGAAACACCAGAGAA
>DBKQ01000070.1:946-16178 GCA_002298545.1 Prevotella sp. UBA746
TCTATTATAGAAAATGCCCATTCCAACGGACAAATAAACAACGGGCAGCGTAGCTATCTGAGGGCGGTCGTGGTGTTTAAAGACCGCGAACGCTTCGACTCCGTCATCACGCTTTGCCAACCCCTCGTGGAGATGTCGGAGGTGAAAACTGACAAGAAGCTTCTTTATCGTATCTATGCCCTCATGGCTAATGCCGCAGAGGGCTGCGGCAACTATGCCGACATGATTCAGTATGCTACAAAAACAGAGAAACTCGCCAAGCACTTAGGAAGAATTGACAAGGAACAGGAGATGATGGGTACCGTGGGATATGGTATGACTCTGCTCGGAAGAAGCAAAGAGGGCATGAGGATGATTAATAAAGGACTGGACAATCTTAGGAATAGAACGGAATGGAACTGCCGTAACAGCTATATTATCCTATCGAAGATCAAGATTGCTGCCCTCGATGAAATGGAGGATTTTGGTGGAATATTGCCGGTTTGCCAAGATATTATAAAGAACCTTACTTATATGGCGACCCATCCGGAAAGAATTACGAAAATGCCGAAAGAATGGGCTGACAATAAAGAAGTATTCTCGAAGGCTATTGACTTCTACCGCACTCAGTCCTTGGCATACATGACTTACTCGTATGCTAAAACGAATCAAGACGATAAGGCTAAGGAAACACTGAAGGAATTTTATAAAACGGAATATGCTAATACTCTCGATGCAAAAAGAGTAATCGTTGAAGCTTTGGGAGAGCTTGAAATGTATGACAGAATGCTTGCCATTTACGATGAAATCGATAAAAACAACGGGGCTGACACTATCAGCCATGCCTACAGCGAGGAACTACAGTTTAAGGCCCGTGCCGCTTCGGCTGCCGGGGATAAGGAACTGGCAAGAAGGTATCTGAGAAGGACTATCGCCCTGAATGATTCCCTTCACAAGCGCATCGACCAGGAACAGATGGCAAGGATGTTGTCTGTATACAAGGTGCACGAAGAGGAGCAGAAGGCTGACAAGGCTGCATCGGAAGCAAAAATACTATTAATTGTCATTATCGCCCTCGGTACTATCACTATTATTACAGTAATCCTTGCGATTAGAATTCTGCACCAGAACAAGAAGATGAAGGAAAAGAACAAATCTATTGTCGGTATCATCGATAAGGCGTATAAATATAGGAAAGACTACGTTGAACAACTTCAAAAGGGAGACAGAAAACACGATGAAATCGATGAAAATCATCGTAAAGGACAATCTACAGCGCATAAAGAAAAAACAGACGAAGAGATTGAAGAGGACGAGGACAAACACTTGTTTCTGTTGATCGACAAGGCAATGCGGGAAAAGAAGATGTATCTCGACTGCGATTTCCAAAGACAGACACTTGTTGACGAGCTACATTTAGACCGCAATAAAATCGGCAGACTAATTCGTAAATACAGTGGGTATCAGAATTTGTCGGCTTATATAAATTCTTATCGACTCGAACATGCCTGTGACGCATTGGCAAATGACGATATGCGCACTACTATAGACAACATTTCACGACAATCTGGCTTTACTACTATCCGTACATTCCAGCGACTTTTTAAGGATGCCTATGGAATGACACCAGCAGAATTCCGCGAAGCAAAACACGACAAGAAGTAGAAATGGCGGCAAAATGTACGTTCTAAAGCGATAAAACGTCAGAAAAGGCGGCAATATGTCACATTTTTTGGAAGTGATTTTTTATATCTTTATCTTTGCAATACTAAAATAAACGACAATATACATAAGAAATAATATCACACAGTATATTAGTAAAGGTTTAGATAAAGATTTGCATTAGATGACTTTTTACAGTTCGTGATGAATTGTTGGAATGATGTTTAGCAACATTGAATGTTGATTAAAAAACAAGTGCTAATAGATTTGTTAGGTGTCAGAAATTAGTAAAGCTAAATTTATTTATTAAATGGGTACGAAAAGCCCGGACTGCAATGGCAGTCCGGGCTTGCCTGTTTATAAGGGATTTATTGTTTTCTTTATTCCCGATTAGTGAAGATTATCCTCAATGAGGTTCTCGCCTGTCATGTCTGCCGGCTGCTCCAGTCCCATAATGTGAAGGATAGAAGGAGCGACATCTGCAAGACGACCGTCTTTTACGGTAGCACTATTGTTGTCGGTAACATAGATAAATGGAACCGGGTTCAGCGAGTGTGCTGTATTTGGAGTGCCATCAGGATTGATTGCATTGTCGGCATTACCGTGGTCGGCAATGATGATAGCCTCGTAGTCATTAGCCTTTGCTGCCTCGATAACGTCCTTCACACAGTTGTCAACGGCATGAACAGCCTTGGCAATGGCATTGTAGATACCGGTATGACCCACCATATCGCCGTTGGCGAAGTTGACAACGATGAAATCATATTCCTGAGTATTGATAGCTCCTACGAGCTTATCCTTAACCTCGTATGCACTCATCTCTGGTTTCAAATCGTATGTGGCAACCTTTGGCGAAGGAACAAGGATTCTGTCCTCACCCTCGTAAGGGGTCTCGCGACCGCCGTTGAAGAAGAATGTAACGTGTGCATACTTCTCCGTCTCTGCTGTGTGAAGCTGTTTCTTGCCCTGCTTGCTAAGATATTCACCGAGAGTATCCTGTACGTTCTCTTTCGGGAAGAGAATGTGTACGCCCTTGAACGAAGCATCGTATGGAGTCATGCAGAAATACTGCAGGTCTTTGATTGTATGCATTCCCTCTTCTGGCATGTCCTGTTGTGTGAGCACCTGAGTAAGCTCCTTTGCACGGTCGTTGCGGTAGTTGATGAAGATAACGACATCACCTTCCTGAATGGTTCCGTCAACATTAGCGTTGCTGATAGGCTTAACGAACTCGTCTGTAACATCGGCAGCATAGCTGTCCTGCATTGCCTTTACCATATCCGTAGCCTTCGTTCCCTTACCCTCAACGAGCAGGTCGTAAGCCTCTTTCACACGGTTCCAGCGCTTGTCGCGATCCATTGCATAGAAGCGTCCGATGATACTTGCGATATGTGCGCCGTTAGCCTCACAGTGGGCTGTAAGGTCCTTTATGAAGCCCTCACCGCTCTTCGGGTCGGTGTCACGTCCGTCCATGAAGCAGTGAACGAATGTGTTTGTTAGTCCGTACTCCTTAGAAATCTCAATGAACTTATACAGATGGTTGAGTGAAGAGTGAACGCCACCCGTAGAGGTAAGTCCCATGAGGTGTAGTTTCTTTCCAGTTTCCTTGGCATAGGTAAAAGCCTTTACCACTTCTGGGTTCTTCAAGATAGAACCGTCGGCACAAGCACGGTTGATTTTTACCAAATCTTGGTAAACGATACGTCCGGCACCGATGTTCAGGTGACCTACCTCAGAGTTACCCATCTGTCCCTCTGGCAGACCGACGTCTTCGCCGCAAGCCATAAGCTGAGAGTGAGCACTAACTGCTGTAAGATAGTCAAGATACGGAGTTGGGGTGTTGTAAATAACATCCCCTTTGCCATGTTTTCCGATACCCCATCCGTCGAGTATCATCAATAAAGCTTTCTTTGCCATAATGTTTTTATTTTTTGTTTGAATCTTGTTTATTTTATATTTTAGTCTCGCACGACTCGTAGTTATCAGAACTCAGAGTTATACGAAAACTCCGAAAGCTCCAAGAACTCAGAGCTGTTTAATCAGAACATCTGACTCACCCGCTTGATACCTTCAACCAGTGTATCAATTTCCTCCTTGGTATTGTATAGGGCGAACGATGCACGCACCGTGCCCTGGATGCCAAGACGAATCATGAGAGGTTGGGCGCAGTGATGACCTGTGCGAACGGCGATACCAAGGCGGTCGAGCAGTGTGCCCATGTCGAGATGATGGATGTTGCCCACGAGGAATGATACTACAGCATCCTTCTCCTTTGCCTCGCCAAAGATGCGCATACCGTCGATTTCTTTCATGCGGTGCATGGCATAATCCGTCAGCTCCTTTTCATGGGCATGGATGTTGTCCATGCCGAGCTGCTGCATGTAGTTAATGGCAGTGGCGAGACCGTGGGTTGCCACATAATCCGGAGTGCCTGCCTCAAACTTGAACGGCAGTTTCTCAAATACCGTCTTCTCGAAGCTCACGCTCTCTATCATCTCGCCTCCACCCTGATACGGCGGCAGACGGTCGAGCCAGTCTTCCTTACCGTAGAGCACGCCAACACCAGTAGGTCCATACATCTTATGACCGCTGAAGGCGAGGAAATCACAATCGAGATCCTGTACATCTACCTTGAAATGCGGAGTGCTCTGTGCACCGTCGAGCATAAACGGCACTCCGTGCTCATGGGCAATGCGTATCATCTCCTTCACGGGATTGATGGTACCGAGCACATTGCTGACGTGGGCTACACTGACAATCTTAGTTCTGTCGGTAAATAGCTTCTCATATTCGTCCATCAGTATTTCCCCCTTGTCGCTCATAGGAATTACACGGATGCAAATACCTTTCTTTGCCGCCTGTAACTGCCATGGCACAATATTGGAGTGATGCTCCATGGTAGAGACAATAACCTCGTCGCCCTCCTTCATGAACTCATCTGAGAATGAAGATACGACAAGGTTCAGCGCTTCTGTCGTACCACGGGTGAATATCACCTCATTGGTAGATTTGGCGTTGATAAACGAACGTACCGTTTCGCGCGCCGCCTCGTGGAGGTCGGTAGCCTGCTGCGACAGATAGTGAACGCCACGGTGCACGTTGGCGTTTACGTTGAGATATTCCTGGCGCATGGCGTCGAGCACGCAGAGCGGTTTCTGCGTTGTGGCAGCGTTGTCGAGGTAGACAAGCGGTTTGCCGTAAACCTCACGGCTGAGAATCGGGAAGTCTTGACGAACTTTTTCTATGTTGTACATATTATTATAGAACTTATGGGACTAATAAGACTAATGGGAGTTCTGAGAGAACTTAAAGAACCATGAATTCTGGGAGAACCATGAATTCTGGGAGAACTGAGAGAACCATGAGAACCATGAGAACCATGAGAACTCGTGGTAACCTCATTCCCTCCCTTCGGGAGGGTTAGGGTGGGTGTTAGGGTGGGTGTTAGGTTAGGTGTTAAGCATTTTACTTACACAACTTGCATCCCTCACACTTGTTCAGTTCGCCGCGGAATCTTTTCTCCACGAGATAGTGCAGGCGGTCGCGCAGAGGTTCGAGCTGCATCTGGTCGATAACCTCGTTGATGAAGGCAAATTCAAGCAATAGCTTAGCCTCCTTACGACTGATGCCGCGCTGCTGCATATAGAAGAGAGCAGCATCGTTAAGCTGACCTACGGTGCTGCCGTGAGCACACTTCACATCGTCGGCATATATCTCGAGCATCGGCTGCGTAAACATACGAGCCGTCTTTGTAGCACAGAGGTTCTGATTTGTCTCCTGCGATGTTGTCTTCTGTGCGCCATGGCGCACGAGCACCCTTCCGGCAAAAGCACCTACAGCCTCATCATCGAGCACATACTTGTACAGCTCGTTGCTCTGGCAATGTCCAACTTTATGGTCAATGAGCGTGTTGTTGTCAACATGCTGTTTCTTGTCGGCAATGACACATCCCGAGAGGTTGCACTCAGCTCCCTCGCCCTCGAAAACGAGATCGGTGCGATTGCGAGTAACACCATTATGGAGGGTTATCACGTTATGGTTTACTCGACTATTTGCCTGCTGCGAGATGAACACGTTGCTCACGCGCACATTCTTGGCATGAGTTTCCTCCAGACAATATAGGTCGAGTCGAGCGTTGTCACCGACATAAGCCTCGATTACCTGTGTGGCGAGGAAGTGTCTATCGTCGGCAGCATGGTCACAGAAGAGCAGTTTTACTTCAGCCCTATCCTCCACGATGATGAGCACACGGCGATTTACCATAAGATCAACATCGGAACGCAGAATATTTATAACCTGCACTGCCTTGTCAACCACCACACCCTTCGGCACATAGACAATCAGTCCGTCTTGTGCCAGCATAGTGTTGAGAGCCGTTATGCTGTCGTCTTCGCTTTTAGCTATCTTTCCGTAGTATTTAGCCACAAGCTCAGGCTTCTCCTCGGCAAATTTCTTCAGCGAACCCACGATTACGCCTTCGGGCAGTTCCTTCTTTGGCATAGCCTTAGAATAAAAGCTGTCGTTCACCACGAAATAGAGTGAAGTGCTCAGATTAGGCACGTCGCAACGAAAAGCTTCATATGGGTCAACCGGAATATCAAGACGGTTAAGGTTAAGTCCGTAGTTAGGCTCAAAGAGGGCCGGCACATCGGTATATTTGTATCTCTCCACCTTTTTTGTGGGGAATCCCATGCGTTTGAAGTCCTCGAAGGCAGCATCACGCAGCGAGTTCATGGTTGGTGCAGCATGCTGCATAATCATATCGCGACACTGCTCGTAGAGTTCGATATATTGTTTTTCGCTTTGCATAATATCAGCCCTCCTTACCGTCAACCTCAGCCTTAATCCAATCGTAACCGCGCTTTTCAATTTCCTTAGAAAGTTCCGGTCCCTCGGTCTTTACGATACGACCTTTGTAGAGTACGTGAACGACACTTGGTTTAATCATGTCAAGCAGACGCTCGTAGTGGGTAATCACGATAGTTGATTTCTCCGGAGTGTGCATTTTGTTCACTCCTTCGGCAACGATGCGCATAGCATCGACGTCAAGACCAGAGTCTGTTTCGTCGAGGATAGAAAGCTTAGGATCGAGCATTGCCATCTGGAAAATCTCGTTGCGTTTTTTCTCACCGCCAGAGAATCCCTCGTTTACAGAGCGGTTGGAGAGTTTGCTGTCGAGTTCCACGACCTTGCGTTTCTCGCGCATCAGCTTGAGGAATTCACCTGCCGAGAGCGGTTCTTTGCCTTCGTATTTGCGTTTCTCGTTCACGGCGGCACGCATAAAGTTTGTCATGCTGACGCCCGGAATCTCCACTGGATACTGGAAAGAGAGGAACAAGCCCTCATGAGCTCTGTCTTCAGGAGCCATCTCGAGCAAGTTCTTGCCGTTGAAATAAACTTCGCCCTCGGTAACCTCGTAGAGCGGATTTCCCACGAGAACAGCACTGAGCGTTGATTTTCCAGAACCGTTAGGTCCCATGATGGCGTGCGTTTCGCCGTCTTTCACTGTGAGGTTGATACCTCTTAATATTTCTTTATCGCCAATCTTGGCGTGAAGGTTTTTTATTTCTAACATGATGAATTATTTTTTTAGGAATAATAGGGCTAATAAGACTTATGGGAGTTCTGAAGTTCTGAGAGAACTGAGAGAACTGAATAGAGTCGAGAGAACCGAATAGAGCCTGAAACTCTGAGAACCGCATCCCTATAGAGTAACCTCATTCCCTCCCTTCGGGAGGGTTAGGGTGGGTGTTAGGGTGGCTATTAGGGTGATATTCATTTCTTATCCCACCGTTCCCTCAAGCGATACGCTCAACAGTTTCTGCGCCTCCACTGCGAATTCCATCGGAAGTTTATTGAGCACCTCCTTAGCATATCCGTTAACGATAAGTCCAACAGCCTGTTCGGTAGGGATGCCACGCTGATTACAATAGAAGAGTTGCTCCTCGCTAATCTTGCTCGTAGTAGCTTCATGTTCCACCACAGCCGAGTCGTTGTGTATATCCATATATGGGAACGTATGTGCGCCACAGTCGCTACCCAGCAAGAGGGAATCACATGACGAGTAGTTACGAGCGTTGTCGGCATTTGCCGTAGCACGCACCAGTCCGCGGTAAGAGTTCTGGCTGTGTCCTGCCGATATTCCCTTAGATATTATAGTGCTCTTTGTATTCTTTCCGATATGAATCATCTTAGTACCGGTGTCAGCCTCCTGATAGTTGTTGGTTACAGCCACGCTGTAGAATTCAGCCACGGAATTGTCGCCACGCAACACACACGACGGGTATTTCCATGTAATAGCCGAACCTGTTTCCACCTGTGTCCACGACAGTTTGGAGTTTACGCCGCGTAGGTCGCCACGCTTTGTAACGAGGTTAAGCACACCGCCCTTGCCGTGCTCATCTCCCGGATACCAGTTCTGCACGGTAGAGTATTTCACTTCAGCATTGTCTTTTACGATAATCTCCACGATGGCGGCATGAAGCTGGTTCTCGTCGCGCATCGGAGCAGTACACCCTTCGAGGTATGACACATAGGAGTCGTCTTCTGCAATGATAAGCGTTCGTTCGAACTGTCCGGTGTTTCTCGCATTTATACGGAAATACGAGCTGAGCTCCATCGGGCAGCGCACTCCCTTCGGGATATATACGAAGGAACCGTCACTGAAGACGGCACTATTGAGAGCTGCGAAGAAGTTGTCGCGGTATGGCACCACGCTTCCTAAATATTCCTTCACCAAATCCGGGTGTTCCTTTATAGCCTCGCCTATAGAAGAGAAGATAACGCCCTTCTCGGCAAGTTTCTCCTTGAATGTAGTCTTCACCGACACGGAGTCCATGATGGCATCGACAGCCGTTCCGCTCAGCGCCAAACGCTCTTCGAGCGGAATACCGAGCTTGTCGAAGGTTTTCATCAATTCCGGATCAATTTCCTTGTTTACCGGTTTCTTTGCAAGAGGATCGGCGTAATACGAGATAGCCTGATAATCAATTTCGGGCACATGAACATGTCCCCACTTCGGCTCCTCTAACGTCTTCCAGTAATTGAAAGCCGTGAGTCTGAAATCGAGCATCCACTCAGGTTCGCCCTTCTTTTTGGAAATGAGCCTGATGATATCCTCGTTGAGTCCTTTTTCGATGATGTCCGTATGCACATCAGTAGTGAAGCCGAACTCGTATTTCTGCTCCGCCACCTGCTTTACGAACTCATTGTTCTTATCTTTAATTTCCATTTCTTTTTGTTAACCTGAGGCATCACGCCTCTGAAAATACAGACGCTCATCGGCGTCTTTTGTCATGACATATAAAACACACTTATAAATGTGAGTGCAAAGTTAATATTTTCCGTCTATACTGACAAGATTTTTTTATTAATGTTCGTTTAATTGTTAACGGCTCACTGACGCACTTTTTACAAACATTTTCCAGAATTCCTTCACCCTACATGCAACTATTTAGCTATCAACATTTTGCAGTGAAGGATTTAATATTTATCACTATTTTAAGCACTATGATAAGTATTACGTGCAAGTAAACTTAAAATGTTTGTTTCCATATCAGGTTTTCGACAATCCGCTTTGCAGAACTGAAATCACGTGTAGCACTGGAAATGATGTTTACAAGTCTTGTCTGTCATATCCAGAAGGAGCGTATCACACTAATGAAGGTGTTTTTACTACCGTTTAATTTGTTTTCAACTACCGTTAAAAACACTTTTAACGGTAGTCAAAACACCTGCGTATCTACTAAACAATACTCTCGTAGGTTTAAATTTTTCCAATGGAGAAGCGATTGGGGAGGCTACAAATTCATTACCTACAAAAAGCGACACAAAATTCCTTCACCGCAAATTCCACAATATCAACATTTTACAATAGAGGTGAAGGATTCTTGATTTTTAAATACTATTTTATAATAAATTTCCGATTCATCCGATTACCCACTTCCTTATACTATTCCTCTTCACATACCACCATCTCCGTGCCATGGAAAACAACAACTATACGGTGAAGAGTGGTTGTCTTAACGGCAGACTTCACCATTTCAGTCTCAGCATAACGCCTTACCTGTTCAGTAGCCTGTTTCCTTAGCTCTTCAACCCTTGTTTCCGGGTCCTTGCTCTTGGCATATTTCAGTTCGATGATATAAGAGTGGAGCATGTCATGATAGATGTCGAGAAGCGGCATCATAAAGATGTCGGCATAACCCTCCTGGGTGTCGCTCTCTGATATCGGACGGTAATAAGGATTCTGACAGGTCATGGCGAGGGTGAAACCATGAACGAAATACTCGCCCTTCTGCTTGTCGCGCTGAGAGGAGTAGCGGTGGATGGCATTGCCGATATACTGGAAATAAGACTTCCAGTTGCCGTCGTAGGCAAGTTCGCTGGCAAGGTCAGACATCTCGTAGTTCTCAAACGTGAGGTCGTTCTCCTTGTATGTGTCGAGCAGATAGCGGAATATCTGCTCGCGCACTACCTCGTTGGGGATGACAAATTTCATCTTGCCCTTATAGGTGCCGCCTATCGTAACCATACCGAAATAGTAGAGCAGACTGACGAAGTTGTCCGGGTCGCCGATATTCTCAGCCGGGAAACCGGTCTTCAGGGTGCCCGTAATATAACCGTTGTTCACGAGATTCTGGATTACGCTCGCATCATGGGCAAATTCCCTGTCGCGGCGGATAAGCATACGAAGCTTATTGTAGTCTACGCGGATGTTTTCCTCTACCATATTTCTTGGCAAGCGTCCCTTGCTACCCACATAGTTGTCGATGAAATAGAGCACCATGTTGGAATTGTACATCGTGGTCTCACCATAGGCATCCTCAGCAAAACAGTAGTTGTCGTACCATGGTTTCATTATCTCTATCAGCTCATCAACTGTATATTTATGGAGATTGCAGAAGTCGGTATAGTAGGTAAGCATGGCGCGAACTTCAGCTTCCGTGAAACCTACCATCTCGTTGAACTCGTAGTTTAGGGTATAGTTGGTGCCGATGTTGAAGCCGCTCGTAAGGTCATCCATCGTTACGGGACTTACACCGGTAACGAAAACACGCTCTATTGAGGAATATGTACCTGCCTTTATCGTGTCGAAGAAGTTGCGGAGGTAGCCTGTGCCGTGGGTCTCCGAACGGTAATCGTCGAGACTGCCAGGCTCTGCAAGTATCTTGTTCGTGAAGTGGTCGTACTCGTCGATGAAGAGGTATATCTTCTGGCCAACCTCGGCACAGCGGTTATAAATAAAATCAAGCTGTTCCACCGCTCCGTTACATTCCTTTTGCATACGCTCCCAAATTCCATCGGGAAGGTATTTGCTGTATCTGTCGCAAAAAACGCCAAACGCCGTATTGCAATGAGCATCAAGAGCCTTGCGGTAGTTGTTCAGTTCTGCATTTACCACGGCAAAGTTCAAGTATATCACGAGATACTTGTTGTGCTCCGGCGTAGGATGATTGCCGATATACAGCCCCTTGTAGAGCATGTCGAACTTGTCGGCATCGTTAACGTCATAGTAATGCTGCAGCATCGACATCGTTAGACTCTTGCCGAAACGCCGCGGACGGATGAAGAAAAAGAACTTGTTGGCACGCTCTATCTTCTCGATATAGCGGGTTTTGTCTACATAATAACAGCCGTCGCGCCTTACCGCCACGAAGTTCATCATGCCGTAGGGGATTCTCTTGGGGTATCTCTTTTGGCTCTCTGTATTCTCTGCCATAATCTGCCGATTATTTTGTCTTATATAATGATTTTCCGCAAAGTTATGGATTTTCCTTGAAAACACAAAGGAAAAGAGGAAAATACAGTGTCTACACTCACCATCCCTCACACTATCCCTCACCATCTGAAATGCTGATATACAGGGCATTTCCGGGCAAAGTGTGAGGGTGTGAGGGTAAAATAAGGGAAAAACTTTTTCGGCTCTTCTCAAATTTTAGTACAAAATACTCTGCTTATGGACGGAAAAGTTTCGATATACACTATTATAGAGAGGTCTCCTCAAACTTAAAAATGTAGATGTACTAAAATTTGAGAAGAACCACTTTTTCTTGTTTCTGTTGTCTTTTCAGAAGGTATACTAACGACAACTGCCCCACTCTTTCACACAGAGCGGAGCAGTCATTTCTTATCTAAAAGCATTTCAAAGCATTTAGTTTACAAGCTATCTTCATCCCCTCCCTTCGGGAGGGTTAGGGTGGGTGTTAGGTGTTGTATCTTACCTCACCACCTTCTTCCCATTCACCACATACACTCCCTTACCAAGCCGGCTCATGTCCGTGCCGACATATCTGCCGTCGAGGGTGTAGATGCGGTTTGTCCTGCTTTCCGTCTTTTCCATATTCGGAGCAGCGATACCGCTCGTACTGCCGGTGAGATCGGGGGTCTCTATGATATTGCCAAAGCAACTCCACATCTCGTCAGCCTCATAAGCCGGTTTTGCACCTACCGGCACATACAACGTACAGTAGCGGAGATTGTCGCCAAGGTCAATAGGGTCGAAGCCGAAAGCGTTATCCGAATCATCGTTTAACGACTTCGGAGGTGTCATACGGTTTATCTTGAAGTTTACATGCCAACCGCCAGCCAAATAATTAGGCTGTAGTCTCAGGCTTCTGGTATCCATGGTTGACAAAGTTGATGGAAGTCTAACTTCTGTCAAGAAACTACAATTCTCAAATGTTGATGCTGCAAGACTTGATACGCCTTCTGGAACAGTAACGCTACCGACAGCATAAGTGCAACCATAATAGGCATCTTCACCAATATTGGTAACACTCGACGGTATATTGATGCAACGCAATTTTCCGTTGCCACTGAAAGCGCCTTCACCGATTGAGGTGATACCTTCAGGAAGTGTGACATAAAGCAGTTTTTTTCGCTTTCTCCATTTTTTAATATCTGATCCGACAGGCACATAGAAAGCTTTGTCTGGAATGGCATTGTTCTCAACAATACAAGCAGTCAAGTCGATTCCTGTCAGTCTGCCGTCACCGGTACTATTCACCATTGTGGCAAAATCCTCAGCCACGAGATTTCCGCTGACAACCAGTGAGTCAGTCGTCAAAAGCGAAGAACCAAGTTGAGCAGCCAGCCCACTGCCGTCAAGGTTTATGTGGCGGATTGTGTACAGGTCTTCACGTTCCGATATTTTACCGAAATCGCCCCATCCTTGAGCGTATTTGAAGCTGTTGCCAGAGCCGGCCGGCACCACAAGCTGTGCTGTCTTGACATTCTTGTCAAAAGCATAGCTGGCATCAACATACCGGGCGTCAGGTATGCACACGGCAACTTCTGCAAGTTCGTTACATTTCCCGAAGGCATTTGACTCTATTTTATCCACTGTACGCGGAATTTCTATCTGCCTAAGCCCTGTGGAAAGGAAAGCGGATTCGCATATTTTACGAAGATTCAGCGGCAGACGCAAATAATGGAGTTTGCTTAAAGAGCCATCTGAACTGTTTTTTGTCCCAACTAAATTTACCTTTGAGGGACAGAATGCCCGGGAAGGAATTCTATGGCCTGATATTTCCACCGACGAGAGATCTATGCCTGAAAGTCTGCCGTTTTCGCAGCAGTTGGCAAGGAAACGTATGTCGTCGTCATTTATAGTTCCACTCAAAACTGCTATTGAATCATACGTTAATGCCTCGTCTGCGGAAATTACATCTTTCAGATGCTTTGCCACTTCCAAATCAACAGTCTTTACTACCTGGGCGTCTGCAGCGACGAAGGCTGATAGCAGACATGCGACGCAATATAAAATCTTTTTCATAGACGTTACTTTTTATATATTAAACTAATGTAGGTATCTTCGTTGCAAATTTATAAAAGAATATACTCTCCATGAAATTATTCACATCTTAATTTTAATGTTTCTATAATTTTCCCGTTCAGAAGCACGGAAAGCTGATACAGTTTGGTAGAAGCGGCAGGAGCATTAAAGGAAATGTCTGTAGCACCTTCTTTTATTGCATGATCTACAACCGGAGAATTGCCGTCAACGGATGAAATGCGTGCGCTCATACCATTAGATGCCGGTACAGAGAATTTTACGTCAATGACATCGCGGGAAACTGTGGCATTCTTTACGAACGGTGTCTTCTCGACATTTACCGTTGTCCTATTTATGGCATTGTCTTTCTCTGCCGTTACCTTCAGTGTGTATTCACTTGAAGATGCCACAGAACTGACATCAAGGGTTGTTCCTGTTCCAACAAGCCTGCCTTCGCTGTCGTACCATTCGTACGAAGCTTTCTCGTTTACATTTTCTGCCGTAAGACGAACATTTCCATCAGACAGAACTGTCTTGTCTATTTCCGGGACAATTTTCTGGCGAGGTGAAACCGTAATCTCAACGCTCTCGCCACCCATTATCTCGCCAGTAGCTTCATCTACTACAAAGATGTCCAGATTGCGAATTTCCGGCGAAATAATATCCTTGTCTGCAACAAGATTTGCAGTGATGCCGAGATGGGCAGTTTCTGTCGGCTTACACTGAATACCACGAATGACAGCAATACTATCATTGACAGTCAAATAGCGAAGTTTTTGTTTATCTTTCCGGAATCCCTTTAATAGCGTATTGTCTGATATTCCCAACGGCAAAGAAAGGCTTACTTCCACATTGGCTTTGGTCTGACTTGTATATGCATTGTCGGTTGCCATGACTAGGGAGAATTCATGGGGATATAGAAGTGGTGGCATCAAAACAAGATCATATAATTCACCGAACCCCTTAAACTTCAATTGGTTTTTCTGCCCCATACGGTCTGTTGCCCATGCCTTGGCAATTCCACTGTCAGTAACAGGCATGGACTGATTCTTGCCTTTATCTGAAAGAAAAGACAAAAGGCACATGTTGAAGCCGTCTTTTTTTGCTTTTTCAAGGCGTTCTTCCGAAAAAGCATAACTGAATTCCTTTATATAAGTTTCTCCAGGCTGAATGACAGCCTTTATTGTGGCATAGTTAACCTCATCTCCCATCAAGGAGTCTTCACGGTAGCCTATCCATGTATATTTGTCAAGCACGACCGAACTCTCAGCCCACCATGTACGAAGAGTTGTCCCATTACCAGGATATGCCTTTACACCGCGGTTCTTAACTCTTGTGTATATATATACCGTATTGTGTTCATCAGTAATTTTAGGCATTTCGTACTGCTGATTTTGTAAGCCGTCATTCTGGTTTCTGAGCCAGATATCTGTACTCGACCAGAAAATGAAAGGATTTCTTATCACTGTCTTAGAAGAATCATAATACGGATTGACATAACCTGTATTGCCATGTGGAATATACAGGTATACCGTAGGCGGTATCGTGTCCAGAGCCAAATCCTCGGCCGTGGAGTTATTCAAATATGAAAGGGACGGGGTTTCCGCTGCATATTGAAACTTGCCGTCAGTGTACATGTCATGGTTGCGGGCATATTCATAAGCCTTTACCATTGTTACAGGTTTCTGTGTTCCGTCCGGCAGGGTGTCTGTCTGTGCTGTAATTTTGTTACCCTCGACATCATAGCCGTTGATGGCGGAAGTCCAATGGTAAACGAACTCGTCGAAAGGCAGGTTTTCGCAGCCGTATGACAGT
>DBKQ01000070.1:16228-17519 GCA_002298545.1 Prevotella sp. UBA746
ACTGTCCCATAAGAACTGTTACATATCCGGCATCGCCTGTATTGAGGCAGTCGCTGAGTTCATCTGGATATAGTCTGTCGTCTCCCCACAGGCAGATATATGATTGTTTTTTCTGTGGGTCATAGCCTCCGTGGTCTACTACATAAAGGAAAAGGTGGTCTTCGTCTTTCATGGTTGAAGCCATCTCTTTTATCACTTTTGTTACATTTGTCTTTGTGGCGGAATATTCTATATCGGCAACGCCGTCATCGTCGAGGTCGAGAGGTGATGACGAATATTCACCGTTCTCATCTGTCATGTCGGCAGCAGGGTCTGTACCGTCTGCCATTATCACCTTGATGTTTTTCTTCGGTATGCCATAGCGGTTTCTCAAGGTCTGATATATGAAAGAACAGTCATTCCAGTAGCGAACATCATTGGCTATCTTGTTCATGCCACCGCTCAGGATTATGGCGTAGGTATTGCCGGCAAACTTGTTTTTCTCTTCGGCATTTGCATTCAGCTTTGCAACCTTTGCCTTGAGCGTGGAATTGGAGCCGTAACGGTCCTTTACATCAAGAGGTTCTATATCGATATTTCCATAAGGACGAGTGCCGTCTTCAGACAACACCATGGAATTGTCACTTACTGCCGACGTGCTTATATATAGATGTTTGCATGCGTGTTCCCAACCGGCACCGGGCTGTTGGTCAACAAAGATATAATAATAGCTTCTGCCATTGATTGATTTTTTAGAGACGCCCTTGTAATAGTCATACTTCCCTTCACTATCGTTGCAGTATGACTTGGCATACTGCAGAGCATTATTTATAGATATAAGGCGTGATGCTTTCTGCGCATATGTGCACAACATAAGCAGAAGGAATGTCAGTATTAATGTAAATCGTTTTTTCATAATCTATCGAATTAATTGTTGGAAATGTTTTTGAAATTCATGTTCTGTGAATACAGGATACTGGCGTAGGCTATCTGTATGCCGCTATAAAGTGTCTGTTTATCCTGTACGTCAACATTGGAATGTTGTATCTGGTAGATTACATTGTCGGTGTATTCGGCGAGATTGGAAAGGTTGGCATAGACTGCAGTATATATGTATTCGGCACAGTAATCGATGTATTCGCTGTCTTCGGGATTCTGTTCTTTCAGTTTGTTGCAGTATTCGGTAAAGGAAATGGTTTCGTCGGTGTTTCTGATGACATCGATATCGGATGCTATTGACAGTTGTTCGGCAGCCGTGAGTCCGCCGTCCTTGTTGAAACCTGCAGACAGGGTGAGAAGTCTTGCATTGGCA
>DBKQ01000070.1:17692-25222 GCA_002298545.1 Prevotella sp. UBA746
TCTTTACGGTTATCGTGCCGAATTTTATCAACGAGGATGTGGCTGCACCAACGATAACGCCACCGGCACCACCACCGACGCCACGAAGACCGCCCTTTACATCGGAAATGGCTATCTTCACTATATCTCCCTTGCTGTAGGTTATCTTGGGGAGACGGGTAACAGGCTGCAAGTTTTCAGCATTGTTATAGGTAAACTGGCTGTCGTACTCTTTTAGCTGTCGAGTAAGGTTACGGACGCCTTGCGAAGAACGAATTTCACTGCGGTCCGGTTCTGCCGTCACTTCCGTGTCTTGCGAACAGGAGGCAAGTGTCAGACTAAAAAGAGCAACACCTGCAAATAATAATTTTGTTGTTGTCATATTATTTTGATTATTAGTTAATATCTGGTTCCATCGAGATTAATTTTCCGATGAAACCGTGGATTTTTGATAGTTTATTATTCAAAATAGCCGCTCAAGTGTTTGCGGTCATAATATAGGTCGATGCTTGTCTTCTCGCTGTCACCATCTGTACTTGGGACATAGATTGTTGTTTCGTTAGGACCGATTGTCTGGGTGGATCGGTGCATAATGTTACCGTATTGGTCACGAATTACAACATCTACATCATATAATGTGGAGTCACACTTAATTGTTACCTCGTCACCGTCTTCATCAACAATAGGTATTGAATGTGGATGACCAACTAATACATCTTCAGTATGTCTGTAAGTCATTTCAACTCTGTTACCATACATCAATATCGGAACACATACAACAAATGCCAATAGCATAGGCAATATCAATTTCTTTTCCATATTTTCCTTTTTATTTTTGCCGCAAAGGTAGAAAAGAGCTTAATAAAGGAAAAGAAATTGCGTTTGAAAAACTTTTGATTTTAGCATAGGGGGGGTAAAAAAATTTGAAAAACTTTTGATTTTAACATACAAATATCTGATTACAAAGAACATATAAAATTATCAAAATCCTTGGCTTTACCCTTTATTTTGAAAAATTTTTTATATAGAGATGCTCTATAAACTGAAATTGTTCCATCAGTTCTACACATTATTGTAGCAATATCAGAGTTCGTAAAACCTAACTTTACCAACATACATATTTTATAATCATATGAGTCTACAGGATAGATGCTATTGATTTTTTCCTTAAATCTTGGAGAAATGATTTCCATGGATTTAGTTATGCAATTCCAGTCTGTCGAAGAAAGATTTTTGTGATATTTTATGCTTCTTCTAATCAATTCATATACATGTATTTTCTCAGACCCTACCTCATATTCATAAGTCTCAAGAGAAGATTGAATACTTGAAAGTTCCTCATTCAACTCGGCTATATGCTTTTCATAAGATGCCTTACATTTCAGATTATCTGATACAGACAGTTCATACAAAGCTTCCAAATGACTCACTAAACTTTTATATTCATAAATCTTCTTCTTGTTTCTTTCATACAGATAACACACAAAAGAAAATATAGAAAGAGAGATTAGAAATATTGACAAATATATAATACTCCTTTTTTGTTCATTTCGTTCAATTTCATGAATTTTCTTTTCACGCAAACTATAATTATAGAGCATATGTATTCTTGAGACTGATTCGGTAGCTGAAGCTACACGTACAGAATCTGACATTTTTCTATATAGACTTAAATATTTAGAAACTTTAAGCAAATCTTTCTTTAAAGAATAATAGTTAACAAGTTCACTTAATGCAAGCTCTTTGGCATATATTGTTCCGGTTTCCATTATTCTGTTGCTATAAACATAAACAGAATCTATAATGCCCATTTTCTTATAAAGATCTAATGCAAGACAATTTGTTGGAGACAATAGTCTATCATCTACATTTCTTAAATGTACAGAGTATATTTCATATGCCCTTTGTATTTCGCCCTTACTTTTATATAAAGATGCTAAAGACAATAATATAGACTCTTCCAATAGCTTATCATCAATGCTTATAGACAATTTATAAGAATCTTTCAATACGGATTCTGAGACATCTACTTTATTTAAATATTTACAAGTTTGTGCTATATCGCGCATACTATGAAGCATATTAACGGTATCTCTCAATAATGAATCACAGGTATATGACTTTCGGTACATCGTCAATGCCTCATCAAACATATCCTGTTCAAGAAACAACGTTCCGCTCTGACTGTACACCTTGCTCTTAAACGACAACGGTGTCTTGTCGTCGGACAAATCCAAGGCTGTCTGGAAACATTTCAGCGCCTGTGGGGCATCGCTATGCTCTACGTAATATTTACCAAGATAGTAGCATGACTCTCTATATTTTTCCTTGTCTCTGCTGTCTTCAAAGAAATCACAGACACGGAATATGGTACTGTCTTTCTGGGGTTCATACAGGTTGTTGGCAACTTTTATTTTCAACAGGTCATAATACATCCGGTCCGGCTCGCTACGATATTCATTGGCTGAAAGTTTTCTGAGCAACAAACGGACACTGTCGGGCTTGCTATCGCAAAGCGAGTCTATCGCGACGAGTTCTTTCGGATAGGTGTGATGGAAGTTTACGGAAAATATAACAACAGCCAATGTCGCAACAATCACAGAAGCGGCTATCGAATAGATTAGAATTTGTTTTCTTGTCAGATTATGTAATATGTTCATAACTTCAATTTCTATTTATCATATTCTTATGCTCAGTCTTGTGAGTAGCTTTCCACCAAGCTGTTGTACGTTTATCATTGGCATAAGGATTCAGACTTGGGTCTGAAACGGTAAGACCGGAAAATTCAGTTATCTTTCGTACTGCACCATTAACACCGACGAGACTTGTAAAATAATACGGAGTGTTATCCTTATACGGCACTGCTGCTGCCATCTGCTGACGGAAGGCAGCCAATAGAGTCTCGTCATGACATATATGGCGCACGTAATCGCCGAGATCATAAAAGAGCGACGTACTGTAGCCGTCGAATACCTGCACGCCGTCTGCATCAGCCTCAACATCAGCCGCATCATTTATCTGCCGCATCAAGGAGGCAATGGCATCAAGCTGCGAGCAGTCAGTCACGGCAATAGTGGCATACGGATATTTCTTCCCCCCATAAGTATAAGAGTTGTAAAAAGATATCAACTCCGAACACACGGCAGAATAATCAAGTGTTCCCATGAGATATTTCAGGATATTGCGGTAAGGCATACCGTAATTCATCATCTCCGCCGGACAGGCAATGAGATAGTCAGTAGCATCCTTCAAGTCGAAGGCAGCCTCAACATTAGACATATAGCAATCGTCGAACAGGATATATTCCATCTTTATCCCCGCATTCCTTATCCCCTGGGCAAAGTCGGATATATCAATCATCGTACCATCTGTATATCCGCCAAAGAAACGAGTAAGTGGAACATAATCTTCGCCCTTCATGCGCATCAATGCATGCAGCTTGGCACTGCTACGGGCATAAGTGGCAGTTCTCACCCACCCCATGCCGTGTCCACCGACAATCATCGCAAATTTCTTGGCAGGTGCATAGTCTGCGACATCCCCCAATACGGAAGTAATACCGACAGGTGTGGTAACATCTATTCCGGAATAAGTCTTGATTGGTTTCTCTTCACATTTCCCGTTTTCCAAAGCAAGTTCAAACATTCTGGAGTTTGTGGCACTTTCCGCCATATAAACAACAATACGGTCAGTCCGTTTGTTGCCATACTGCTCCAGTGCAGCTTTCATGTCAGCAATATTAGTTTTGAAGAAAGAAATAAGATTGCCACTGTTACCCGTCCACGGCATAAAGACAACCACGGTGCGTTCCGCCAACTTTATATCATCCGGTTCATCGCTGCTACAAGAAGCCAACATCATCACACATACTAATATCAAAGGGAAAATGGAAATATAAAGGAAACGTTTCATAAGCCAGGCGGTTGTCGGGTTAATATTTAAAGATAAAGAAAAAGGAGCTGTAGAAACAGCACCGTTTCCAAACGCCCCATGATTTTTATTTCTGTTTGTAGATAATAGGATTCGCCCCGCTCGTAATCTCGAGAGCCTCGGGATGATCCTTTATATACGAGTCGATGTGTCTCATTCTCTTCTCCTCGAGAATCTCGTCTACGGCAATAAGAATTCCCGTTTCCTCCACATCCCCAAAGCCGTCGTTAATTGCCGTGCCGAAAAGCTTCATCGTAGGACTGAGATTCATATAAGCGTTGACAAGCGGCGGAATATTGTATCCCATCTTTCGGATTTCACGGTTTAGGATTCTATAGTCAGCCCTGAAGTCATCCTCACAGAATAGAGCCTTCAGCTCATTAGGGTCAGTTTCGATTTTCAGCGGTTCCATCGGGATGACAAGATTCTCCTTGTCGTCGAAATGCTTCTTCAGGAAATAAAGAATCATATCCCTACCCTTGCGTATATACGAAGGATACATAGTCATCTTACCGAAGAAATATTTCACGTTAGGCATAATAACCGTCAAGGCACCGAGTCCGTCCCACAGATTGTCGAGGGCAAACAGGCTCTTGGCTCCCATTCTTGAACTTTGATATGGCAGAGAGACAAAAGAGCGCCCGAGTTCTATAGTCTGCGGCATATATTCCTTCATGAACTTTTCGGAGAAATGGAACATATGGCTTGTTGCGAGCACCGGCTGCCCGTTGCTGTCTATATCAACGTCAGTACCGAGAATATACCTGTAGCCGCCGATAATCTCCTCAGCCTCAGGGTTCCACACGATAAGCTGTTTATAGCAGTTGTCCATAGTGTCAAACTCGTCGATATCCATACTCTTACCCGTACCGCCGCCAGCTTCACGGAAAGCAATCTCGCGCAGTCTTCCGATTTCCTTCATCACGTTCGGGGCATTATGTGCCGTAATGATATAGATTTCGTTGTTACTCTTGTTTGTCATGCGCAGTTGGCGCTCAGGAGTAAGCTCTTTTTTCAGCAGCTCTTTGTCAATAGGCTGGATTATCTCTTGTTCCATTTTATGTTATGTATTGTTTTTTCTTTATTGTTATTGAAGTGATAAGACATATGGGGACGAATAAGACCATTGGAAGTTTTGAGAGAACTAAGTTCTATGAATTCCGAATAATCCCGTTCCCTCCCTTCTGGGGAGAGTTATGGTGGGTCTTATGGGTTACAGTTCATAAACCTTGTCCTCTACCCATTGTGCCCATTCCTTTGGCGTGCGGCTCTTGTCGAAAGTCTGCCAAGGTATTGGCTTCCCGATCTTTACCACAAATTCCTTATGCACATTCTTGTACATCTCGTCGACGAGAAAGAGCATGGCGATATTAAACTTAATGCCGAGCCGTTTGCACAGATTTGCCAGATTATAAAAGAAATCAGAGTTTTTCCCTCCGAAATGTATCGGCACTATATCGCGGTGATACTCCACACTTTTCGATATAAACGTCTTTGTCCACGGGATATCATGTATCTTGCCGTTGATTCTCCTTGAGCAGAGTCCTGCCGGAAACATAAGCATGTGGTTGTCGCTTTGGAAGCCTGCCTCAACCATTGCAGGAAAATTTCTCCCTTGTCGCCCGGTCTTGTTAATAGGAATGCAAAGCGGGGCAAGTCCCGGCAGATTCATCAGCAAGTCGTTTACGAGATAGCGGAATCTTCCGTCGTAATGTCTTCCGATAACGGCACCGAGCGCCACGCCGTCGATACCTCCGAGCGGATGGTTGCTGACGAAGGTATACAGTCTGCCGTCGTTTTTGTCGGGCAGATTCTCCTTTCCCTCGATAACGAGCGTCATGTCGAGATACTTCACACAGTCCTCAAGCCATTCCACTCCAACATGAGCGCGACTCTCCCAGAGGAAGTCGTTCACCTGGTTCTGATGTACGATATGCTTCAGCCATCCGACGAGCAGTCGCGGCACATATTTAGCCTTGCTGCCCATCTTGTCCTTAAGTATTTTGTCGATATCAATTGTTTTCTGCGTTACTTCCATATCTCTACGGCAATAATTTTTATTCTGCTAACAGTGCAAATCGAATGCAGAAAATCCAAGCTTTCTTGAATTTCTCCACAGAAGTGCAATCTATTTTATGCAAAAATAAAATAACTTTTTCACATACATCACTTTTTTATAAGAAAAGTTTAGTATTAAGAACTATTTTAAACATTTTTTCTCTTTATTGTTACTCAAAAGAAATGTATACCGAAAAAATCATCATTTTAAGCAAAAGCCGAACAGCTATTTGTATATAAGAGTAGTAAGCTGTCCTGATGCCATAATATCCTGTGCCACGAGCTGTATATCTTCAGCCGTAATCTGGTCGATGTCGTCCATGAGTTTCACGATATCCTTCTGCCAGCCGTAATGCAAGAAAGTCTTTCCGAAATCGAGGGCAAAGCTCTCCCTGTTGTCGCACGCCACCCCAATCTGTCCTTTAATCTGGCGCTTTGCAGCCTTCAGCTGAGAGTCCGACAGCGGTTTTTCTATAACCTTGTCGAGTTCTCGCCTTACGAGTTTAAGACACTTATCTACGTCTTCCGGATCGCAGCCGAAATACACACACCACAGTCCGGTATCCGAATAGCACACCATCGTACTCTCTACCGTATATACCAAAGCATGTCGTTCTCTCAGCGAGAGGTTAAGACGGGCATTCATCCCCGGTCCGCCCAGGATATTATTCAGGAGATATAGCGGCATGCGCCTTTTGTCGTGCACGCTATAGGCACGGTTACCAATCATCACATGTGCCTGATGGGTTCCTTTTTCGGTTATAAACAGTCTGGATTCATATTCCGGCAAACTTATCTTCGGAGCAATATCTACAAGTGGTTTTGCCGTCGGGAATGTCGCCGTAGCCTTCTGCAACAGTTTCACCACCCTACCGAAGTCAACATCGCCACTCACGAAGAATACTGCATTTTCCGGTTTATAGAAATGGCGGGTAAACCTCAAGGCATCATCTGTGGTAAAACTTCTCAGCAACTTCTCGCATCCCAGGATATTGTGTCCGAGTGGATGCCCCTCGAATATCGCATTTTCGAATTCATCATAGATAAGTTCTGCGGGAGAATCGTTATAACTCTCTATCTCGTCGCAAATCACTTCCACTTCCTTGTTTATCTCATTCTGCGGATAAACGCTGTTGAATACTATATCCGAAAGCAGATCTACCGCCTTTGGGAAATAATCCTTCAATATAGCCGCATAGAATACAGTCTCTTCCTTATTAGTATAAGCGTTTAGTTCTCCGCCAACACTCTCCAGACAGTTCAGCACCTTAATTGCCGAGCGCCTATTGGTACCTTTGANNACGCTCTCCAGACAATTCAGAACTTGAATTGACGAGCGCCTGCTGGTTCCTTTGAATGTAACATGCTCACAGAAATGCGCCATGCCTTCCTCGCCAGGCAGCTCATCGCGGGTTCCAGCACATACTTCATATCCGCAATAGACCACAGGCGACGGCGACTGCAGGTGAATCACGCGCAATCCGTTTGAAAGTGTTATAGTGTTATATTCCATAATAAAATGTCATCTTTAAAAACCGACATGCAAAGTTAAGAATAAAAAAG
>DBKQ01000069.1 GCA_002298545.1 Prevotella sp. UBA746
TTGAAAAAGGTAGAGAGGAAGGTAGAGAGGAAAGTATATTAGAGATTGCAAAAAAAATGAAAGCCTTAGGATTCACAAATGAACAGATAGCTCTGTCTACAGGACTTTCTATAGAAAAGATACAAGGCTTATAACTTACGTTTAGCAATTTGTTATACAGTTTTCATTACACTCGCTAATTGTCTTTGTTATATAAAAAAACTTTGAAAGTTAACTAAAAAAGGCAATGCAACAAATTGATGAATTTGGTGCATTGCCCTTTTTGTATGCTCGATTTAGTTTCTAACTTTCTTTATGGTGTTACCATCTTTTACAATATACAGTCCGTGAGGCAGCAACAGCAGCTGTGTTTTGAGTTTGCCGTTATTCTTAAATAATAGCTGTCCGTCAATGCTAAATATTTCCCAGTTGCCTGTTTCTTCCGGGGGTGTCGCAGATTCAATGGCAGAAGTTCCGGCAGTCATAAACGCCACATAGTTGTAGTATATAGAGCCGACCTTTCTTGATTTTATCAGTTGCCATTCGCCACTATTGCTAAGAAAGTGGAGCCTTGCAAAATATTTCTTTGCCGATTCAACTTTTTCGAGTTTTCCGTTAATCTTCACTACAGACATTCCTCCCTTATTCAAATTCACTTCTGTTATGACTGTGTCTACGGCTTCCTTTGTGTCGAAATCATAAACCACGGCGGCAATCTTACCGCTGAAGTCTTTCGTTGTGCAAGAAATTCTTGCCGTGAGAGTGAAATTCTCCGGGTCTACACTCGTGGCATTGTCGAGTTTCAACTGCTGACTTACGCTAAGAGTAGCGTCGCGCAATACAACCTTCACTGTTGCGTCGTCGGAAAGTTTTTGCTCTCCCTTAGCGTCGCCATATACGGCAATGGCGTATTCTCCTGCTTTGTCGGGAGCACAGGCTGTGATGTCCACCATCTGCGGGAAACCGCCGTAAACCTCAATCTCGGAATTTGACTCCCTCATAATCAGTTCGTCGCCATGCTTGAAACCAAGATACAGCTTGCCCTTGAAAGTAGCCCCGTCGTTGCATACGACTTTTGTCGAGAAAGTGTTCTCCTCACCGCCATATACATTTTCTGGAGCAGTAGGTGCATCAGCTTTGAGGGAAGCTACTACTTCATTAGCAATGGTAATGTTGTCGCCAGCCACAGTAGCGGTAAATATTCTTGGCGAGTAATACATCTGTACGAGCGGATACCATCTGTCGCTGTCGAAACCGTAAGCCATAGGTTCGATGGTGTATGTTCCGTCGTCGGAAGGCAATTTGCTTAGCGGTAGGTTTATTCCGCTTACAGTTATGTTTTCAGAACTGGCAGTATAGGTTTCGGTAGCCTTTATATACGAAGTTTCGCCTGTAGTCGTATTATACACCCTTGCTCCGAGACAGAATTTAGATTCGTTGCTCTTGCAGTATAAGGAACTGGAAAGAACAAGATCTTCACTTCTTTTGAAGTTGGTTTTAAGAACATTCAGCCTTTGGGTAATCATAGGCCGCAAGTATCTTTCTCCCTCGCCGTCGGGATTAAGAATATCAGCAATGATAGACTGGTAATAGTTAAATGCTCCGATGGAACCGCCGGTGCCCTGTACTTTAGGTTCAAGTGCGTTTGGTAGGAAATATCCGTTAGATATTCCGTCCCATCCCCAGTTAATATGCAAGTATCCGTCTTTGTATCCGTCGCAGACAAAGGCATGCCCTTCCCAAGACTCCGTACATCCGTCGTAATAAACAGGGTGGTTTCTCGACAGGTTATCGTAAATCACCTGTAACCATGTTGTCCCCGACATGTTGTCGCGACTAAGTGATGTGGCACACGGATACTTCATGTAGTACACCAGAGCTTTCCGTGCAGCATCATTCGTAGTGCCACTGCCATCTGGAGAATATACCATGTCGCAGGCTATTCCTACTGTGCGCATCAGTCTTGCCACGGCATCCTTAGATTCCTCAGAACTGTTTGCAGAATATTTGTCGTTCATAGCATTCCAGTTGAAGGTTATCGAACTGAAATCCGTACCGTCTTTGCTTCCAGTTCCTTTGTCTGGCCATCTGTTGTGGCGCATAATCTGGGCAAGGGCAGTTGCCACGCAACCGGTAGGGCAGAGGGTGCCATTCTGTTCTGGGCAGTACATATTATATGGTGTGTCCTGTCCCCATGTTGACGTGAGCAACGGCTCTATGTTCTTATATCTTGTTTCTGCTGTGGTAGACGAAGCTGTGGCAGATACCGACTGCAGGTTGTTCTTTACGGCATATTCAATCTGTCTGTCGTATTCGCCGAGCCACCACTTCATATTCTCAGGAATGTTTGTGGCGTCAAAAGTTCCATTGTCGGCATAACCCAGGATAAAATCTTTCGCCTTGTCGTCGGCAGCCACTACGACGAAACCGTTCTGCTTGCCGATATTGAACACATAGTGCCCGTTGGTCTGTGCGGCAAGAGATGGTTTCAACTGGTTTGCTGGCAACCTTCTGAAACAGCGTGCCTTCACGTCTTTGCCGATAAAATCGTTAACGATACCGAGAGCCTTGTCCTCAGGTATCTTGTCAGCCTGTGCGAGCATCGGAACTAATAGTGATGCAATGGCTGAAAACAATATCTTTTTCATTTGTTGTATCCTTTTAATTGTTGTATTTCATCCTTCGTTTTCTCGC
>DBKQ01000113.1 GCA_002298545.1 Prevotella sp. UBA746
GGTTAAGATGCACAAACTGCTTCTCAAAATTAAATAGTTTCGGGTCCGAGCGGTAAATCTGCGAACTCGCCGGCAGATAGAAGTTCCCCTTATCCTTCAACCTGACAATACCGAACTCATCCGTTTCAATAAACTTAGTCCCGTCAAAGATCCCGTTTCCGAAGGCAAAGAACCCTTGGCGCTGCCATCCCATCTGCGTGATTTCCGTAGCCGTTTCCGTCTTCTCGTAAAGATACGATTTCAGTTTCGTCAGCTCCTTCTCTGTACCCTTCCAGATAAAGTTGCCAAGTCCCTCAATCCTCTGCTTGAACTTCGCAAGAGCGATAAGATCCTCCTGCTTCAGTTCCAAAATCTCCTCATTTTCCATTTCGTTTTTGATTTTATAAAGTCGTTTCGGGTTAATGTTGTCCTTGATGTGAAACAAAGGTTTCATAGTAAAATTCGACCACTCGTAGACGCTGCCCTTCTCCGTGATCGACATGTAACAGCCGTGAGAAATGTAAAATCCATACTTCCTGTTAAGGTCAGACTCGTTCTTCTCCTTCGATTTTTTGTCCTCCTCCTCACGGCGTTTCTTCTCGTTCTTAATCGCCTGGCTCCAAATCGTGCGCCCGGAATAAAACTTCGATAGTTTCGCAATATACATAGAAATGCCCGTCTCGTCATCAATAAGTGAGAGAAGATAAGCAATCTCGCGTATCGTCTGGCGCTGCTCCTCCGTGGTGTTGTTAAGAGGGAAGAGCTTTTCAGCAAGCCAAAGAATAAAGTCCTGCTCCTCGATGCTGTTGAAAATATTTATGCTTGTGAAAAACGAATCCGGGTCCTGCTTGCGGTTTTCTTCCGTGTCCGGAATCTCCTTGATGCTGACCGAAAGCCCACACTCCATGGCGAGTTTCCCTGCCTTCATTACCACCTCGATGCCGTGTCCGAACCTTTCCCCCTGCTTGGGAACATCAGCATCCGGCAAGAAACACACCTTACTCGCCGCACGCTTAATGATACTAAAATGATTTTCATTCCAAGAAGAGCCGAGCGCAGCCACCGTGTTAAGCACCCCGATAGACTGGAGCCTCATGCAGTCCGGTGCCCCCTCGACAAGAAACATCTTCTCCTGCTTGCACGCCGTTCGCCAAGCGTCGCGGATGCCGAAGAGCACCGTAGACTTATGGAAGATAACAGACTCCGCACTGTTCAGATACTTCGGTTGCGAATCATCCATACACCGTGCGGTAAACCCAATGACGTGCCCGAAGCGGTCCTCAATCGGAATAACGACCCTGTTCTGGTAAAAATCATAGCCCTTCCTGTTGAACAACCCCAACTCATCAAGGAAATCCTTCTTCACCTTGACCTTGCCGAGCGCATGCCCCTCGTCAGGCGCAAACCCGATGCCCTTCATCGTGCAGTACTCCTCTCCCCACCGATGAAAAGCGTAACACTGCGCCTCCTTAGAGAGAAGAAACTGCTGGCGATAGAAGTCCGCCACCTGCCTGTTAGCAATCCACAGCGCCTCACGCTGCAATCGCTCCTTCTTTTCATCAGCGTTCTCCTGCTGCTCCTCGACCTCGATATTAGCCACCCTTGCGAGATGCTTCACCGCTTCGACAAACGTCATGTTCTCGTGCTCCATGAGAAAGGAAATGACATCACCGCCCTTGCCGCATCCGAAACACTTGAAAGTGCCGGTCTGTGGGAAGACATAAAAAGAAGGTGTCTTCTCCTGGTGGAAGGGACAGCAGCCGACGAACCTTGTACCGCTCTTTCTTAGCGACACATATTGCCCGATGATGTCCTTGATGTCAATCCTGTCAAGTATGTTGTCAATAATTTCTTGTCTTATCATAATAAAGGTATTAAAATGCCCTGTTCCCGGAGCTTCACAGTGGCGGGGACAGGGGCTTAAGACATATTATTAGAGGAATTATTTTGCTCTTAATCCGCTGATATATTCGCTTTNNTTAGAGTTATTATAGATGTTTCTACTTAGAGCGAAGATTGCTTATGTATTCGCTCTTCAATACATACCAGAGTCTTCCTTCCTTATGAGCCGGAATAAGCCCTTTAAGAATTCTCTTTCTCACTCCCTGCGCCGAGATGCCAAGCATCTGCGCCAGAGTTTCAACAGTCCAGACCTGCTCTTCCGAATCGATTACAATCTGTTTCATGTCGTCAATCGAAATGAGTTGGGATTTTTTTCTTCCATTCTTTTGCATAATTGATATTTGATTTGTTGTATTCATAATTGTCTCTAGACTCACTGACAAGAACAGCGGCGCTGTCGTTGTAAACATAACTCATGTGAACATAAATGTTCTTCTGCCTCCCTCTTGTGTTGTTGTATCTAGTAACAAGAGTCCGTAGGCTCGGCACAAGGTTAAAGTCAATTTCCCCGACTTTCACTTGATCCACTTCAATGCTGGAAATCCATTCTGTCATTTTTTCGATTTGTTGCATGATAAATTTGTTTTTAGGTTAGTTAATAGGTTTTCATGTAGCGAAAGTCGGATAAGGTTCGACGAAAATATAAGTAAAATAAATCATCATAAACTATGTCATGTGGTGATTTTTTCGTACCTTTGCATTGTTATTTAGAGTTGTTTTTTATATTATCGATTTAACTACCGAATTAAGCTTTTTAACCATAAATTACTAAAACACGTCGGCAAAAGTATGGCAAAATGAAAAGAAAGCTTCAGAAAGTTTAAATAAATCTTATGAACAAACAAACTCTTTAACAATTCATAACAGTACCACAAAGTACAGAAAAGTATGCTGCGGTGCTGAGAGTGGTCTTTTAAATAATAGGAATACTTGAATTTTATGAATCTCTGATATGGGAGAAGTAAAATAGTCGCAAAAGTAAATTTGTTACACTTTTGTTACACTCGTGTTTTAATTAAAAAAATGATTTTTTGAGACTAAGATAAACTGCTGAGAGCTAAGACTTTATACAAAAGGTGTAAAGGATTGGATATAATCCCAGCGGAGTCACAAATTAATTAAGTTTCAAGAAGAGGTGTTTACGCAAGTAAGTACCTCTTTTTCTGTTTATTACGTGTATATCAGGCATTTATGCCATTCGTCAATTAAGGGGCAAACATATTGTTTAACGTCGGAGCTGAATCGGCAAATTGGACAGGAATTGGACAGAATGCGACAAAAAGGTGTTACACATGGTGTTACACGCTCACTTGAAAGGGTGTTACACGTCCTCCAAATTTAGCTTTAATGTCTGTGTTTCTGAAAAAATGGCTTTATAGGAGCTGATTTTTTGTAAGAGGAACGACAAAAGCCTTCAAAGTATATCCTTTTGTTAAGAAAAAAGGAAAGTAACAGAGGCGGTTGGCAACAGTGTATTTGAATATGACGAGAGCAAAAAGCCAATTGTATTAGGGCGCGATAGTGACAAAAATCGTGAACTGATCAATAATGATATAAAATTACAGTCATTACTATCCTTTGTAGCGATGCTGGGCAATATTAATATTGATGAATTGTTAGATATAAAAAAATACGGCAAGTCAAGCGTAACAATTTTTGATATATTGGAAAAGATAAGTAAAAAATAGCGAAGTTTACGACATGTTCGAAAGGGCGATTTAGTTAAGTTGAGGGATGCTCTGTGTGGAGCATCCCTTTTTACATATACACCTCCACCTCCACACCATTCAGAGTGGATATTGTAGTGTTGACTCTCCTTTCTTATGCTTATTCAATATCAAATCCCATATCACGTACCATTTGCTTAACCACATTCACTTTGACGGTAGAATCTTCCTCCTTGTCGTAGATAAGGAGGAAGAAAACCTGACCATTCTGAATGTCGGTTAGCACATTGAACGTGATAATTCTTGCTCCGCCAGACTTTCCTTTCCC
>DBKQ01000119.1:0-7320 GCA_002298545.1 Prevotella sp. UBA746
AGAATTAACAGAGTATTGATTTAAAGTTTGGAATTTTTTTCTTCCCCTCCCCCGCCTCCCCCTCCTGGGGGAGGAGCAGTTACCCTTGATAGCAATAAACACTTGCAACTTGTTATTATTTATTCGATAAACAAATAGTTCATAATTCGACAGACAAATATTTCAATAGAAAATGTATCAGTCCTCAAGCAGAAAGAGTAACCGCTCCGCCCCTGGCAAGGGGAGGCGGGGGAGGGGAAGAAAAAAACGATTTATATATTCTTCTCGTAATATTCAATCATATTCTCTCCATATTCCGTTCTGTTCACGAGTTTCACGCAATGTGGCATGGCAGGAGCCTTCGTTCCGTCGTTTACAGATATGGAACCGGTCTCGATGCGAATCTCATCCCACAGTCCGGCATCGATAAAGCTCTGCAGCGTCTTGGCACCGCCCTCAACGATAAGCGACTGTTTGCCTTCCCTATAAAGCCAGTCGGCAATCTGCCGCGGAACATCAGCGTTGAAGTCCAAGCCATTGAAACACGGATTATTTCTGTCGATAACGATGCGCTGGGGGTCTCTTCCCCCCCAATGGCGCACGTTAAGCTGCGGCTTGTCCCTTTCGTCCGTCACCCTCCCCACGAGGATAGCGTCGTATTCAGAGCGAAGCTTGTGGGCAAGCATCTGTGTGAATGGCGTGGAAATAAGCGTAGGCTTGAAGTTATCGTCAAGAAAGCCATTAGCCGTCTTGCACCATTTCAATAGAATGTATGGGCGATGGTGGGTGTGGAAGGTAAAGAAACGCTTGTTCAATTCCTTACAAGCCTCTACAATCCCCGATGCCGCCTGCGATTTGCCAAACGCAGAATCCTCTTCAAACACATCCACTTCAATTCCCGCCTCGCGCAGTTTTCTAATGCCGTTACCGTGAACCTTGGCAAAGGGGTCGATACTGCCCACCACGCAGCGTTTCACGCCTTTGCGGATGATAAGGTCGGCACAAGGCGGCGTCTTGCCGTAATGTGAACACGGTTCAAGACTAACGTAAATCGTTGCCTCTTTCAGCAGCGGCTCATCCTGTGGCTTCACCGATGCAAAGGCATTAACCTCGGCATGGCCTTCGCCGCAGCGCACATGGTAGCCCTCACCGATAATCCTGCCTTGGGCAACGATTACGGCGCCCACCATCGGATTAGGCTTGGCATTCTGCATACCGCCACGAGCAAGCTGCAGGCAGCGGCGCATGTATTTCTCGTCTGTGGTCATAGTTTCTTTATAAAAAAAAGGGCAGGCGCCTGTTCCTTTCCGCCAGTCACCTGTCCCCAATTCAGTTATTCATAGAGGTCTAATCAATAAAACATGGCGGACATTCCGCCTCTTGAAGAGCGGTCGTCGTCATCGTTGTAGATGTTGTCGAGCTCAAACTCTTCCTCATTGTAACACTTACGAGTACGCTTCATAGTTATTCCTCCATAATGCCGCCTGTCTCATCCGGCAGCGCTTTTGTTACACATTATACGGCGCTGAGACTAACACCGCTTTTTTAATTCCTCATTCTCAACATACCGAGCTTCCCGGCTTCACTTCACGGTCGATGCGTGTAACGCTCAAGCTGCCGTCGAAGTTTTCAGCACTGAGAATCATTCCCTGGCTCTCTATGCCCATCAGCTTGCGCGGAGCGAAGTTGGCGATAAAGCAAACCTGCTTGCCTATCAGTTCCTCAGGCTTATAGAACTTGGCGATACCGCTCACGATGGTGCGGTCGGTGCCGGAGCCGTCGTCGATAGTAAACTTCAGGAGCTTGTTAGCCTTCTTCACCTTCTCGCAGTTCTTTATAGTACCCACGCGGATGTCGAGCTTCTCGAAATCCTCGAAGCTAACCGTCGGCTTGATGTCCTTAGGCTTGTAAGCGGCAGCGGCATTCTCCTTCTTTATATTCTCCAGTTTGTCGAGTTGATGCTGAATCACGTCGTCCTCAATCTTCTCGAAGAGCAGTTCCGGCTCAGCGAGCTGATGCCCAGGCTTAAGCAAGTCGGTAGCTCCCAGCTGTTCCCACTCAAAGCTGTCGATGTTGAGCATCTTGCGCAGTTTAGCACTACTGAACGGCAAGAACGGTTCGAAGGCGATGGCGAGGTTTGCCACGAGCTGCAGGGAGATATACAAGATAGTCTCCACACGCTTCGGATCAGTCTTCCAAACCTTCCATGGCTCGCAGTCGGCGATATATTTGTTGCCGATGCGTGCAAGGTTCATAGCCTCCTTCTGGGCATCGCGGAACTTAAACACGTTGAGCAGCTGCTCCACCTTAGCCTTCACGTCCTTAAACTCCTCAAGCGTCTGACGGTCGTAGTCGGTAAGTTCGCCACATTCAGGCACCACACCGTTCCAGTATTTCTTTGTCAACTGCAATGCGCGGTTCACGAAGTTTCCGTAGACACCCACCAGTTCGCTGTTGTTACGCTCCTGGAAGTCCTTCCATGTAAAGTTGTTGTCCTTAGTCTCCGGAGCATTAGCCGTCAACACATAGCGCAATACATCCTGTTTTCCAGGGAAGTCCACGAGATATTCGTGCAGCCAGATAGCCCAGTTGCGCGAAGTTGAAATCTTGTCGTTCTCAAGGTTGAGGAACTCGTTTGCCGGCACATTGTCAGGCAGGATATAGTCGCCGTGCGCCTTCAGCATCGTAGGGAACACGATGCAGTGGAACACGATATTGTCCTTACCGATAAAGTGGATAAGGCGTGACGACGGGTCTTGCCACCACTTCTGCCACGTGCCCCATTTCTCGGGCTGCGCCTCGCAAAGCTCCTTAGTATTAGAGATATATCCGATAGGAGCATCAAACCATACGTAGAGCACCTTACCCTCGGCACCCTCCACAGGAACCGGTATACCCCAGTCGAGGTCGCGTGTCATGGCACGCGGCTGCAAATCCATGTCGAGCCACGACTTGCACTGTCCGTATACATTCGGGCGCCATTCCTTGTGGTCCTCTAAGATCCACTTCTTCAGCCAATCCTGCCATTTGTTTAGCGGCAGATACCAGTTCTTTGTCGCCTTCTTGATGAGCCCGTGTCCCGGGTTGTTCTTGTTCGTCGGATTTATAAGTTCGTCAGGCGACAGCGTGGCGCCACATTTCTCGCATTGGTCGCCGTAAGCGCCCTCGGCTCCGCATCGCGGACAGGTGCCAACGATATTGCGGTCGGTAAGGAATTCTCCCGTCACCTCATCGCAGAACTGCTCCTCGGTCTTCTCTATCAGCTCGCCCTTGTCGTAGAGCGTGCGGAAGAAGTCGGAAGCGAATTTGTGGTGAATCTTCGAAGTTGTGCGGCTGTAGATATCAAAAGAAATACCGAAGTCCTCGAAAGATTTCTTGATCATGTTATGGTAGCGGTCAACTACCTCCTGCACGGTGATGCCCTCCTTGCGTGCACGGATAGTAACGGGCACGCCGTGCTCGTCGCTACCGCCAATAAACATCACCTCCTGTTTCTTCAGTCTCAAGTAGCGCACGTAGATATCGGCAGGCACATACACACCGGCAAGATGCCCGATGTGCACACCACCGTTGGCATACGGCAGGGCAGCCGTAACCGTAGTGCGTTTGAAATGCTTTTCTTCCATATATATAGTTGTATTTTATATTTTAAAATGTATAAAACTCTATTCAACTGCAAAGTTAATATTTTTTTCGCATTCATTATTAAAATATCTGCGATTATGTTTGTAAGTCATTATACAATGAGATAAATTTGCAAAACAAAATCATTTCACTACCAGATGACTTACAATGAAATATGCCACCGGCTTGCCGGCATTTACGACGAGCATGAGGCAAAGGCAATGTCGCGTGCTCTCATAGAAGACATGTTCGGCCTTACTCTTGCCGACATACTTTGCGGAGAACTCGACCGCCTCACGGCAGAGGACAATCAGCGGCTTTCTGTTGCCGTGGAGAGATTGGAACAGATGGAACCGATACAGTATGTTACGGGCAAGGCTCCGTTTGCCGACAGGACATTCCATGTAGAACCGGGAGTTCTCATTCCCCGTCCGGAAACGGAACAGCTATGCTCCCTCGTTGCCGGCGACATCAATGCCCCGGCAAACAGTGGAACGGCGGCAGACAGCGGTGCCGACATCCTCGACATCGGAACAGGCAGCGGCTGTATTGCCGTTACCCTCGCCCTCGACATCCGTCAGTCGAGAGTAACGGCATGGGACATATCAAGCGATGCTCTTGCCATAGCCAAAGGAAACGCCAAACGCCTCGGGGCTGAGGTTGACTTCATACTTCAGGATGCGCTCACTCCCCCGGCAGACATGGAGCTTTGGGATGCCATAGTAAGCAATCCGCCTTACATCTGCGACAGCGAGCGAAACGACATGTCGGAGAATGTGCTTGCCCATGAACCTCATCAGGCTCTCTTCGTGCCAGACGGCGACCCACTTCTTTTCTACCGCAGCATTGCCCTATACGGAAAGAAGGCTCTAAAGCATGGCGGCAAACTTTATTTCGAGATAAACGAACACTATGCCCGTGAAACAGAAGATATGCTCCGCGAAATGGGATACGACGAGGTTCATACAATAAAGGATATCTTCGGAAAAGACAGAAATACTGTGGCAAGAAGAATTTAAATATTAATAGTTGGGAGTTATCGTAGTACTCTCAGACCTCCCATAACTCCCAGAACTCTTAGACCTCCCAGAAAAAAAATGCAGAAAAAGGAAATTACAGAACAGGAAGCGCAGCGAAAGCTGGAAGCGCTATGCTCAAGGGCAGAACACTGCTCCTTTGAAATGATGACGAAGATGGAACGCTGGGGCATCGGAGAAGATGCCCGGCAAAGGGTGGTTGCAGCCCTCATAAAAGGAAGATATGTCGACGACGAACGCTATGCCCGCGCTTTTGCGGGCGACAAGATACGCTATAACAAATGGGGAAAGCGAAAAGTAGACCAGGCTCTATACATGAAACATATCAGTGAAGACGTGCGCCGCCGCGTTCTCGACGATTTCGACGACTCGGAACTGAAGGAGTCGCTCCGCCCGCTGCTCCTCGCCAAGATGAAATCGACTAAGGCTAAGAGCGACTACGAACTTTCATGCAAACTGATACGCTTTGCCTTGGGAAGAGGATTCGGCATCGAGGAAACAAGAGAATGCCTTGAAGACATCATCAAGAACCCCAATGCCGAAGATGATTACGAATTTTAAGGTTCGCCAAGAATACCAACGATAAATCTCACCTCTTCAGGAGTAAAGAAACGCGTCCTCGACGGTTTGCCGTTCTTTATAAAGCGTTGCGACAGCTCCGGCGAAAGCCGTATCCATCGCATCAGCTTGTAGTAAGCCGCCTGCGCCGTAATGTTAGGACTGTACATCTGCGCCAATTCCGTGCGTCCGTAAACACGAACCTTAAAAAAATCACAATTCTTGTCTTTCATGATAATTAAATTTTTAAAAACGATGCAAAGTTAAGTCAAATTCCACAACTTTGCAATAGCCACAAGCCACATTTATAATAATATCATTCATATTAACTGTTCGCCCCTTCCTTTAAGAAATGAAGATTCAAAAATGAACAAATGCAGCACATTGCTACATTAAAAACGCCTCAAAGCAAAGGAAAAGAAGAAAGGAAAAAGAGAAAACAGCAAAAATATCAGTCAAAAATAAGATATTCATTTAAAAATTCATACATTTGCATGGCTGTTCACACGAAAACCACCTTCACGGTGAATACGACTGGAACAAGCCTTAACCCTAAATATTAAAAACAAAAACATATCATTATGGCTTACACACGCATGACAGCGGCAGAAGCAGCCGCTCTTATCAAGAATGGTGACACTTTGGGACTCAGCGGTTTCACACCTGCCGGTACGGCAAAGGCTGTAACCCGTGAACTGGCGAAAATCGCCACAGCAGAACACGATGCCGGAAGAGAATTCCAGGTAAGCATCTTCACCGGAGCATCTACCGGACAAAGCACCGACGGAGTGCTCGCCGAAGCCCATGCAATAAAATACCGCGCACCTTACACCACTAACCCTTCGTTTCGCAAAAGCGTGAACTTAGGAGAGATTGCATACAACGACATCCATCTGAGCCACATGGCACAGGAGCTGCGCTATGGCTTCTATGGCGACATCGACTGGGCTATCCTTGAGGTTTGCGACATAGAGGAGAACGGCGACACCTGTAAGGCTTATCTTACCGCTGCCGGCGGCATCAGTCCTACGGTGGCACGTCTTGCCAAGCATGTAATTCTTGAGCTCAACGCCTTCCACAGCAAAGACGCCAAATTCATACAGGATGTATACGAACCTCTCGACCCGCCAATGCGCCAGCCTATACCTATCGTAAACGTGGGCGACCGCATCGGTAAGCCTTATGTGGAAATCGACGCCAAGAAGATTGTAGGTGTTGTAGAGTGTAACCTGCCCGACGAGGCTCGCGCCTTTAAAGACAGCGACCCTATCACCGACCAGATAGGCCACAACGTGGCTGAATTCCTTATCAACGACATGAAGCGCGGTATCATCCCTTCATCGTTTCTGCCGTTGCAGAGCGGTGTGGGCAGTACGGCGAATGCCATCCTCGGAGCACTGGGCAAGGAAAAGAGCGTGCCCGACTTCAATGTATATACCGAGGTGATGCAAGACAGCGTTGTGGCTATGATGCTCGAAGGCAGAGTGAAGGACGCATCGGCATGCTCGCTGACAGTTTCAAACGAGTGCTTGAAGCAGGTATACGACAATATGAACTATTTTAAAGACCATATCACTCTGCGTCAGAGCGAAATCTCCAACTCTCCAGAAGTAATACGCCGACTGGGAGTAATAGCCATCAACACGGCTATCGAGGTAGACATCTACGGCAATGCCAACTCTACGCATATCAGCGGTACGAAGATGATGAACGGTATCGGCGGAAGCGGCGACTTCGAGCGCAACNNCGCATATATCAGCATCTTCACCTGTCCGTCTACAGCTAAGGGCGGCCTCATCAGCAGCATCGTACCTATGGTGAGCCATCAGGACCACTCGGAACACGACGTGAACGTTATCGTAACGGAACAGGGCGTTGCCGACTTGCGAGGAAAGAGTCCTATCGAGCGAGCACACCTAATCATCGAAAACTGTGCTCACCCAGACTACCGTCCTATCCTCCGCGCCTATCTGGAGCATGCCAAGATGGGACAGACTCGCCATAACCTTGGCAAGGCCTTCGCCATGCACATCGCACTGGCTGAGAAGGGCGACATGCATCTTACGGAGATGTAATAAAAATACAGCCTCTCCCCAAAACTACAGCCTCTCCCCCGCGCCGC
>DBKQ01000119.1:7335-38934 GCA_002298545.1 Prevotella sp. UBA746
CCCTCCCCAGGGGGAGGGGAGTAGATAGCCTTATATATTAAAAAGGAGATATTGGGAAGGATATATTAAAAAGGATATATAGGGAATATGGTGATATGACTCTATTTTTTTAGTTTATGCAAAAATAGAAGAAAGAAAAAGAGGAAAGAAGAGAAATGAAGAAAACTTTTATAATATTTTCTGCACTGATGCTTGCAACAGCATCAGCATCAGCAAACACCTATAATAAAGAAAAGACTATAACACCAAGCGAACCCGCCGCAGTCCTCTCCTCCCCCCTTGGGGGGACTGAGGGGGGCTCCAGAGGCTTGACTGAGGGGGGCTATACCCACCCCTGGGCAGGCAAACGCGTGGCATATTTCGGCGACTCCATCACCGACCCTAAAAACAAGGCATCCGACAATAAATACTGGAGTCTATTGCAGCAGTGGCTCGGCATTACACCGTATGTATATGCCGTGAGCGGCAGACAATGGAACGACATTCCTCGCCAGGCGGAGCAACTGAAAAAGGAGCACGGCAACGACTTCGATGCCATACTGATATTCATCGGCACTAACGATTTTAATGCCGGAGTGCCTATCGGCGAATGGTATACGGAAAAGGAAGAAGACGTCATGGCTGGTATTCACGAGCCTAAACATCTCGTAAAGCGCATGCGCCAGCATTTCTGCATGACTGACTCCACTTATCGCGGACGCATCAACATCGCCCTCGACAAGGTGAAACGCATGTTCCCAACAAAGCAGATAGTGCTCATCACGCCTATCCACCGCGCCGGTTTCTACCGCAGCGACACAAACTGGCAGCCTACGGAGGACTACCGCAACAAATGCGGCGAATACGTAAGCAGCTATGTAGAGTCGGTAAAGGAGGCAGGAAACATCTGGAGCGTGCCGGTTATCGACATGAATGCCCTCTGCGGACTTTATCCACTGATGGACGAGCACGCACAGTTTTTCAACAAGAAGGATGTAGACCGTCTGCATCCCAACAACGAGGGACATCGCCGCATGGCGCTCACACTGATGTATCAGCTCCTTACGCTTCCGGTTTTCTGAAAAAAGTTTTTTTATAAATTTACCCTCACACCCTCACACAACGGTCTGAAAGTCCCTGTTTATCGGCCTTTCAGGTGGTGAGGGATAATGTGAGGGTAGGTGTTTTACCCCTCACACTTATAGCCAGTCACTCTCACACATGACTGTTGCAGTAAAACGCTGTCGGTATTTCTATGCTGCACCAAAGGTGCAAGATTACTGCAACTTTGGTGCACCACAGAAATAATCTCCCTTTTCATTACCTTTGCCTAAAATTAAATAACTTTTCAAGTTTAGGATTTATAATCTTCCCCTCCCCCGCCTCCCCTTGACAGGAGCGGAGCAGTTACCTTTGATTGCTACAAACTTATCATTATTAATATGATAAGTGAGTCGTTACTAATTTGTTCGACATATCTTTTACAAACAAATGCATCAGTTACTTTTTCTGCAAAATGAGATATTTATTAGTAAATTCTGTAATGATACAGATTTAGTAATGACAAAGATGCAAGGTTATGGCAATTAAAGGTAACTGCTCCGCCCCTGTCAAGGGGAGGCGGGGGAGGGGAATAACTAAAAAAGAAACTTCAGTAATATAGTAAATGTGCCGTCAGGAAAATTCCCTGGCGGCACATTTATTTTATATCATTTGCAAAAAGCAAATGAATATTATTCAGAAACTTCAACAAGCTGTAGGTCAGTCGTTGAGCAGTCGTCTGCTGAAATACCTCACCGGATACCACACAGCAAGGAATCCCACGGCAATGACAGTAAGGAACACCACTGCAACATCCTCAGGATGAACACTTACGGGATAAGCATCAACGACGAAAGTGCCGCTCGACTGTCCGAGAGCCACGAGTCCGTATTCCTGTTGCAGCCAGCAGAGGAGCAATCCAATCAGAATTCCCAATACAGCACCGAAGAAAGCAATCAGTCTGCCTTCAAAAAGGAAAATACTGTAAATCTGCCGGTCGGTAGCACCAAGATTTCGCAGCGTTACCACATCATTCTTCTTGTCGATGATAAGCATCGAGATAGAGCCAATGATATTGAAGCTTGCCACGATGAGGATAAACGTGAGGAAGATATAGGCAATGAATTTCTCTACCTTCATGATGCGGAAAGTGTCCTCCTGCTGCTCATAGCGGTCGAGCACCTTGTATTTCTCTCCTGCAATATCCTTCATCTCCTCCTTCACCTTGTCGAGGTCGCTGCCGTTCTTCAGTCTTATCTGTAGCGACGACAACATCCCCTGCTGCTCAAAGAGCGAGCGGGCAAAAGATATAGGTGCCAAGACGTGGTCGCGGTCGTATTTACCCTGTTTCACCATAAACACGGAGCCTGGCGATATCAGCGAGTCCACAACAAATCCGTCGGCAGGATTAGCCATATCGAGCTGTCCGTTTTTCCGCGGTGCATAAATCATCAGCGACCCGTCCCAGTTTGCATTCATCCCGAGCGTCTCGGCAAGCCTAACGCCCACGGTACCGAAATTCAGGTTTGCGGCATGGAGCGAGAAATTGCCGTCGCCATATAGAATCTCGTCGATGCGCGACATCTGTTCGAAGTTGTCGTCAACCCCCATCAGCGTTACCATAGCCTGTCGGCCCTTGTAAATGGCGAGCGCCTGATCCTTCAGGCACTCCGTGGCAACTTCCACTTCCGGCAGAGCCTTAATCCGGGTCAGTATGGGGTCGTCGGCAGGTGCCGTCTTTCCCTTTGCCGGCACCACCTCAATCTGAGGATCGAAGGAGGTGAAGAATGTAGCCACGAGGTCGTGGAATCCGTTGAATACGCTCAATGTAACCACCAGTGCCATTGTGGCTACCGCCACTCCGGCAACGCTGATGCCGCTGATTATATTAATGGCATGTGTGCTCTTCTTTGAGAAGAGGTATCGGCGCGCAATATAAAAAGGGAAATTCATAATCCACTATTTTTTCAGCAGCTCGTCGATATGCTCTATATAGTCGAGCGAGTCGTCAATGAAGAATCTCAGCTCCGGAATAATGCGCAGCTGGTTTCTTACGCGCTGACCCAGGTCGTAGCGCACGGTTTTCTCGTTTTTGCGGATATTGCCGATAATCTCCTCTCCCTTTTCCGACGGGAAGATACTGAGGTATGCCGTGCATATACTCAGGTCGGGACTTACTCTAACTCTCGTTACCGACACCATCACGCCGTGCATCTGGCGGGTCTGTGCCTGGAATATAATACTCAGCTCCTTTTGCAGGAGTCTTGCTATACGGTTTTGTCTTGTCTCTTGCATTTTCTTCTTCTTTTATTATATACTTATGAAGTATTTTATTTGTAATTATCAACTCTTTTCCTCATTGTAACAATGAAGTTTGATACAAAATTAGGAAAAATATTTCAGATATAAGAATTTTGCCGTTTTTTTATACATAAATCACCACAGCCGAAAGGTTTGGCATGAATGAAAAGGCTAAAGGCATTGGCGAGGGCTTTACTTGCCAGAGGGTGTTTTATAGGTTTTCGTCTAAAAAATAATTTATTCACTTCCGATAATAAATACTATCACTCCGAATAACAGAAGATTCACAAAAAAAGCAAACAAGAAACGGAAGGCAACAAATAAAAATCAAAGCAAATAAAAATAAAACATACATTTGCTCGTTATAAGAAAAAAAGCCATTTATGATAAAATCACTGTCAATACTCATGCCATCCTACAACAACACGTGTTATACCCTCGTGGAAGCCCTACACAAACAGGCCGAGAGTATCAGCTGCAGCGATTTCAAATACGAGATTATCGTTGCCGACGACGGCTCTACGAATTTATCCGCCGTAGAGCAGAACACAAGAATCAACGAACTTTCCAATTGCAGATATATAATAAGGAAGGAGAATTCGGGCAGGGCGGCAATAAGAAATTTCCTTGCCCGACAGGCAAAAGGCGATTACCTACTTTTTCTCGACAGCGACAGACGCCTGTGCTGCAACGATTTTATCTGCCGGTATATGGAACTCGACGGAGCGGAAGTGGCATGCGGCGGACTGCGCATCGGAGGCGATGCCGGACAGCTCTGCCATAACCTGCGCTACCGTATGGAGAAGAAGTATGAACCCAGCAATACCGCCAGCCAAAGGCAACAGAGGGAATACCAGAACTTCAATACCTCGAATTTCATTACCCGTCGGGATATATTGATAAACATCCCCTTCGACGAGCGCTTCCGACGCTATGGCTACGAAGACGTGATGTGGGGAAAACAACTCCACGACAATAATATCCGCATTCTGCATATCGACAACCCGATAATGCTCGACGACTTTGAAACGAACGAAGACTTCGTGAGAAAGATGGAGACCGGAATGCAGACACTACACCAGTTTAGGGAAGAACTCAGCGACTACTCCTCTGTTATAAAGGCAGAAGAGAAACTCAACAAGCTGCATCTCACAGCATTATACAAACTACTCTTTAATGCCAGTAAAAATTTCATAAGAAAGAATCTCAGCGGCAAACACCCCGCCGTGCCACTTCTCAACATATACAAACTCGGCATATTCATTAATATAAAATAGCAGAAACAAAAAAAATGACTGAAGACAAAATATCTGTAATCGTAGCAACATACAACCAAGAGACAACAATAGGAAGAACTCTCGACTCCATCATCATGCAGCAATGCCATCTGCCAATAGAAATAGTGATAGGCGAGGATTGTTCAACCGACTCTACGCGAGCCATTTGCGAAGATTATGCACAGCGTTATCCACAGGTTGTGCGCCTTATGCCAAAGGCTCCCAACAAGGGAATGATACGCAACTACTACGACTGTCTGCTTGCCTGCCGGGGGAAGTATATTGCCGACTGTGCCGGCGACGATTTCTGGACTGACAAGGAAAAGCTGGAGAAGGAGTCGAGGATTATGGAAAAGAACCGGAATGTAGTGCTCGTACATACCAACTGGAGCTTCTACAACGAGGATACCCACAAGTCTACACAAAATACATATATCCCCTTCCCTGCACCAGTCACACCAGGAAAGGAGATAATAGAATCAGTAATAACACAGACCAAGGCACCCGTAGTACATACCTGCACCTCACTTTACCGGGCAGACGTAATAAAGAAGTGCTATTACGAAGCCCCCGACCTTTTCAGCAATCCCGACAACGGCTGCGAAGACCTGCAGCTCGTTTGCATGCTCGCAGCAAACGGCGACGTGGCATACTTGCCAGACGATACGCTGAACTACAGCGTAGGGCATCCATCAGTATCATGCCAGCCAGACGAACGGAAGCAGTTCCGCTTCGTAATCCGCACCACACGCCTGTCGATACGCCTTGCCAAGATGTTCGGCATAGACACGGAGAATACCCGGAAACATTTCTCCGCCAAAGCCTTCGCCCTGCTCATGCACGCCTTCCGCAGCCACGACAAGACTCTGAAGAAAGAGGCAGAAGACTTCATGAGGGAATGGAACATCAGGGGTGGAATAAAAACAAAAGCCGCACTACTCATTATGTCATGCAGCATCACATGGAAATTAATGTTAGAGACGAGAAGAGTATTTGTTAAACTGAAAAAGTAATGACAAATATGTAAGGTTATGGCAATATGGGTAACTGCTCCGCCCCCGGCGGGGGAGGGGAAGATTATATATTCTTAATGGTTTGAAAACACCCCATACTTCATTCTTCATTTCTTCATTTCAATAATATTGCGGAACAAAGAATCAAGTCGTTTACCCACAACATCAGGCGAAGCCATTCCATCAACCTTTTCCGAAGCCAGGCGGCAGTCGTTAGTCCCCTCCTTGCGCAAATCACCGATAGCCTGTGCCATTGCCTGAGCATCATCAATTGGCACAACACGGCATCCCGGTTCTATTCTCTCGCTCTTAGGAATGCAGTCGGTCGTTATCACTGGTAGTCCTGTACTCATAGCCTCGAGCACCACCAGCACCTGAGCCTCCTTGCGTGTGGCAAGCAGCATACAGTCACTTTGGTAAAGAATGTCGAGTACCTTCTCTTTTCCAACCTCGCCGTAAAACTCAACAACATCTCCAACCCCATATTCGTCAGCAAGTCTCTTAGCCTCCTCAGAATCTGTAAAACGTCCTGCCACAAGCAAGCGCACCCTGTCGGCAGTAGTCTTGCGGTATCTTCCCACGGCATCAAACAACACGTCGTAGCCCTTTCCGGGAACGAAATTGGCGATGCAACACAACACAAGTTCACGGTCGGCATCAAGCGGTTTCCTTTTTTTATACTTAAAGAAATCCGTATCAATAGTGTTCGACACCTCCACCCACCTGTAGTCATTTCCAAAGAACGGAGCAAGATCGTCTACGAGTTCGGCAGAAACAGGCACAACAAGGTCAGCCTTTCTGTATGCCTCGGTAATCATCGGCAACTGCCATGCCCCGTAAATGTCGCGTCCATATTCTTTTTTCAATAATATCGACGATAGATGCTCCGTAACGACATATGGCAGTCCATATTTCTCCCCACACTTCATCGCCGCATATCCAGCCCATTGACAGCAGTGGGCATGTATAATATCAGGCTTGCCGAACTTTTCCACATACTTATCCACAAGCTTTTCCACAGCCTTCACCCAGTGTCTGGCGCAAGTCTTCGGAAAGAAAGGTATGCCCCGCAAATCCTTTCTCATAACCTCGATACCGTCAACACGCGTAATATAAGTGCCCAGAGGAGCCTTTAGGTATAGTCCCGGCGACAGGCGTGCGCTCATGTTTAAACACGCCGCGATGCGCACCGTATTGCCCTGCATGGCGAGAGCCTTTGCCTGGTCAACACAGAACATGCCGCCGTATGGCGGAAAGAACGAAGGAAGTTCGAGTATATGCATATTAGAAATAATATAAAGTGTTTAAGATAATACCATAAAGTGGTTAGGATAAAACTATAAAGAGGTTAGGATAATACCACAACGCATGTTAGCGATTTCTCTTTACCCTCCGCAATACAGCCGAAAGCAACAGCAGTCCCGGATATGTATCGGCTAACGAGGCAAAGATATAATATTTAAGAGTATAGCGTTTTAGCGGCAACGGGAAGAGTCCCCTGCCTTTAAGTTCGCGGAGTCTCGAGCGCAGTTCCTGCCATCCCCGTCTGCTTGTCATGATATTAAAGATATAGTCCATGGTGAGTTGTCTCACCCGGCGTTCCATCGCCATATAGTCGTAAAAATAGAGTCCGCTGCATAATTCCCACAGTCCGAAAATTATATCCCTCTTGTCGTCGAGACGTTTCAATATATGCCCGTCATCCTTTTTAGTTGTTATAGAACCGTTGCGCAAGGTATAGAAATACGCCGTAGCGTCGGTATAAATAAGTTTTTCGGCATTTATCACCACGCGTGGAGTAAAATCCTCGTCCTCGTGGTATATTCCAGCCTTGAACCTTATATCATCGCCAATCAAAGCTTTTCTGAACACATATCCACAAGCCGAAGCCCTTAGGTTGTGGTCCATCATGAAATCCGTTCCGGAAAACAGTCCTACGTACGTTTTTTTTTCCACAACCGCCCGTTCATCTTCAGTATGCCTGAACATGAGCATGTCGGCACGTTTTTCCCTCAACTTATCCACACACTTGTCATACACGCTGGGGATAAGTCTGTCGTCGCCGTCGACAAACTGAATGTATTCTCCCTTTGCAGCCTCTATACCGGTATTGCGCGCAGCACTCAGTCCGCCGTTCTCCCTCCTTATATAAACAAGCTCCGGACAGACATCACGCAGCTGCTTGCTAACATCCACAGTAGAGCCGTCGTCAACAACAATAATCTCCCTCTCGCCGCTATCGAGCGATACGGCGGCAACACTCTCCACGCATCTCTGGATAAGGGCGAGAGGGAGATTATAATAAGGAATGATAAAACTGATAAGCGGCATACCTACGACAGCTCAAGCATTCTCTCGATAGGTTTCACAGCCTCACGGGCAATCTCTGGCGCCACGTCCACCGTAGGCCACTCATATTTCAGAGCATTGTAAATCTTCCGTAGCGTGTTCATCTTCATATAGTCACACTCGTTGCAAGAGCATCCCAGCGACCCCTCGCTAACCTCCGGCGGAACGGGAATGAAAGTCTTGTCGGGACACTTGCGAGTCATCTCGTGAAGGATCCCCGCCTCGGTGGCGACGATAAACTCCTTCGTGTCGCTCTCGATGGCATGCTTCAGCAATACGGCAGTAGAACCAACAACATCGGCAAGAACCACAACCGGTCCCTTACACTCCGGATGCACCAATACCTCAGCTCCCGGATGCTCCTTCTTGAGTTTTACAATCTCGGCAGCCGAGAAGCGTTCGTGCACGTGGCAGCCCCCGTTCCAGAGGAGCATCTGCCGTCCCGTCACGCTGTTAATATAAGAGCCCAGGTTATAGTCAGGACCGAAGATAATCTTCTCGTCCTTCGGGAACGTATCAACAATCTTCTTGGCGTTGCCGCTCGTAACCACCACATCCGTCAGCGCCTTAACGGCAGCCGTGGTGTTGACATAGCTCACCACCTTATATCCCGGGTGTTCCTCCTTATACTTCTTCAGGTCGTCAGCCTTACACGAGTCGGCAAGCGAGCATCCGGCATTAAGGTCAGGACAGAGCACTAGTTTTTCAGGTGAAAGAATCTTGCAAGTCTCCGCCATGAAGTGTACGCCACACATCACGATAATGTCAGCATCCGTATCGGCAGCCTTTCTTGCCAGTGCGAGTGAGTCGCCGATGAAGTCGGCAACATCCTGTATGTCGCCTGTCGTATAGTAATGTGCAAGGATAACAGCATTTTTTTGTTTACACAGATTTCTTATCTCTTTGCTCAGGTCGATGTCTTTGTCTACCGGTTCATCGATATATCCTTTGTCGATCCACTTTTTATCCACATTCATATTATTATTATCTTTTATTGTTTTTAAATTTAAAATAAAACTATGTATTGTATGATGTGCCGTGGATATGTTTATAACTTTCTTCTGTTTTTCTTGCATATTTGCTTATCAACATCTTGTTATGGCTTATCTACAAGTTATTCATAATGTTTGTTATTGTGTTTCAGATTGAAACACTGTTTATCCACAATATCCACATTCGGTGCAAAGGTAATAAGTTTATATCTTTTGTTGATAAAAAAGCGTGGAAAAGTTTTTAATTTGTTGCTCATAACCCTGTGGATATCCACCTCTGCCGTGTTGCCTTCTTTGCTTGTGTGGATAACGTACACTTTATCAACAGGGTTTTACACAGGTTTTTGTGGATAACTGTGGATTACTTTTTCCTATCTATGGAATGCACTCTTGTGGTTGTCTTCGGGGAAACCATTTTTACTTCCTGCGGAATAAACATCTTAACTTTTATAATTCATTGGATAATGTATATTATAAAACGCACCAAAGTATACATTATGAATAATACAGGTTAACATACATATTATTATAGTTTTGGATTTAGTTATATGGATTAAAAAGAATAAAATGCATTGATTTATTTTTTTCTACAATTGCTTTACATTACCTTTGCAAGGTAATTGGTTTGAGAATGAAATAAAAAAACTTGCATGGCTTACAAAATAAAATTTATATATATAATTTAATTACTTTATTTTATTATGAAACATTTTTACTTGAAATCATTGTCATGCGCCATCGTTGCCGGCACAATGACTACCACGGCTGTTTATGCTGCAGACAATGCCACTGAGGGAAAAAACGTGAAAGTGGCTGTTGAGGAGAACTATGGCGACTATATGTCGGGAGGTAGCGACCTTTCTACAAAAACTGTGTATCTATACGACAGCAACAACCGTTTACTGAGGAAGATGAACATCGATGCTGCAAACAACGAACTGATGCAGTATTTCAGCTATGAGTATAACGCTCTCGGACAGCTCATATGCAACTTCTCGCAGTCGTATATGGAGATTGAATCGGGCAGATGGGGACTCGCCGACCCTACGGAAAAAACCGTTTATGAATATGACGATAAGGGCAGACTCATTGCCGAGACTGGAAACCAAAGCTATAAATATGAGTATGACAACGACAACAATCTTGTGAAGAAAACCTTGCTCATGCAGGGATTCGACAATGAACTTACCGTGATGCAGACTATTACATACAGCGACTTCGTGGCTCCAAACTGTCCGCAAAAAACTGTATCAGTAGGTGCCGAGGGCTTTGCGTCATACGATTACCAGGGTGAACTGGAATACGACAAGAACTTCAACCTGCTGAAGGAAACTAACTATACCGTAAGTGGGGAAAACAAAACATTCCTCAACTCTACCAGATACGTTTATGACGAGAGTGGAATGATGACCACCAAGGTGCGCCACAGCTCATCATCCATCTACGACGAAAACTGGAACGAGATAGGTAAAAAGGAAGTTCCGGTAGACAGCGTGGTATATACCCGTCTTGACGAAAGCCGCGTGAAGGAGCAGAGCTATACCTATAATGATTATGACGAGGAAACTCCATGGAACATTAGTCCTACATTCAAAATCACCGTGAGCCGCGAGTTCGACGGTACTTTGGCTGCCAAACTGAATGTTGAAACCGTAGAGGGAGAGAAAAACACAAACAAGGTAACCGTTATTCCGGCAAATACCGCTGCAGAAGGTTATGAATACGATATATACCGTGACGGACAGAAGATTGCCACTCTCGACCCGAAGACTGCCCTTACTTATACCGACAGCAAGCTCTATAATGGCAAGCACGAGTATTTTGCACAGACCGTGAAGACTGGTGATGCTGCCGTAGAATACAACATCAGCGACATTGCTGCCGTTGAGAACAAAATCGACTTCCCGGCTCCTACAAATCTGCGCGGCGTGAGCAAGGAGGTTACTTCCGACAACAGTAGCATGAATATTGCGTGGGATGCTCCTAAGTATACCGCCGACATGGAGTTCCAGGGTTATAACATCATCGAGGCTGGAGAATATGGCGACAACAAGGTGAACTACGAAGGTACCGTTAGCGATACGAAATATAGCGTAGACATGTATAACTATTATACGGAGCGCAACCTCTATATTCAGGCTGTTTACAAGCTCGGAACCGCCAACAGCGAAACGAAACTTATAAAGATGGACGACCTGGGTGAGGCTTCGGCTATAAATACCGTAAAGTCTGTTGCCGGAAATGTGAACTATGCCGATGGCATTATCACTACTGCAGAGAGAGCAAAGATTACTCTGCACGACATGAGCGGAAAGAAGGTTGCCGCTACCGAGAATTCCACTTCGCTCTCTATCGCAGATCAGCCTTGTGGCGTTTATCTCGTTAGCGTAGAGCGCGACGGAAAAGTATCAGTTTTGAAAGTTCGCAAGTGATTGAAAGATTATCAAGTAATTGAAAGATAAAAACTGAACCAAATACGAAACTTTACAACGCACATACTACTATGTATAAATTAATTTCAACGATGTTGAAGGCTTCGGCACTTTTCGCCTTCTCGCTTGCTGCCATTAATGTGGCAGCACAAGACGAGACGACAATCTATGGAAGTGTCGTTGCCTCCACACAGTGGCAAGACAATACCGGTCCCGGCATCTACTCCTTCAGTTCTAAGTCTGGTGGCTTCACTCCCGTGAAGATAGACAACCGACTTGCTGCACAGGGTGGTGGCGTTTATGCAAAGGGAAAATACTATTCCATAAATGCCGACACGCGAACACTAAATGTATATGATGCCGATACCTGGGAATTGCTTTCGTCGAAACCAGCCACCAATGTAGCTCTCGACCTTGCCTACGATCCTACTACCGACAATATTTTCGGCTGTTTCTCTGAAGGAGGAAAACCTGTAATAGGAACTCTCGATCCGGAGACGGGAGGATATACGTTTATTTCAGACATAGAGAACACACTGACCGTATTGGTATGCACAACCGACGGTCAGCTGTATGGCGTGAGCGGTTCGCATCTCGTGAAGGTGAACAAGGAAACCGGTGTCTTCTCGTTTGTTGGCAACGTGGGTATTGAGGCAATGTATGCACAGTCGGCTACTGTCGACCCTACCACGGGCAAGTGTTATTGGGCATCCATGGAGGCAAACATGTCGTCGGTGCTTTACGAGATGGATCTGACTACTGCACAGCTTACGCAGTGCAGAACATTCACCGGAATGGAGGAGATAACCGGACTTTATATTCTGCCGCATGTTGCCGACGGAGCACCTGCGAGGGTGACCGACCTGAAGGCGACTTTCGAAAAAGGAAGTACTACAGGAACGGTTTCCTTTACTATGCCGTCAACGACAAAGGCTGGCGGTAAGCTCTCCGGAAATCTGTCGTATAGGGTAGAGGCTGGCAATGAGGTGAAAACCGGAACAGCTACAGCCGGACAGAAATTGTCGTTGCCGCTGACAGTAAACGAAGGACGCTGCAAGATTCTCGTAACTACAAGCAACACCAGTGGCGAGAGCGAGCGTACTGCAATATCCCTGTGGGTTGGAAAAGACACACCGGCTGCCGTTACGGGAGTTAAACTGCAGTATACGAATGATAATATGCTCGGTCTATCGTGGAATGCTGTTGAAAAAGGCAAAAACGGCGGGTATATTGATGCCTCTAAGGTGAGATACCGCATTGTGCGCCAGCCTGACAATACTGTTGTGCAGGATAATTATCAGCAGACACAATATTCTGAGACTGCAAGTAGCACAACTCTTGCCAAGCGCTGGTATGAGGTAACCCCGTATGTTGACGGCGAGAGTGGCGAGACGGCAGTATCCAACAAGGTGGTCGTTGGTCCGGGAAAGGATGTGCCTTACTCAGAAGACTTCAGTTCCGATGCTTCATTCGACTACTTCACCGTTCTGGATGCCAACAACGACGGCAAGACTTGGTATAGAAGTGGCGACGCACAGACTGCACAGTATGGCGGCGATGCCACGCAGAAAGCCGACGACTGGCTTATTCTGCCACCGCTGAAGGTGAGCAAGGCGGGCTACTACAAGCTGTCGCTTCAGGTGCGTTGCAACTCTGCCAATCCGCAGCTTCTGTCTATCGCCCTCGGCAGTCTGCCGGAAACGAAAGACATGAATACTGTGATATTGCCTGAGACAACAGTCGACACGAAGTTTGAGACGAAGACTGTTGAGGCTAAATTCGGAGTAAAGACCGACGGCAACTATTTCTTGGGTATTCATCTGGCGAGCAATGCTCTTATGCATTCCTTTGATATCGACAATATCCGTGTGGAACAGATTACCTCAAGCGATGCCCCGGCACAGCCAGCTAATCTCATAGTGAAGCCTGCAGCAAAGGGTGAACTGAAGGCTGAAGTGGAATTCTCTATGCCGGAGAAAACCATTGCCGGAGAGAATGTAGGCAAGCTGACGAAGGCTGAAGTTTACCGTAACGGCACTCTTCTGAAGAGCATAACGGATGCTGCATCACTTGTGGCTGGAAAGCGGACGGTGGTAAAAGACGAAAGTCCGCAGAACGGATTCAACAAGTATAAGGTTGTGGCATACAATGCCAGTGGAACAGGCGACGACGCTACCGTTGAAACCTATGTTGGCATTGACACGCCGGCAGCTGTAGAGAATATCGTTGTGGATGAAACAGAAGACGGCACCGTGGATATCCGTTGGGCGGCACCGCAGACTGGAGCTAACGGAGGATATATAAATGCCGAAAATCTTACGTATAGCGTGAAGAGAAACGGATGGCTCGAGATTGAAGGAACTCCAGGCAAGTGTGAAGTGAGGGATGTTATAGACGATCTTGGTGATGCCCAGCGTACCATCGGCTATACCATCACCGCTACGTCGACTGCCGGAACCAGTGTAGAGGCTTACTCGCCATATCTCTCCGTAGGACGTCCATACGAGACACCTTTCGTAGAGTCGTTTGCCAAGGGGCGTTCGGAGTATACGGAGTGGACTTCTTTCCCGGTAATGGGAGAGCGTAACTGGAGTCCGTCGAATAATACCGATGCTCAGGATGGCGACAACGGATATATCTCGTTCACCAATGTAGGCAGCGAAACGGCAGACCTTTTGCTGATGTCGCCAAAAGTGCGTATCGACAATACTGTTCACCCAATTCTCTCGTTCTACACCAAACATTCTGCCGTAGACGACAAGATGCAAGTGGAGGTTCATACCCATGATGGAAAGGTGGTTGATGTTCTCGATGTCGACCTTACCGCTGCCACAAGCGGATGGGAGAAACACGAGGTTGACCTGTCGGCTTATGCACAGTATCGTTATGTGCAGATTGGCTTCCGCACTGACAATGTAGCGAAAGACGATATGCTGTATCTTGACCGCATATCGGTTGTTGACCAGCTTGACCATAACCTTATGGCTGTTGGCTTGAAGGCTCCGCGCAGCATAAAGGTTGGAATGGAGAAAACGGTAACAGCCACTGTAAGCAACGTCGGTATGCAGACGGCAAGTGGATATTCGGTGAAACTATATAACGGCGACGAACTCCTTGACGTAAAGGAGGGCGCAGAGGTGAAAACCGGAAAGTCTGTAGATATAGACTTTACCGTAAAACCGGAGGTAAGACAGCTGCCTGCACTTAATCTCAAGGCGGTTGTGGAATATTCTGCCGACGAGAACCTGAAGAACAATACCGCCAGCATAGAGGTGCCGCTCGTGGCTCCTACTTATCCTGTTGCTACAGGACTTACCGGACAGTGGCAGGACAATGCCGTGGCTCTTACATGGAATGCTCCAGATTTGGATAATCTTGAGCCTGAGGCTTCTGTTGAAGATTTTGAAAGCTATGAGGCTTTCACGATAACCGACTTCGGAAAATGGACAGTAAACCACGTGGACGGACAGGACTATTCTATGGAGTTCATGACAAGCGACGGCAAATGGATTACTTATCCTCACAGTGGAGACGGAATAACTTTCCAAGTTATTGACCTCCCGCAGGTTAAGGCTACCGAGGCTGACGGATGGAGCTCCGTTTCGGGCAACAAGATTCTTATAGCGCCTTATACCGGCAGCAATAAGGACGACTGGTTTATATCGCCTGAACTCTACGGCGGCAAGCAGACGGTAAGAATAAGTGCCAAGAGCCTTAACAACTGTGGCTACGGACTGGAAAATCTTGATGTTTATTACTCTACGACGGGCAAGAACCCTTCAGACTTCGTTTCGGCTGGCATAATTAATGAATTGCCGGAATACTGGATGGAATATTCATTCAATCTGCCCGACGGAGCAAAGTATTTTGCCATCCGCGCCAAGGATATAAATTCTGCGCTCTTTATCGACGATATCGAATATATTCCGCTTGGAGCACCGGCTCAGCAGTTTGTCGTAAAGGGGTATAATGTATATAGAAACAGTGAGCTACTTACTCCTGCCCCCGTTGCCGTGGCAGCATACACAGATGCAACAGCCTCTCCGACAGGTAATTATTCTTATCGCGTCAGCGTGGTTTACGACAAGGGCGAGTCTGATTTCTCTTTACCGTTTACCATCGGTGAAACCGGCATTGGCAATATTGCTGCAGAGGAATTGCATATTACCGTAGCAGCCCATCGCATAATGATTGGCGGCATTGCCGGAAAGCATGTATTGCTGCTGTCTGTAGACGGAAAGCGCGTGGCTGACTTTGCCGGCAAGGATAGTGCAACTGTCTCTCTGCCAGCGGGATATTATATTGTCAAGGTAGACAGCAAGGCTGTGAAGGTGTTTGTGCCGTAAAGCCCTGATGCTATAAATTTTTTATTGAAACAAACAACAAGAACGACAGATACAGCAGGTGCAACATTCTTATAGAATTAAAAACTCTAACCCCCCAATGTTGTATTTGTTGTATCTGTTGTTGTTTATTCTTCTTTCTGTTTTCATATTCTCATATTCTCATATTCTCACCATAACCATATAGCATGCGGTTCCCACAGCTATCGACAGCATAAGATTGCGCCTCCAGAGGTGTACAGCCAGTGTGGTAACAACACCGGCAATCTGCGAAACGGCATCGGGAGAGAAGAAAACGCTGAAGAACGAGGGCTGACCGTCTAAATCCAAAGTTACCGCATTGCGAAGACAGTATACCACGAGCAACGCAAATACTGATGCAGGCAAAACTTTCCCCAAATATACGATATATTTCGGTGTTGGCTTTCCCGGTCGGAAGAGGAGGAAAGGCACGAAGCGAGTCAGCATAGTAGCCAATACACCGCAGGCTACGGTAATTATCTGTTGAGTAACGGTCATACTGTGGCTCCTTTCTTTTTGTTGCGGATAATGGTGAGGAAGAAAAGCATCATTGTCATGCTCGGAAGGATAAACTTGTCGGCTCCGAAGATTATAAGGCATAATGATGAAATGGTGAGTCCTGACAGGGAACTGACGTGACTGTCCTCGCGCAGCCAGTTGTCGGCAAAGATGGCAGTGAACATTGCCGTCAGCACGAAGTCGAGTCCGTGGAGGTCGAAAGGAATCATTGCTCCGCACAATCCGCCCGCAGCAGCTCCCACAACCCAGTAAGTCTCGTCGAGCCACGTTATACACAGCAGATACCATCCGCGGTCAACGTTGGGAGGGATATGTGCAGAGCTCGTTATGGCAAACGTCTCGTCGGACATGCCGAAGATGAGAAAGAATTTCTTCCATCCCAGTCCTTTGTAGCGGTCGAGCATCGAGAGTCCGTAGAAAAGGTGGCGCGCGTTTACCATCAGCACCATCAAGAAAGTCTGTAGCGGACTGAAACTGCCCAGCAGCATATTTCCCAGCAGAAATTCCGCACTTCCTGCATACACCGTTATGGCGAGCAGCATAGGATACACGAAACTGAAGCCCAACTCGTGCATATATATGCCGTAGGTCAGTCCTAAGAATCCGTAGCCCGCCATGATTGGCAGCGAGGCATGGAATGCGTGTTTTAAAGCTTTTGTTCTTTTCCCCATATTCAGTAGTGCAAAGTTACTCACATTTCATGGAAAATGCCTTTTCATAAGTAATGAAACCAACAGTAGGAGAGTGAAAATAACACATTTGTGGTATGCTGCAGGATGGAGAGAGGAATATTACAAAGCTGTTACATTTTCTTTTTTTCGCAATATGAATGAGAGTATAGCGTTATAAGTAAAAATAACAGTTATGGGTAAGTTTATTATTGCATTTTTTCTAATCATAAGTATAAATATATCAGCTCAAACCGATAGTTCTTCCACAGTTGTCGACTCTCTTCTGCCAATGACGGAAACACCCGTGGAAAAGTTAAATACTATCGACAGGTTTACACACAGCAAACTGTTCCGGTCTACTTATATCAGCGTACCGCTAATAGTAGGCGGACTGATTGAGAAACATCAAGACACGAAATTCCGTAAGCTACGCAACGATTTCATGCCCGAGTTCCACCGCACGCTCGACAACTACACCCAGTTTGCCCCTGCGGCTATGATGGTGGGAATGAAGGCTGCTGGCGTGAAGAGTCGCTCCTCGTGGGGCAGAATGCTGTTGAGCGACGCACTGTCTACGGCATTGATGACGGCAACAGTACAGGGACTAAAACGCTCTACCAACGTGGTGCGCCCCGACGGCTCCGACAACCATAGCTTTCCGTCAGGACATACGGCAACGGCTTTCATGACGGCAACGATGCTCAGCAAGGAATACGGATATAAGAGTCCGTGGATAAGTGTAGGCGCTTACAGCGTGGCTACGGCAACGGGACTGATGCGCATGGCGAACAACAAACACTGGCTCAGCGACGTTATGGTGGGTGCCGGTATAGGAATTATGGCAACGGAATTCGGATATTGGCTTGCCGACCTTGTATGTAAGGACAAGGGACTGAATATCAGGGAGAAAGCAAACACCAACGACGATATAGACTCGGGGAGAAATTCCTTCCTTTCTCTCTACATGGGCTTCAATCTGCCACTGAGCAAATATGATCTCGATGAAAAAAATGTGTTCCAGACTTCTACCGGAACGACCATAGGTTTGGAAGGGGCATGGTTTGCCAACCGGTTTATAGGCGTAGGTGGAAGGGCATCGTTTTCTAACCTGCAGTATATTGTGAACAAAACCGATGCACCGGACAAGACCTTCAACTATTTTTCGACAATGGTGGGTCCCTACTTTTCATTACCCGTCACGAAGCGCTTTTCTATAGGCAGCAAGCTCATAGGAGGCGGCGTGTGGTATCCCAAGACTACAATAAATGGAATTCCTGTAGGAAACAACCATGGCTTTTCGTGCGGCTCCGGACTGTCGCTGAAATATGCCGTACACAATAGTCTTGCAGGCAGTATCTTTCTCGACTACAATATTCAGGCTCCGGCAAGCCATGGTAGTCGCGAATACATGCACGTCATGACGCTTGGAGCAAAGGTGGAACTGAGGTTGTAGAACACTGTGAAGAATGAGCAAAAAACTGTCGAAAATCCTCAGAAAAATCCAGAAGAAAGAAACGGAAAGAGAAAAAGAAACTTTTCCCCCTGCACCCCTTTATAAAGAAAAAGATAAAGAAAAAGAAAGAAGGAGGCAGAGAAGAGGAGGAGAAAAGAAAAAGAAGGCGACTTCTGAAAACGACCCCAAAAGAGCATAAAAAAACAAGCCGTTCGGAGCGTTTGGGGCAAACACCCGAAGCGTTTGGGCCAAACATCGACAGCGTTTGGGCCAAACATCAGAAGCGTTTGGGCTAAACACCAGGGGAATCTTTCCTCATGTGCAATATTTGGGGAATTGAGGTGACTCTTTTATTGGCAGCTTCTTCCCCCCTTGGGGGGACTGATGGGGGCTCTAAAAGCAAGAAAGACGACCTTTAATCAGCATTAATCACTCATAACAACTAATAATCAGCCATTGCCATTGCCGGATGTTGTACCTTTGCATCGTGGTTCAGAAACAATGCCTTCCCGAATGGCGCGCAACGGAAACAGAGGCAACGGCAAACGGACCGCAAGAGTTTATCAACAAATAATTTATAACCATTTAAAACACTAAAAATTATGTCAGCAGTAAAAAACGGAACTTTGTATTATCAGGTTTATCAGAACGCAAACGAGGGATCGGACAACTACAAGAAATGGTATGCCAGAGCAAAACACACCGAGACAGTAACCTTCAGTCAGCTAATCACCCACATGACGGAACACAACGTCGGATATCCGCGAGGCGTGGTAACGGGAGTAATGATGTCGTTCGTCGACTGTCTGCTCGAAATCGTGGCACAGAGCAAGAAGGTACAGCTCGGAGACCTCGGAACGTTCTATCTCGGCATCAACACCAAGCCGGCAGACAAATACGAGGAATTCACGCCTGCAACCAACATCAAGAGTTGCGCCCTGCGCTTCCTCGCTTCGCAGACCAACGAGAACAACCTCTCGCGTGCAGCCTTCACCGCAGCGATGAGCTACAAGAACTTCAACTCGCTGATGAGCGAAAAAGACAAGTCGCTCGTGGATGATGCTAAGGTTAAGCTGAACAAGACAGAGTGATACTCTACGAGATTTGATGCCATGAAAAACTAACACACCGGTAACGAGCCAGATAAGTCATAACGGACTGTCTGGCCCGTTTTTCTTTATTCTGCCCAAAAGAAGACTGATGCTTTCAGCTCAAGAAACTTGAATATTTTAGAGAAACAAAAAGCCCAATGAATAAAATAAATTAGTAAAACTTGTAAATGCTAATTTTAATAGCTATCTTTGCATGATATATACATATTATATATAATAAAGGAAAATAAAAATACAACAATACAATGGAATACAACTTCAACGAGATTGAAAAAAAATGGCAACACCAGTGGGTTGAGGACAAGACCTACAAGGTGGCTGAAAACAAGGACAAAAAGAAATTCTATGTTCTTAATATGTTCCCGTATCCGTCGGGAGCCGGACTGCACGTGGGGCATCCGCTCGGATATATCGCTTCTGATATCTACGCAAGATACAAAAGGCTGAACGGCTTCAACGTGCTCAATCCTATGGGATACGACGCCTACGGACTGCCGGCAGAACAGTATGCCATACAGACCGGACAGCATCCGGCTATCACTACCGAGACGAATATCAACAGATACCGCGAACAGCTCGACAAGATAGGATTCTCGTTCGACTGGAGCCGCGAGATAAGAACCTGCGACCCGAAATACTACCACTGGACACAGTGGGCATTCCAGAAGATGTTCAACTCCTTCTACTGTCTGAAATGCCAAAAGGCAATGCCTATCGAAGAACTCGTAAAGCAGTTTGCCGAAAAGGGTAGCGCCGCTGCCGAGAACGTGGCAAAGAGCGAGGAACTATCCTTCTCTGCCGACAAATGGAACAGCATGACAGAGAAAGAGCAGCAGCAGACACTCATGAACTACCGCATTGCATATATCGGAGAGACGATGGTGAACTGGTGTGCCGGACTGGGCACGGTGCTTGCCAACGACGAGGTGGTTGACGGTGTGTCGGAGCGCGGAGGATACCCTGTGGTACAGAAGAAGATGCGCCAGTGGTGTCTAAGGGTGAGCGCATACTCACAGAGACTTCTCGACGGACTGAACACCGTGGACTGGAGCGACAGCATAAAGGAGACACAGAAAAACTGGATAGGACGCTCAGAGGGAACAGAGATGCAGTTTAAGGTAGCCGGACAGGATTGGGACTTCACTATCTTCACTACACGTGCAGATACTATATTTGGAGTAACATTCATGGTGCTCGCTCCAGAGAGCGAACTCGTGGAGAAACTCACTACCAAGGAGCAGAAAGCCGAAGTGGACGAATATCTCGCATACGTGAAGAAACGTACCGAACTCGACCGTATGGCTAACCACAAGGTTACGGGAGTGTTCTCAGGCTCGTATGCCGTAAATCCGTTTACGGGCGAGAATATACCTATCTGGATTTCAGAATACGTACTTGCCGGATACGGTACGGGAGCCATCATGGCAGTGCCGGCACACGACTCGCGCGACTATGCCTTTGCAAAGCATTTCAACCTGCCGATAATCCCACTTATCGAGGGTGCCGACGTTAGCGAAGAGAGTTTCGACGCCAAGGAGGGAACGGTTTGCAATTCGCCTGCTGAAGGAAAACAGACGGCTGACGGATTCTCGCTCAACGGACTGTCGGTGAAGGAGGCTATCGCCGCTACGAAGAAGTATGTTACGGAGAAGGGAATAGGACGCGTAAAGGTGAACTACCGTCTGCGCGACGCCATCTTCTCTCGTCAGAGATATTGGGGAGAGCCGTTCCCTGTTTACTACAAGGACGACGTGCCGTATATGATTCCTGAAGAATGTCTGCCGCTACAGTTGCCGGAGGTTGACCAGTATAAGCCTACCGAGACTGGAGAGCCGCCATTGGGACACGCACAGAAATGGGCTTGGGATACGGAGAAGAAAGAGGTGGTAGACAAATCTCTCGTCAACAACACCACTGTCTTCCCGCTCGAACTCAACACCATGCCGGGATTTGCCGGTTCGTCGGCATATTATCTGAGATACATGGATCCGCACGACGACAAGGCGCTCGTTTCGAAAGAAGCCGATGAATACTGGCAGAATGTAGACCTATATGTGGGAGGTACGGAGCATGCCACCGGACACCTTATCTATTCAAGGTTCTGGAACAAGTTCCTCTTCGACCTCGGAGTGTCATGCAAGGAAGAACCGTTCCAGAAACTCGTAAACCAGGGAATGATACAGGGACGCTCAAACTTTGTTTACCGCATCAACAGCGACGACCACTCTAAGGCTCCAGTCTTCGTAAGTCTCAATCTGAAAGACAAATACGAGGTTACGCCAATCCACGTAGACGTGAATATCGTTCACGGCGACTTGCTCGACACTGAGGCCTTCAAGAAATGGCGCCCAGAATATGAGAATGCCGAGTTTATACTCGAAGACGGAAAGTATGTTTGCGGATGGGCAATAGAGAAGATGTCGAAGTCGATGTTCAACGTTGTCAACCCGGATATGATTGTAGAGAAATACGGTGCCGACACCTTGCGCCTCTATGAGATGTTCCTCGGACCGGTAGAGGCAAGCAAGCCATGGGACACTAACGGAATCGACGGTTGCCACCGCTTCCTGAAAAAACTGTGGGCTCTCTTCTATAGTCGCGACGGACAGTTCCTGCCTAACGACGAGGAGGCAACACCGGAGCAGCTCAAGAGCGTTCATAAGCTGATAAAGAAGGTTACTCACGACATAGAGCACTTCTCTTACAACACCAGCATCTCGGCTTTCATGATCTGCGTGGGAGAGTTGCAGCAGATGAAATGCCACAACAGGCAGTTGCTGCAAGACGTGGTAGTGCTTATCGCTCCGTTTGCACCGCATATCGCCGAGGAGCTGTGGCATCAGCTCGGCAACACGACCACCGTATGCGACGCCGAATGGCCTGTATGCAACGAGCAGTATCTCGTGGAAAGCTCTATGCAGCTGACTGTCTCGTTCAACGGAAAGGCACGCTACCAGAAGCAGTTCCCGGTGGATGCCGACAACGAGACGATAAAGAACGAGGTGCTCGCCGACGAGAAGAGCCAGAAATACCTTGAGGGCAAGCAGGTCGTAAAGGTTATCGTGGTTCCTAAGAAAATCGTGAACGTAGTAATTAAATAATTTATACATCAATCCCTTCTCCTTCCTGCCTGCAAGCAGTGGCGGGGAGGGGATTGATGGTTTCCTTGCATTATCCATAAATTTACACACACCACTATGGCAAACATCAACATCACTGCCGAAAAGAAGAAACAGAACAGATTCCTTAGTTTTCTGAAAAGCGATACGGGGAAGATGGTAATGGGAGAGGCTCGAGACTATTTCAATATCACTCTCGGACTGATGCTGTATACCTTCGGGTTTACGGTATTCTTGCTGCCGTATGAAATTGTAACCGGAGGTATTGCCGGTATCGGAGCCATTATCTTCTATGCCACGAAATTCCCGGTGCAATGGACGTTCTTCATCATCAACGCAATACTTATTGTGGCGGCGCTGAAGGAACTCGGACTGAAATTCCTTGCCAAGACGATTTATGCCACCTTTGCTATCACGGTAATGCTCGACCTGGCGCAGAAGGTTGTGGAAATGCCCGACGGGACTTTTTATAAACTCATGGGCGACGGAAACGACTTCATGTCGCTCATCATCGGATGTATGCTCACGGGAACGGCTCTTGCCATTGTATTCTTGAGCAACGGCAGCACGGGAGGAACGGATATCATTGCCGCCGTGGTCAACAAGCACCACAACGTGTCGCTCGGTAAGGCGCTCATTATGGTTGACCTTGTCATTATCGGCAGCTGTCTGGCAGTAGACAGCTTCGGACCATTCCCGGTAAGATGTCAGAAGGTGGTGTTCGGACTTTGCACGATGTTCATAGAGTGTAACATGCTCGACTTTGTGATGAGCTGGCAGAGGCAGTCGGTACAGTTTATGATTTTCTCGAAGAAATATCAGGAAATCGCCAATGCCATTGCCAAGCAGACCGACCATACAATGACTATCCTCGACGGACATGGCTGGTATTCCGGTCATCCAACGAAGGTTATCTGTCTTATGGCAAAGAAGCGCGAGAGTGTTATTATATTCAGAATAATTAAATCCATCGACCCGAATGCCTTCGTAAGCCAGAGCAGCGTACAGGGTGTTTTCGGCGAGGGCTTCGACCCGATAAAAGTAGAGGTGAAAAAGGACAAGGCGGAAGAAAAGGCTGAGTAATCGGAGTCTCATAACTCCAATAACTCCCATAACTCTCAGTCCTCTCAGTCCTCTCAGTCCTCTCAGTTCTCCCCCAAAATCCCAGAATCCAATAAAAACAACAACAATGAAAATAGTATTTGCAACTAACAACAAGAATAAGCTCTCTGAGATTAGAGCCATTTTAGGAGACAGTTTTGAGGTTCTCTCCCTCAACGACATCAACTGCCATGTTGACATCCCTGAAACCGGAAAGACTCTTGAGGAGAATGCCGCCATCAAGGCGGAATATGTATATAGAAATTACGGACTGAGTGTCTTTGCCGACGATACCGGACTGGAGGTTGAGGCTCTCGACGGTGCTCCAGGCGTGTTCTCCGCACGCTATGCCGGAGGTGAGGGACACGACAGCGAGGCTAACATGAAGAAGCTGCTGCATGAACTCGACGGGAAAGCCGACAGAAAGGCACAGTTCCGCACCGTCATCGCCTTCATCCCCTCAGAGGAAGGGGAAAACAGCGGCATGCCTGAACCGATACTCTTCGAGGGTGTTTGCCGGGGAGAGATTATTAAGGAGAAAAGGGGAAGCTCCGGTTTCGGATACGATCCCGTGTTCATGCCCGAAGGATACAACGAGACGTTTGCTGAACTGGGCAACGGGATTAAAAACAAGATATCCCACAGGGCAAAGGCTGTGGAAAGCTTTGCAAAATATCTGAAGGAAAATAAAGAGTAGAATACAGGGTATTAAATCCGGAACTTGAATAATATAACTGGCAGTTGACAATAAATATTAAAACTGTCAGTTATATTATATATAAACATATACATTATTTTATGCGCAGAATAATCAGAACTATAATATCTCTAACGGTAGCTTTCGCCGCCAATGCCAATGCCGACACCTTCGACAACTGGAAGGCGTACATGGCTTACGGTAATATCACAGACATTGAGCCGGCTGGGAAAATGGTATACGTGCTTAGCTCTAACTCGCTGTTCTCATACAACAGCAACGACGGGAGCGTTACTGCATACAACAAGGTGTTCCCGCTCAGCGACTGTACCATATCAAAGATAACATGGAACAGCAATGTCAAAAAGCTTGCCATTGCATACGACAACGGAAATATCGACCTGCTCGACAATAACGGAAAGGTGGAGAATATTGCAGGATATAAAGACAAGACAATGACTGTGGACAAGACCATCAATAATGTTGTCGTCGACGGAAACCTTGCTTATCTTTGTACTGCCTTCGGACTGGTTCAGGTTGACATGAGCGGAGCTTATATCCGGGAAACTTTCAATATGGGGAAGAATGTAACGAACTGCGCCATAAAGGGTAACGACATTTATATCCAAACCGGTGAAGGAATATATAAGGGAAACGTTAACGATAATCTCGTTAACCCGGCAAGCTGGAAGAAAAACTATGACGATGTTGACTTCAGTCATGCCAGCGACATCAGTGTTACTACCGACGACGGATACACCCGGTATTATACGTACGACAAGACGAACAAATGCTACTGGACTAACCAGAAGGACCAGAAGCTGCAGGCGTATACCGTAACTGCCGACGGCACAAAGACAGTAATAAAGCAAGACATCATTCCAGATGCTCCACTCTATAACGTCTTCGGATTCATGACCGTACAGAACAACAAGTTGTATGCCTGCAACGGTGGCGAATGGGACTCGAATATACCTGCCGCAATACAAGTTTACGATCCAAGCAACGAGGCATGGCAATTCTACGACGGCGAAGGAATAGAAGAACATTATAACGTAAAATTCAACGACATCCTGTGTCTCGCCGTAGACCCGCGCGACGACAGTCATGTAATGGCGGGAAACCAATACGGAATACTTGAATTCAAAGACGGTATAGCCATTAACCACTACGACAGAAAGAACAGTCTGATAACTCCTATCGCAAACTTCAGCGACAGGTACCAGATTATAACATCGATGTTCTACGACAGCAATGCAAACCTGTGGATTTCCAACTCTTCTGCTGAGAATAAACGACTCATCGTTTATACAGCCGACAACAAATGGACGGCACCCGAAAAGCAGTTTGATGCCTCGCAGGCGGTAAACTCCAAGATTATGATGGACAGGAGCGGAAGAATATGGATCTCCAGCGGAAGATATGGCGGAAACGGTGTCTTCTGCTATTCGGCAGACCTCAACAACCTCTACTCCTATACCAACTTCACAAACGAAGACGGTTCGGCTATTGGAACGATGGAATTCCTCCGACAGGTGGTGGAAGACAAAGACGGGAACATCTGGGTGGCAACAAGCAACGGACTGCTCACGCTGACTCCAGAATACCAGGCTAATCCGGCTCTCGGATTCTATCAGGTGAAGGTGCCGCGAAACGACGGTACTAACTATGCCGACTATCTGCTCTCGGGAGCCAACATCACAAGCATTGCCGTGGACAATGCCAACCGCAAATGGGTGGGGACATACAATAACGGAGTGTATGTGGTAAGCAGCGACAATATGGTGCAGGAGGCCCATTTCAAGGCAGAAGACTCTTATCTGCTTTCCGACAAAATACAGTATATCACAATAAATCCCGTAAGCGGAAGAGTATATATCGGCACAGACAAGGGTCTGTGTTCCGTGGAGAGCAATGCAAGTCAGACTTTCGACAGTATGGACAAAGACAACGTTTGGGCTTACCCGAATCCAGTGAAGCCAGACTATACGGGACTTATCACCGTAGTCGGCCTCTCATACAATGCCGACGTGAAGATTACTACGACAAACGGAGTGCTCGTGGCACAGGGCAGAAGCAACGGCGGATCATTTAAATGGGACGGCAAAGACTTGAAGGGTAAGCGCGTGGCAAGTGGCGTGTATATGGTAAACACCGCTACGGAAAGCGGAGAGAGCGGAACGGTATGCAAAATCGCCGTGATAAACTGACGACACAAGTATTTTGAAGACTAAAGAAGAGAACTGGTGAAAAATATTCATAGAATTATCCTCGTGGCAATTATTGCCGCAATAGTTGCATTCAACTATTACGGTGAATACTGTGCACACTGCGACGGATATGGATGGGACGGATGCTTTACATACAGGGCAATGGTCTTAAACGGATGGGACGAATATGCTTCGGGCTGCATCAGCGATTACCATTCCCACAGAATGCTGCATTTCTTAATAATACATTATATAATAAAAGCCTTGTCGCTGCCGTTCTCTCCACATAATGTGATGCTCACATGCAGCATAGCGAATACCGTTATGCTTGCAGTTGCCGTTTTCTTCTTTTTCAGAATATCTAATAAGGAAGGATGGAAAAGAAGGACGGAAATAATTGTGTTTTCCTTTTTATTCTTTAATTTCCATGTGCTGAAGTTTATGGGCTACTGTCCGGTAATGACCGACATGCCAGCCTTTGCCCTTTGCGTAGCATTGGTATATTATTGTGTTTCGAAAAATAAGGTGGCGGTTGTCGTTACCGGACTGATAAGTGTTGTGGTGTTTCCTATCCTGTCGCTCATGGCTTTCCTTATGCTCTGTCTGCCGGATGAGCCGCTGAGGAGCTTCTCTGACAAGGAAAAAGATAAGGAAGGGTATAACGCAAACAGAATTCTTAATGCCACGATGCGTTGCCTTATAACAGTATGGCTGCCATTAGCCTTCGTGGCATACATATTCTTCAGATTATACGTTAAGAACGTTGGCGACTACAAATCGGTATTCATCGCGCGCTATCCTGAGAACATATATATATCTGCAGCGGCAATATTGGCATACGTAATATTCTATTGGTTTGCCACAAGCCCACTGCAAGTAGACTTTCTTGCAATGCTAAAACCTTTTAGGGAACGGCGCCGCATCTTCCTTTCCATTGTTGCCGTTGTAGCATTCGTTGCTATATACACATTGCCCACAGTGTTATGCTATAAGGGAAACTTCTCGCTCGTAAACGAATTCGCACAAATATGTCAGTTCCCTGCCACCGACATTCTTATTTTCCTCGAGACTCCGTTCGTATATCTTGGTTTGGGATTTGTCTTCCTTATGATTAAATGGAAGAGTGTTTGCCGGGAAACGAAGGCGCGCGGCACGGGAGCATACGCCATTCTGATACTTGCCGTTGTCTTCCTTGCGGATATCGAGACGAGAAAAATAATATACTTCTATATCTTCCTGTTGCCGATGCTTGCCAAGGTTATTGAGAAACTGAATATAAGCAGGGCGCGGGCTATTACCATTGTTGCAATACAGCTTTTCCTCTCCTTTTTCTGGTTTCGCATAAATGTGGACGGGATAAAAGAAGCGTTTGCAACATACGACAATGAGGTGTATATGCAGATGCCGGCTCAAAGGTATTATATGTTCCAGGGACCGTGGCAGTCGCACGAGATGTATCTTACCTTCATGTTCGTCGCACTGATTTTCTTTTTCGCCTACCGCGGCATACTTAAAACTGAAAGCAGCTGTGGAGAAACGGAAGAGAACAATAAGACAGAAAACAATAAACTGAAATAAAAAGATAGCAAAATTGCCACTATATAATAAGGAATAAAGGAAACGGCAAATGAAAACGATAAAACGACTTACTTTAATTTATATAATACTGCTGGCCACTTTCACGGTTCTCATAACGGCAGTGTTCTGCATCCCCACATCGCTCGTAAGAGGGAATGTGGAGAAATCCGCCATGCAGATAGAAAAAGACGGACTGTGGTATAAGCCGCTCGGAATATATCTTTTTCAAATAGACAACATGACCGACTGCCAGATGCTTCGCATGAATGCCTCGGCAGACTCCAGCAGACCAGTGTGGGCTGCCATGATGGCGGAACAATACGAGAATGTTTCTGACTCACTGCATCCTTACTATGAAGTAGTAGAAAACACGAAATACATTGCTCATACAGGCAGAACCAGTCCTGACCAATATTCCAACTATGCCCGCTACTGGCATGGCTATCAGATTTTTCTGCGCCCTCTGCTGACGGTATTCAGTTATCATGCGATTATCGTCATAAACTATATCCTCTTGTCGCTGCTGATACTCTTCGTGGTATATGCGTCGTACAGGACAATGGGAGGCTTGTTTGCCATAACGTTAGTGGCAAGTCTTATAGCTACAAACATCTTTATCGTGCCACTCGCACTGCAGTTCAGCACCTGCTACTACATAGCTCTGTTGGGAATGGCATTGCTGATGATGAGGCCGGAATATGCGAGCGACAAGACAAAATGCCTGTCGTTGTTCTTTATCATCGGCGGCATAACGTCGTATATGGATTTTCTTACCACTCCTATACTAACGCTTGGAATGCCACTGGTTGTAATGATGGCAATCAGGAAGAGAATGAAGAGGGATGGAAAAGGATTCCTGTCGGACTTTAAAACAGTTCTTTCCTGCAGCGTGTCTTGGGGCGCTGGATATTCGTTGCTGTGGATTTCGAAGTGGATAATAGGAAGTTTGCTTACAGACTATAACATCTTTGATTCGGCTATGACGAACGCCAAGTTGAGAATAGGCGATACTATAGTATTTGGAGGTAAGGAGATGGCGCTGTCAGACTTCATGAGAATGGTGTTCGACAGGGCTTGTGCTGTGGTTAGCGTGTATGGCATAATTCTGTTTATACTTGCAGTCGTCGCCGTCATAGCGATATATATTTACTGCCACCGCCGACAGACAAGGCTATACGGATGGCTCCTTGTCATCGCCATTATGCCGATAGTTTGGTTTGCCGTGATGAAGAACCATTCCTTGCAGCATATCTTCTTCACATGGAGGGATTTCCTGCTCACCGTATGGTGTGCAGCATTATATATTTGTCTAACACTTAGAAAACCGAGAGTTATATGAAAACTGCCGTTCTTATTCCTTGTTATAACGAGGCTCTGACAATAGAAAAGGTCGTAGGCGACTTTAAAAAGGCTCTGCCAGAGGCTACCGTATATGTTTATGACAACAACTCTACCGACGATACTGCCGCTATTGCCGAGAATGCCGGTGCCGTGGTGAGGAGGGAGCTGCGCCAAGGCAAGGGCAACGTGGTGAGGAGCATGCTGCAGGATATCGATGCCGACTGCTATCTGCTGGTGGATGGCGACGATACTTATCCGGCAGACAGTGCCCGGGAGATGTGCCGACTGGTAGAACTGGGGGTGGATATGGTGATTGGCGACCGGCTGTCGGCTACGTATTTCACGGAAAACAAACGTCCGTTCCATAACGAAGGAAACCGTCTTGTACGCTTTCTTATAAACAAGATTTTCAAGAGCAACATCCACGACATCATGACGGGCTACCGTGCGCTGAGCCGCAGCTTTGCAAAGAATTTCCCTATCCTCTCGCGCAACTTCGAGATTGAAACGGAGATGACTATTCATGCGCTCGACAAGAATTTCCTGATAAAGGAAGTGAAGATTGACTATCGCGACCGCAAGGAAGGCAGTGAGTCGAAGCTCAACACTTACGTCGACGGCATAAAGGTGGTTGGAACCGTATTCAGAATGTTTCGCGACTATCAGCCGCTGAAGTTCTTCAGCATAATAAGTCTGCTGCTGCTATTGGTATCGCTGCTGCTCTTCGTTCCTGTCTTCATGGAATATATGCAGACGGGACTCGTGCCGCGTTTCCCTACTCTCATCGTGAGCGGCTTTATCGGCATAGCAGCCCTGTTGACGTTCTTCTGTGGCGTGGTGCTCGAGGTGATGACAAAGAAACACAGACAACTCTATGAACTGATGCTACTGAGGAAGAATTAAAGATTGAAAAAAGGAAAGATTGAAAAATGGGGCGAAAACAATAAACAGGAAAAGGTTATTGACTGAAATAAAGGCGCCAAAAAAACAGAAGATGGAAAATTCTACTAATAATATAAGGATCAATATGGCAGACTGGGCAAAGGCTGTTGCCATCTATCTCGTCATACTGAGCCATACCGCAGTGGCAAGACCCATTGCTAACTATGCCTTTATGGTAGAAATCCCGCTTTTCTTCTTCATGTCTGGATATCTTTTCAGGTTTGAGAGAAACCCTCAGTTCAAACCCTTCTTTAAGAAGCGTTTCCGTCAGATAATGGTGCCATACTTCTCCATAAATGCCGTAACCTACCTCTTTTGGCTCCTCGTGGGGAGGCATTACGGGGCAGACAGCAGCATCGGCATTCCGACATGGAAACCATTGCTCGGCATATTGACAAGCGACAGCAGGCTGCTTTACCATAATGCCACGATGTATTTCTTCACCACTCTTTTCAATGTAGAAATATTGTTTTATCTTATTTTCAGAGGCAAGCGATTCTCCGCAAGAATAGCCGTAACACTTTTGTTTGCCGTTCTCGGCGGCATAGACTATTATATCAATCCTATCGTCATTCCGTTCTCCATAAGTCACGCTCTCGTGGCAACGGTATTTTATTCCATAGGTCATGAAATGCGCAGTTGTAGGGTTTTCAACAACTTTATCCACAGTCATTCAGCAGCGACCATAGCCGTAAAGCTGTCCATAGCCTTGGTTTTATTCGTCGTTAGCATCATTCTTTTCAATCTCACTGGAGCCGTAAACCTTCAGAAGCGTGAATATTCATTCTATCCATTGTATTTTGCAGAAACGTTTGTCGCTATATTTTCCGTCGCTACAATATGCTCCATACCCGCAACATTGCCGGTCATTATTAAAAAGATATCCGCAAACACCCTTTGGCTGTGTGGATATCATTTAATGGTATTTACGTTTATAAAAGGGTTTCTTGTGTTTGTTTTGGGGATGGATATAGCTATGCTCAACGATACCGTTCTCCCCAATATCTTACTCTCGTTGTCTGCTTTGGCAATATGTCTATGTGCCACTAAAATCCTTCGCTGTATATAAGTTATAAGAAGTTTCTGTTTTAGTTATTCCCCTCCCCCG
>DBKQ01000094.1 GCA_002298545.1 Prevotella sp. UBA746
AACAAATATATATACTTTTGCAAACGTGTAAGGGATAGAAGCTATTAATTAATATCCGTCACCATATTAAATATATTATTAACAATAAATAAAATTGAACAGCCTATAGAAACATCATTTACTTCACTAAAACTTGAATAAAATGATAAATTTAAATGAAATGACCGACGAGGAGTTGGCATTGTCATACGTAAACGGAAACAATCAGGCTTTCGATTTGTTATTGTTGCGCAATCAATCGAAGTTGTTTTCTTATATACTTTTTGTCGTACACGATCAGGACTTGGCGAATGATATTTTCCAGGAAACTTTTGTGAAGGTTATCACAAAGCTACAGGAGAGGAAATATGTCGATTCCGGAAAGTTCTCGGCATGGATTATGCGTATCGCCCATAATGTCATTATGGACTGGTACAGGGATAACCGTGCGCAAAATATCGTGGAAGCAACTGAAGACAATGACTTGTCGAATATTAACACCAACAGTTGTCTCGACTATAACATCGAGGACAGGTTTGTCAACGAACAGGTTCTGAAAGATGTAAAGAAGATGATGAACCTACTTCCGCCGACACAGCGCGAAATTGTCTTCATGCGCTTTTACCAAGACATGCCGTTTAAGGAGATTGCCGAAACTACTGGAGTAAGCATCAATACTGCCCTCGGTCGCATGCATTATGCTATCCTTAACCTCAGACGCATGGCTAAGAAAAGCAAAATGTCGCTGGAAGTACAGTATTAAAAAATGGAAAAATTGAAAAATTGAAAGATTGAAAAAAAAAGGGAAATGGGTTTCACATTCCCATATCCAATTTTTCAATTTTTCAATTTTTCCATTTTTCCATTTTTCCAACGTTTTTCAACCTTTCAATTTTTCAACCTTTCAATCTTCCAACGTTTTTCAACCTTTCAATCTTTCAACCTTTCAATCTTTCCAACGTTTTTCAACATTTCAATTTTTCAATCTTTCAATCTTCCAACGTTTTTCAATCTTTCAATCTTTCAACCTTTCAATCTTTCCAACGTTTTTCAATCTTTTTAGCTCAGATATTGTAGCAATAGGGTCGGCAGCTTTGAATACGTAGCTTCCGCTGACAAGTACATCAGCACCGGCTTTTACAAGACGGGGAGCTGTTTCTGCCTGCACACCACCGTCAATCTCGATAAGTGCAGAAGCATTCTTGCGACTGATCATTTCGCGCAGCCGCCCTACTTTCTCTATCGTATTCTCGATGAATTTCTGTCCTCCAAATCCTGGATTTACACTCATCAGCAACACCATGTCAACATCCCCCAGTATATCCTCGAGCACAGAAACCGGAGTCGACGGATTCAGCGTGACACCGGCCTTCATTCCGGCATCATGTATCTGCTGCACGGCACGATGAAGATGAACACACGCCTCATAATGCACATTCATCATCATTGCCCCCGTCTTTGCCGTTCTTTCTATATACCGCTCCGGCTGTTCTATCATAAAATGCACGTCGAGCGGCTTCTTGCATATTTTCGCCACGGCATCTATCACCGGGAAGCCGAAAGAAATATTCGGCACGAACATACCGTCCATTACATCCATGTGAAGCCAGTCTGCCTCACTCTTGTTTATCATATCCACCTCGCCGCGCAGATTTGTGAAGTCTGCAGCCAGCAAAGACGGAGATATAATTGTCGCCATCCTTGAATATCTTTTTTATTTTTCTTGTTAAATTCCCCGCAACCTTAATTAAGACAATACGGAGTCATCCTTCCATTAAGGTTTATCACCCTATATGTATACGCAATAGCGCGAATCAAGTCAAGAGTTCTCTTTGACGGTTGCGCCTCTTCTGAAGTAAAATGTTTCATAGGCATTATATTTTTTAGTCCTTTCTTTTATACTAACGCAGATGACTTCATTTTATTATATCTGCACATATATATTTTTTATTTTTAGATGACAAGACAAGAACAAGCTGCATTTGCCTTGCTCCTTCTCCAATGGCATGTGGCAGAAAAGATGCCCCAATCCGAAACGGTTGAACAGTGTGGGTATATTGGTAACGACTACAAGGAAGGCGAAAGTTTTTTCAATAAAGGTTCTTCGTCAATTTTGATGGTGTTTTTAGACGAAAACCGACAAAACATATGAAATTTAATTGCCATAACCTTAAATAGGTTGTCATTACTATATCTATATCAATACTAAATTTATCAATAAATATCTCTGTTTTTGGCAGAAAGAGTAACTGCTCCACCCCTGGAAAAATCGATTAAGCGAGAGAAGAAGAAGCTTGCTTATTCTTCCGAGCGTGAGGATTTTATCTAAGGGGAGGCGGAGGAGGGGAAGATTATAAACCCGAAACTTGAATAAAACGAGCAACATTGATAATACAGATAAAATGGACAAACATTTTATAAAGACACGTTTTTCCTTTTGGATTAGATATTTTTTCCTTACCTTTGCGTGATTATTCATTAAAAAGGAGGAAAAAATATTATGACACTACAACAGATGGAATATATCGTGGCTGTTTACCGCGTGAGGCATTTTGCAAAGGCTGCAGAAATGTGCGGCGTTACTCAACCTACGCTGAGCGCCATGATCCAGAAATTTGAAAAGGAATTAGGAGTAAAGATTTTTGAACGCTCGTCGCAACAGGTTACGCCGACGGCTGTGGGGAAACTCGTGGTAGAACAGGCATGGAAAGTTCTGTCGCGCGCCAACAAGATTAAGGATATCGTTGCTGAGGAGGAGCACTCGCTGTCGGGCACGTTTAAAATAGGTATTCTGCCTACTATCGCTCCATACCTCTTGCCACGCTTTTTTACTAAACTGGAGAAACAGAATCCCGATATTGATTTCCATATCATCGAGATGAAGACGGCTGACATTAAGAAGGCTCTGAACCGTGGCGAGATTGATGCTGCCATCGCCGTGAGACTCGACGAACTGGATGTGTACAACCAGACTTCGATGTATTATGAACAGTTTATTGCATACGTAGCGAAAAACGACCCGCTGTTCTCACATCAGAATATCAAGACTTCCGACCTTGGTAACGAATTTCTGTGGTTGCTCGACGAGGGACACTGTTTCCGCGACCAGCTCGTAAAGTTCTGTAACCTAAAATCGGCTACTGAGAGCAAATCGAAATATTCGCTCGGCAGTATCGAGACGTTCATGCGTATGGTGGAAAGTGGACAGGGAGTTACGTTTATTCCCGAACTTGCCCTCAGCCAACTGTCGGATAGCCAGATGGAACTCGTGCGTCCGTTTGCCTTGCCTATACCTGTAAGGGACGTAGTATTGCTAACAGCAAAGAATTTCGTGCGCCACTCTATTGCTGAACTTATCGTTAACTCGGTGAAAGAGAATGTGCCTAAGGAAATGCTGACATATAATAATAGAGAACAGAGAATTTAAAAGCCTCTCCCCCGCGCCGCAGGGAAAAAGCCTCTCCCCAAGCAGCGCATGGAAAAAGCCTCTCCCCCGCGCCGCCAAAGGCGGCTTTCCCCCTCCCCATGGGGAGGGGAGTAATATGCTTTATTGCTATAAAAAGAAATACAAATACAAAAGTGAAAAAATCCCAAGCGAAAATCAAATTCGCTTGGGACTTTATTTTTATAGGGTAACTTCATCCCCTCCCTTAGGGAGGGTTAGGGTGGGTTATCCTACTTCACAAACTTCTTCCCGTTCTGAATATACACCCTTCCCGATACAGGTTTGCTTACAACCATTCCCTGAAGATTATATATCTTACCGTCTGCCACCTTATTATATATAGCAGCATCAGCAATGCCCGAAGCATCCTCGTAAGTCTGATTACCGCTAATGAACTTTCCGCCTTCATTCTCTTTCGTCATGATGTCGGCAACAAGACTGTTCATATAACGCTCCAGATTGGTGTAGCCCTCAGCATCAGTCTGATTACCGTCAGCCTTGTTGTTCTTGTCCAGTCCGTTGGCGTCCTCCCAATAATCAGGAATACCGTCGCCATCGGTATCAGTAACGTCAATAGAAGTATCGGTAACGAGGTTTGGCCACGGGTTCCAGTCGTCAGCAGCCCCGGCAGGTTTATTATCGTCCTGCGAGTTTATAATACCGCCCGTGTTTCCGCTTCCAGTAGCTGTAGCAACACCGTTCTTAGTGTCGTTCACCATCTGCTCGTCTACCCAGTCGCGGTGTAGCGACGCTCCAGCATAAGCAAGTACTCGGTCGTATGCATCCTGTGCGGTATGGGTCGTTACGCCCTCGAAGGCCATAGGCGTTGTCAACTTTATTGCATCATCGCCGGGATAAGTATTGTCGTTGCCGCTCTTGTCTATCTGGTCAGAAACGCCATACTTGAAGTTGTCCTTGTTCATGTTGTCATAATTCGGATTGTAGTTGCCGTCAACATAGAACTTGCCCCATGTGTGTAGCATCTTCTTCCAGTCGTTCCAGGCAATAGTCATCTGCTTTCCGTCAACATCAATCTTGTTGGTGGTCATGTCAATCAGATATTTCGTTCCCTTTATCGTCACATAATTGTTCGTACCGTCAGAAGATCCGCTAACGTCCTTGTCTGTTACGCTTATTCCAGTCTGAGCCTTATAGTTGTTGGCAATGGTATTCTTGTTCAGACAATAGTCTACGGTACGTATGCCGGGAGCGGCAAGTCTGTACTTACGTTCGCCTTTAAGTTTCAGCGTTGTTGGTCCCGGTTTGTAGTAGTTATAGGCAATATTCACGGTCATGCCCTCGCCACCGTAGCAGCCGTTTCCGCCCCAGTTATACATCACGTTGTTTCGCAAGTCCATGCGCTCATCGGTCTGAGTGCCGGGGCGCGGACCGAGTCGTGGCACACGAGAATCATGATGAGCCAACAGGTTGTGGTGGTACGATGCTCCGCTGCCGCCCCAGTTGCCGCCATATCCATGCGCTCCCTTGGAATGGCCGGATTTTTTCAGACTCTGCGAAACGATGTTCCACTGCAGGGTGATATTCTTACTTCCATAAACCGACAGACATTCGTCGATACTCCAGCTGATAGAACAGTGGTCTACGATGATATTCTTGCGGTCCATACCACCCAGTCCGTCGCCCTCGTGCTTGTCCACATGGCGGTTGCCGAGACGGAAACGCATGAAGCGGATTATCACATTGTCGCTTGAAATCTCAAACGGAAAGTCGGCGATACAGATACCATCACCCGGAGCCGTCTGTCCGGCAATGGTAACATTTCCTCTCTTCAGTTGCAAGGTACTTTTCAGATATATCGTTCCGCTCACGTCAAAGACGATAGTTCTCACTCCCGACTTGTTGCAAGCCCAACGGAACGTCCCTTCCGACCCGTCATCGTCGAGTTTAGTAACATGATATACAGCTCCACCACGTCCTCCTGTGGTATATCTTCCGAAGCCCTCGGCTCCGGGGAAAGCCGGCAGGTTGTCGGCTACGGCATTTGATGATGGTACGGCACTCAAAGCGATAGCCGCAGCACTCATCATAAATAGTTTCTTGAAATCCATTATATCGTTTTAATCAAAATTCATCATATACCATCAAAAGTAATGGCAAAAGTTTCACAATGCGAAATTAGTCATTTAAAATGAAATGAACAAACCAGATACAAAATCAAAAGGCAGAAACAATTATATTTGAATGATTTTCCACCCTTTATATTGGTTTTTACTCCTAATTATACTTATCGAATATAAAAAGCATTATCCTAAATATCTTAAGAATTTGGACAAAAATACATTCACAAACAAAAAAATTTGTTACCAAATATAAATTTGATTATTTTTGCAAAATAAAATTATTACATTATGAAAAAACAATGCCTAACAATGGCAATATCCATACTCCAACTATACACCTTTGCACAGGTGAATGGTTTCACAGCTCATAAATATAGAATCGGAGACAAGATTTATCGGACTACAATTGAAAACTTTAATATAGAAAACACTGATGACAGTTGTTTTTGGGACTTTAGCGACATCAAGACACACGACAGTTTTAGTACGGAATACGCTTCTGACTACGAGCACAAAGACATAATTGCAAAGATATATGGAAATACAAGATATTACTATTCACAAGATTCTGTTTCAATTAACAATACTGGCTATGAAAACAACAACATTAGCGTAGAATATGACAAGCCTCAAACAATTATACTTTTTCCGTTATTATACGGTAAGAAAAAAGAAGGCATATTTCATGGAAGCTGTATGTACTGCGAAAACACATACAGTCGAATTTTCGGTACATATTCCATCGAAGTAGACGGGAAAGGGAAGCTGCTATTGCCTGAAGGGAAAACGATTGACGAAGTATACAGAGTTCATACTTCAAAAAAAACACACCAAACCATATACGAAAACATACACACAAAATCAGAACTTGAAGAATATATATATATAAACCATCCTTTTACCGATGACAGAATTAAGAATATTATCTCAAATTCTAAAAATTCAGTTTCTTGCATAGAAGCATACACATGGTATGCCAAAGATTATCGCTATCCTATAATAGAAGCATTTGTTTACGGAAAGAAAGGAAATGACATAAACAGGTCTATAGCATACTACTGCGATCCAGAAGAACAGGAAAAGCTTTATGATACGGAAAACGAAAAAATAAGAAAAGAGACTAACAGCAAAGAAAACAAAAAAAATATTGAAGAATTACGAAGCGAAAAAAAAGGTAATAGTTTACAATACAACATCATTACAAACAGGAATAATGTAATTATCAAGAATCAGACTGATTACGAAATTTACATTACTGTTGCAGATTCTGCAGGAATAACATATAAATCGGCATGCGGAAAACCTAAAAGTGATTCATATCTTGACATTACAGAACTGAAACATGGGGAATACATTATATATATAAGAATATATGATACCATATATACCGAAAAAATAAATATATAGCACTATGGAGCCAAGTAAATATACGATAATTTCAATAATAATTCTACTGTTCACAATGAAAGCATACGGACAGCAAATATCAACAGACATGATACCGACTCCAAACGCTTCTGACATTGGCACATATGGAGACCTTGACGTATCTTGTTATACGGGGCAACTCGATTTGACAATACCACTATTTGAGTTTAACATCCTTGGATGCAAATTGCCTATCAATCTAAAATACGATTCATCCGGTGTTCTTGTAAACAAGCTGCCCGGATGGACAGGAAGCAACTGGACTTTACAGGTTGGAGGTGCTATCATTCGCACAAGATATGGCACATGGGATGAAGTAAAACCAATAAACCAAGGTTCAAAGTCAACTTTTCACAATTATTTCAGCGACCCATCAAGAATTGTAAGAGACATTAACAACGACAAAACATTGAAAGAAAATTTGTATACCAACAGGTGTGATTACAGCGCAGACGTTTTTACTTTTAACTTTATGGGCAAGACTGGAAAATTCTTTCTAGGCAACGACGGTCAATGGAAAGTTAACAGCAACGACAATATCGATGTAGTCTTTGATGTAAAAGATGAATCAAACTATATATACCCTTTTTTTGACCATTACCCTTCAAACATGCGGAAAGTTCCCAAAGGTATAAAGGGGTTTACTTTGCGTGACGACAACGGCTTCATATATGAATTTGGAGGAACTACAGCCTCCATTGACTACACCATCCCGTTTTTTAGACAGATGGAACAAGAAAACGTGGAATGTTTCTTTCCTACATGCTGGTATCTCACATCCGTAAAAGACAAATATGGAAATGAGGCATACAAGTTCGAATACGAACGAGGTAAGTTTATTGCACAATTCTATATAGATGAAGAAACGATAATTGTAGAAGAATACGACAAGATGAACGGAATACGCTATGGAAACTCTTTCATGCGCAACAATGACATTTTTCCATATGGAGGGTCTTTAAACTCTCCTGTCTATTTAAAAAGAATATTAACCGGACAAAATGAAATTGCAAAATTTCAATCTGAAGATTCAGATATCCCGACAGAAAAATATTACCCCAACCTTAACGTAAAGAAATATTATCTAGGGGCATCGTATGACGGATTGGCATTTTACTTCTTACAAAGTAATGAGAACGAAATAAAAAAATACCAATTCACTCAATCTGGAAAATCTCCAATAGAGAATCCCCTATATTCCACAAGACTCAGAACACTTTCACATATTAACATTGACAATATTGATATTGGCCTAAGTTATGGCAAAGAATATTGTCATTTTCTTAAGAAAATTACATTACAGAAAGGAGAAGAAGATGAAGTAAACTATGATTTCAAATATTACTTTCCTGAAAACATCCCAAACGACCGATTGGCTAAACTGACCGATGATTGGGGGTATTACAACTGTGGGAGTTTCATAAAGGATGAAGAGAATCCGTTCGGTATTGATTTATACGGATCAAGGTTTGGTGCCTTGACCGAAATAACATATCCGACAGGAGGAAGAACTTGCCTTGAATACGACATCCATGATTTCAGCGGATGCATGACAGATGACCGGAGCGTTTTGGAAAGCAAAGCCGGCAAGGCAGGAGGTTTGCGCATTCGAAAAATAACGGAATACGACAACGATGGTAAAAAAAAGCTGAGACAGCGCGATTTTAAATATGTTTATCCAGAAACAGGAATATCAAGCGGTGAATTGTTTGCAGCACCCAAACACAGTTGGGAGAATTGGTATGCGAATACAGACAGCAAAAGTTCATACTCGAAACAAAGTTATTACAGGAACCAATCTATAATCCCTCTTTCAAATAGTTTTGGTCCGCATATAGGATATTCATGTGTAAAAGAGGTAGAAATGGACGGAACCTATAAAATATACAGATACCAAAACATATCATCTGCACATGACGAGCGTTTTATCAAAGACTTCTCGAATGGCAATCCGTCACCTTTCGACATGTATACAGAGCGAGGATACAAACGGGGGAAACCTTTGTCTATAGAACAATATTCTTCTGACGGAGAAATTCTGTCAAGGCATACTTTCGGATACGAACAGAAAGAATTGGAAACCGACTTCGTTTTAACTTCAAACCTAAGGAGAGGGAACTATGGCAATTCGGCAGTATTCGGATTCTATACTGGCGGCATTTACAAGTTGTTGTTTCCCAAATATGACATTGTCACCGATACTTTGTATACATACAATGGGAATCATGTAATAAAAGATATCGGCATATATTCCAAGAAGAACAACGACATCAACATTTCTTACAAATATAACCACAAAGCCATTGTAAGGACTACCACTAACGAGATTCACAAACGTGGCAACTTTCAGGAAGAAAAACAATACGAGTATCCGTTTTCATCAAATGATGAAACGACAAAGAAAATGTCATTTCTCTTTTTTGATGTAAACCCATATAGAAAAATAGTATACAGAAACGGACATCTGCTGGGAGGAACAGAATACTCCTTTGCAGAGAGCAACATAGGACCGGTCAAGAACGCAATTTACCGAATAAATACAGACGGAACAAAAAATGTGATTGAAAAATATTCTGAATTTTCAAATTACGGTTTACCAAATACAATCAGCAGAAACGGCATGGATAAGATTTCCATTGGATGGAACATGAGAAAAATGACACCTGCCACCCAAACAATCGGAGGATCAAAAATATCAGATGGCAAAGCCTTTACCACAGAAATTGATTATGACACATGGGGCAATCCTACAGATATAACATACCCCAATGGATACGTAAAATCATTTGAACGTGATGCACTGGGAAGAATTAAAAATATAGTTGAGAATTATCAATATCCTATTAGGATTAACGAATACAACTATAAAAAAAATGCGGAATAAAATAAACATATAAAAAAACAATGCGAATAATCATATACATAATAGTCCTGTATTTTTCACCTTTCCTTACAATAATAGCTCAGTCTACCGACAAGAACTATGTCAAGTCTATAATTTTAGGGGAACAACTTGAATTCGGAGATATTATCGACCGTGGAGGCGTGAATAATGTTACACACACAACAGAGGTGACATATTATGACGGACTTGGAAGAATATTGCAAAAAACAAGGAATTTCTCAGGAAAAACTGTAACTTCTGTAACAGACTATGACACATCCGGGAGAATTTTAAACAAGTGGGCAGATTTACCTACTCATGATAATTACTCATATATAAACAGCAATGACTGTAATATTTCAGCCAATTCTTTCTATGGAGACACTCAGGTTTTTTCAACGATCTTATACGACGCTCTCGGACGCATTGTCTGTACAAGAACAGCAGGAAAATCATGGAGAGAAACAGGAAAAACAAAAACTGTGGAATATGGTTCCAATGCAGAAAAAGAAGTAAAATGGTACAAGGCACCGATGGACAGAATTTCACTTGTCTACAGCGGATATTACCCTTCAGAAACCTTGAGTTCTGAAACGTATATCGACGAGGACGGAATGAAAATTACCATATATAAAGATTTTCTCGGAAACAAAGTACTCGAAAGAAGAAATATCGACAACGACACTTATTTTGTTTACGATGACATCGGGAGACTGCGATATGTATTGCAACCGGAATACCAAAAATCTGGATACAAAAACAAATATGCCTATGAATACAGATATGACGTAAAAGGAAGGCTTGTGAAGAAAATTTTGCCAGGATGTGAATATATACAATATTGGTATGACAGTGCTGACCGACTGGCATTCATGCAAGATGCAACATTAAGAACTAAGGAGAAATATCGCTTCTACCTTTATGATCCCTTCAACAGAATCGTATTACAGGGTCTATGTACATCTTGCAACAGGGATGAGGAAACATGTATGGCAACTTACAGGAAAAATTCCGGCGGATTTTTAAATACAGGCTATGATCTGAGCATAGCCGGTAAAATAAGCAATGCTACCCTTGAAATTGCAAATTACTATGACGATTATGATTTTCTAAGACTTTGCGAACAGTGGACTGGTCCTTTCAAAGACAGTCTAAAAATGTCTGATGACATATCGGCAACTGAAAACATGACAGGATGTCTGCAATATGCCAGCAACGGCACACCACTCATTGATGTAATGTACTACGACTACAGGAACCGTATCGTGTGCGAAAAGAAAATATTCGACAAAGAGAGGTTTACCATACAGTACAATGATTACACATTTACAGACAAACTAAAGAACCAAAAGATAAGCGAATATAAAGCTGTTGACGGAAATGTCATGTGTATGAACAGAAATAGGCTGACGAATGTCTATGACAAAAAAGACGGAACTCTCGTCTACACAAATTTCTCCGTTTACGACAAAAACAATATAGCACATACACAAAGAATCAAATCATACGACTACGATGAAATCGGGAGAATAAGAAGAGTAATACAGGGTGGAAATTCTGGAACAGTCAATTATAAATATAACCTTCACGGTTGGACAACAAATATCGATAGTAAAGATTTTCATGAAGAGCTCCATTACACCGACGGTATCGGAATTCCATATTACAACGGTTGTATCAGCAGTCTACTATGGTCAGCATCAGACTATGGGCAAATGCGGGGATATAAGTTTGAATATGACAGACTTGGCAGACTGAAAGAAGGCGTTTACGGAGAAAACGCTTCCCTATCGTACAAACAGAACCGTTACAACGAGAAAGTGACAGAATATACTGCCAATGGCGCAATAAGACGTTTTCAGCGCAGAGGAAGGAAAGACAATGGTGAATACGGAAAGATTGACAACCTAAACATAAAGCTTGACGGAAATAAACTCTTAAATGTTACAGACGACGCTATTCCTGCCAATAAATATTCTTCGTTCAACTTTGTTGACGGAGCTAATGAGCAGGTAGAGTATGAATACAATGGGGACGGGGCTTTGGTAAAGGACTTGAATCGGGGACTGTCCATAAGTTATGATAACTTTAACAATCCGAGAAGGATTAACTTCAAGGATGGGAACTCCATTACATATACATATCAGCCCGACGGAACACTCCTAAGTAAAAGCTACGGTGAAAAAATAGATATGAACAGGAAGCGTGACTTTGCGACCATAACAGACAGTCTAAAAAATACGAACCAAGGAAACTATGCTTTCATTGACAGCCTGTTCACTGAAAGACCTGGCATGATAGTGATGGGCAATACAGAATATAGCGGAAACATCATATATAGAAACGGGAAAATTAATCAAGTACTGTTTCCTAGCGGTTACTGTACATTCGACAACAAAGGCAGCGGCAAGCCTATATTTCATTATTATACAAAAGACCATCTCGGAAACAACCGTATAGTAACTAAAGAGGACGGCACCGTGGAACAAATTGTACACTATTATCCGTTCGGTGGAACATTAAACGATGCCGGTCTCAATACAGGATTGCAACAATATAAATACAACGGCAAGGAACTCGACAGGCTTGCAGGACTCAACACGTATGACTACGGAGCAAGACAATATTTCTCTTCATTACCTACATGGGATAGAATGGATCCGATGTGTGAAAAATATTACAACATATCACCATACGTATACTGCGAAAACAATTCCATTTCAAGAGTCGATAAAGATGGTAAAGACTGGTATTATACTACAAACGGTTTATACATTGGTACTGATAATAAAAAGACAGATAATATCATAATACGGGAACTTAATATAAAATCATTAGGTAATTCTTCTTGGCAATATAATTCACCAAAATATATTGATACATATTTGAGAGATACAGAACTATCTGCTTCTGCATACTCAAATATATTTACTGATATATTAATACGGAATGGGTATGACATGCTAAAAACAGGAAGTGGAAAGATTGAAGTTGCAAAAACAGATTTCATAAATTTCGAAGAACGAACGAATCGGGCTTCAACAGAAGCTAACAGTTATGCCATAACAACAATAATCGGAAATGAAAAATTTAACATTACGGCATTCATAAATACATCATATAATGGAACGCAGAAAATATTTTCCACAGTAAGCAATGTTATTAATGTATTAGGTGTTCATGAATATAAAGGACATGGTATATACAAGATCGGTAATAATAACAAAAATCATATAAAAATCTATAAAATGCAAAAAGATGACGCTTCATGGAAAAAAGCTACAAACGATTTAAAAGAACATGTAAAAAGCATATTGAACGAACTGAGATGAAATATTTTATTATATTATATATATTCTTTTTTGTTGGTTGCACCTACAAAAAAAATGACAGACAAAGCAATTCTGACACAATATTTGTTTCAGGACAGACAACCTTGGTTACGCATATAGACACAATAGAATTATTATGGAGTCCAACAGCAAAAGTTAGATGTCCACAAATTAAGACTATAAACTCCCCAAAAAAATGTTACGCTTTAGAATTGAAAATGCTAAGCAGAAGACGGTTAAAAAAGATTAGAGGAATAGAAATAAAAAAAATATTCTTCAAGTGTGTTTACTTATATGATAAGGATTCCATAATTAATGTAAAGTATATAAAAGAATACAAAGCAAGCGTAAACTTTAAACTCCTTGAAGAAATTAAAGATGAATATAAAAACATACGAATTGATTACAGAGATAGGAAAATATTTTATGAAACAATGTGTTGCCTTGAAAGTTACTACGGACAAGCCGATTTATATTCTACATCCGAAAAAGGAAATCCAATAAACAGAGAGCTTGCCAATTTTGTTATATGGAATTTAAAGAATCAAATTATAACCCTAAAAGATGTTCCAACCTTGACCTGTATTTATCCTCCAAATGGGAAAAGACAAATACAAATTATCTTGACACGAAAATAACAGAAATCATTAATATCTTTCTTCATTTTACTATATTTACATGAGTTTGGGACAATATGGACTACGCAAAAGAAAGAAAATCGCACGTGGGTATTTATTAACATTTGGAGAATATTCCAACATTTCCGCTTATTTTTTACCAATTCTGCAGCGACTACAAACAGTTAAGATATGATTTTACTATCATAAATAAAAACTCAGGGCGAAGCATGATGCAAGCATTGCTTCGCCCTGTTCTTGTATATATTCAACAACACGCGTTCACGGATTATTCTTCCTTTACTATCCAGTCGTCTATGGTGCGCTTCTCGCTGTTGTAGTTAACACCTATCTTTACGAGTCGTTTGCCCTCGGCTGAATACGGAATAAGATATCCCTTTTCGTCAATCTGCCTAAGAGCTGCCTCAGCTGAGCCGTCGAACTTGAATTCAAAGACGCAGATTTCATCTTGCATGTGTACCACCATATCGGCACGCCCCACGGCACTGTCTTCTTCTACCTTGACGTATGCGCCAAGAAGACTGAATATGAGATAGAACACGGTCTGCACATCGCGCTCCGACTTGTTCGACAGGCGGTTGCTTATCCCTGCAAGATATGAACGCATCAGTTCGAGCGACTCATTATACTTTTTCTCGAAGAGCATATCAAGGAAATCACCCAAAAACGAACTGTTGTCCATCTGTCGTGGCGAAAGATAGTTTGGGGCGAGTGTCTGCAACATGCCTATGCGCACCTCGTGGTTTGGATAGTCGAGGATATAGCGCTGAGTAAACTTGTTGAACTTCTTAATCGTGAGATATCCGCTCTGGTATAGCAATGGTAACGACGTGGTCATCTGCTCCGGAGACACATCGAAGTCTGCAACTCCTGCCGATTTATTCTCTATATCCGCAAGACCGGTATGGAATTTTCTCATCACATTTATTATATACGACGGCGTGCCGGAACCGAACCAGTAATTGCCAAGTTTATGGTTTGCCATAGAGAGGATAAGACTGAACGGATTAAATATATCTTCAGAATTCTCACTGAAGTGATAGCCGTCATAATATTCCTTGAGCTGGCGGAACATTTCATCTGAACTTATGTCGAGATCTTTTGCAAAGAGTTCTATATCATGCGATAGCAGGGTTGTGAGTTCTGACTTGCTGATACCGCAGATTGCCGAAAACTGGTCGGTCATGGAGATATTGTAAAGGTTGTTCAGCTCACTGAATATACTGAGTTGCGAGAATTTTGTTATTCCCGTGATAAAGACAAACTCCAGATATGGGTCGAGCATCTTCAGCGGACTGTAAAAGTTCTGCATCACAAGACGTAGCTCGCGCAGATTCTGCTCGTCGTGCACTACGTCGAGGAGCGGTGCATCATATTCATCTATGATTACAACAGTCTTCCTGCCTGTCTGCTTAAAGGCTTGTCTCACAATATCGGAAAGACGTACATTCACGTCCTTTTCTCCTTTTTCGCAACCATATTCCTCTTCGTATGGCTGCAGGAGCCAGTCGAGATATCCCTCCAGCTTTTTCTTGTCGAAATGTTTCGCCCCGCTCAAGTCTAAATGCAGCACGGGATGTTTTGCCCACTCCTTTTCGTATTTATCTATTGCGAGTCCGGTAAACAATTCACGCTTTCCTTCAAAATATGAATGAAGGGTTGAGGCAAATAATGATTTGCCAAAGCGTCGCGGACGACTCAGAAAGACATATTTCAAACCTTGTCTTCTGAATTCCGCAATATACTTTGTCTTGTCTACATAAATATATTTTCCCTCAATGATGTTCTGGAATGTCTGTATTCCTATCGGGTATCTTCTAACTTCATCCATAGTCTTGACGTTTTATAACCGCTAAGATACAGACTTTTCCCTAAACATGCAAATAAACGGCAATAAGATGAGAAAAAAAAGTGATTTACAATAAAAAAGTCCGGACACTAAGTATCCGGACCTATCTGATTGGTATTCATTTATGAAATAAGAGCCATAATATTCTATTTCATCATCACCTTAACCGTTTCGTTTACTCCGTTGCCCTTTACTTTCAACATTATCATTCCACCTACATTCGGCAGATAAATGCTGGAGTTGGTACCGTTGAACTGATGGGTACCGAGGAGTTTGCCGTTTACATCATATGCTGTCATCTGGAATTTATCCTTTGCCTGTGCACCGTCGACATTCACGATAACCTGTCCGTTGAAAGCCTGAACGAGGCGTACTCTCTTGCCGTTGCTCTTGCTACTCTGGATATAGCCGATACCTGTAGTCTGAGTACCGAATGAAACGGTCTTTGTCGTCAGTCCGAGTTCGAAGGCACCAAGGTCTGGAGCCTCACCGGCATAGCGAATTGCAGGAACGACTACATTCTGCGAAGCATAGCGGTCGCTCTCCCCTACTACAGTTCCTTTGTCTACGAGCAAGGCATTGCCCTCTACCGGACGAGCCCATGTCAGATTATCCCATACCCAGTCGCCATTGGCATTGCGATCGGCAATGAGTTCTGCAAAGTTATCTTCGCTGACTACATTAGACGGGTCTACATTTAGGTCGGAAGTAACCATCGAACCAACAGAAAGTTCTGTTCTACCATATTTTGTGCTCTTCTCTCCCCATTTTGTCGGGTCGTCGTGATGACGGTCGGTCTTCAGGTTATCGTTGATGGCGATACAGTTAGTAGCCACCAATTCATGACCTGCAGCTATCGGCTCGTATGCACGATAAGAGTATGCCTTCTTCAGCGTGTTGCCATCTACAGACTTCAGGGCATAGCCTGTACAGTTGTTCATGATGATATCACCGGAGTTGTGGTTCTGGTCGAAGCCCTTGTTCACGTTGTTCACTGCAATACAGCGGTTGAGCACCACGTTCATCGCTCCCTGGTCTGATCCGCACTTGAAACCGTTTCCGTTACCCTTCGTTACAGTGCCGTTGATGATAGCATTCTCGTATGCCAAGCAGTTTTCAAACACGATTGTTACGTTGTCCTCAAAACCGCCTGTCTTCTTGAAGAACACGTCGTAGCCGTCGTCGGAGTTATTGTATGCACGACAGCCATAGAAGTAGTTACCTGTTCCAACAGAAATCTTCGGAGCAAAACCGTCGGCATCGCCGTCGCCCTCGTCCTTGTTCTCATAGGCATCACAGTTGAGGACATAGTTAAATGAACCGAGGTTCTTTATCTGCACACCGGTATCGCCGTTCTTATAGAACTTGCAATCCTCGATGATATTGTCGTGGGCATCCTGAGTACGGTTCTTGATGTCTGTTGCCGATCCGCCAGTAGGTTTGTTACGCTCGATGAGGAGTCCGTTGTCGCTGGCATTCGTTACGTCTACATGATAGAAATGCCAATAAGAAGAGGTGAGGCGAATTCCCTGATACGGGTTGTCGCTATGTCCGTGCTGCGGATGGTCGCAGTTGATAACAGCCCTACCGTTCAAGCAAATCAGCGAGTTGTAGTTGTCGGCAGTACCGTTGCGTTCGTCGATATTGATACGTGCCGTCGGACGGTATTCGCCCGGTGCGAGATAGATTGTCGTTCCCGGTTCAACAGCCTTGTCGATGGCAAGCTGTATGCTGGCAAGTGGCGTAGCCTCAGAGAGTCCGTCGTTTGTGTCGCTACCAGTTGGAGAGACATACAGCTTCGGTCCGTTGCCGATGTTTGGAGTAGCAATCGGACTGTCGCCGGTGTTATAGTTCAGTCCCGGAGTCTGGTCGTTAGGGTTATCTGGGTTGTCTGGCGAAGCCGTACCGCCACCGCCTATCGTCTCCTCGTCGCCAATGGCAATATTATATATGTACATACCGCCCGTTATACCGATAGTAACAGTGCCGTCGGCAAGGACCTTACCGCTACCTGTCTGATGTTCCTTTCCTGTCGACGACGGGAATGCTGTTGCATCAACATTGGTCAGTGTCAGCGAACGGGTAGCCGATTTGTTTGATGTCATATATTCCACCTTGAGCATATCGCCCACCTTACAGTCGGGGATTGTTACGGAACAGGCATCACCGAGCCAGAGAGTACCGGTACTTCCGCCGAGGCGAACATTACCATTGGAGTTTGCCGTAACGGTAAAAGTAAGATTTTTGGTTGTTTCAAGTTCTGTTCCGTTAGCCGTCAAGGGTGCGTTGTCGAGAGCTTGTAAATAGCAGTACCGACTCTTAGAGTCGATTTTCCAATTGGCATCTGCCTTGATGTTTGTAACATCCTGCGTAGAAACCGATGTGAGGTTCCATCTTCTCACTTCCCTATCGGTATCTGCATCCTGGGCGTAGACTGTAGCAAATGCTGTTGCAGCCATTGCCATAACAATAAGTTGTTTCATCTAAACTTTAGTTTAATAGATTGTTAGAATATGTTAGTAGATAAAATCCTTGATAGTTTTATGTTCTGCAAATATAGATATAAATATGATAGGTTAAGTAAAACTTATACAAATAAGTTTACGAAAACGTTTGCGTAGATGTATTATTTCTCGTCTTTTTAATTGTAAATTACTTCAAGGAGATATAAAAATAAAATAGCCACCACTGATGGCTATTAATTCAGCATCGATAAACCAATAGCCATCAGTGGCGGCTAATTATCCGCCACTGGTGTACAAATTATTTTCTATACTATATCGGAAGTTATTATTTTGTTCTCCCGCGAATTAATCACCTTGCAGATTTCTTGCCGCTATATTTCTTTATAGCACTGTAAGCATCAACAAGACCGAGTTCTCCGGCTCTACTCAGATCCTTTATTCCCGCATCCACCTTTTTATAATATATGTATACGAGTCCACGATTGTAATAAGCCTCTGCAAGATGAGAATCTATGGATATCGCCTTTGTATAATCTGCAATTGCGCGTGGATAATCCTTCTGCCGTGCATACACATTGGCACGGTTGTAATAAAGATAGGCATTGTCGGAATCGAGAGCTATCGCCTTGTCGAGGTCGCCGAGTACACGCAGACTCTTGAACTCAACCGACTTTCCCTGCGACTTGTCGAGACTCTCCATCATCTGCAGACATACTGCTCGCTGCCAATATGCAAGCGACGAGAGACTGTCGGTCTGGATGTATGCCGAAAGGTCGTTCTCGGCATCATAATAATTCTGCAACACGCTATATGCCACGGCGCGCTGCAATAATACTGCCTTGTCTTTCTTTAGATTCGCCGATTTGTCAAGCCTGCCGGAAAGAGTGTCTATCATACTGAAATACTCCTTTGACTCACTCTCGCTCAAACTCTTCGGATTACAGGTTATCTGGAGTGATTTTTTCTTCACGGCAAGCTCCTTATTGAATCTATCCACACTCTCGTCTGACGCCACGTATGACTTGACGCCATTGGCATATTGCAGATACGAGAGCTGATACATCGGCATTAGTTCGATGTCTACCTTACGGTTCTGCACTCTACCGCGATAGGAGTTTTCGTATTCTATGCCAACATTCTGGTTGTCGTCTACGGCAAGCTGGTCATACTTGTCGAAATTTATCTCGCTGCGCTTTCTAACGCTGCGCAACTTCCGCTTGTTCCAACGCGGCTGATAACCATTTGACTTGTCTATCTGTGCCTTCATGATCCGGAACTCATCCAATTCCGCTTTTCCCGTCATTCCAAGACGGCGATAGCAACGGGCACGGCTCTGAAGTCCTATCCAGAAATTAGGAAACTGACTGATAAGATTACTGTAGTCGGCAATGGCTCCACGGAGATTGCCGATGCGCTCACGAAGCAACGCACGGTTGTAGATTGCCATCACATTACCCGGCTCCAGACGGATTACGAAATCGAAATCCTCTACGGCACGGTTGTCGTCGCCCACCTGCACACGCAACTGTCCGCGATTATAATGGGCAAGGAAATTGTTGGGATCGAGTTCTATCGCCTTGTCGTAGTCGGCAAGTGCCCCGCGAAGGTTGTTTATGTTATAGCGGGCAAGCGCTCGGTTAACATAATAGTTGGTGTTCGTGGGCTTGTAATGGATTGCCTTTGTGAGCTGCTGGTCGGCATCGCGCCATTTGGCATGCGACAGACTTATCATTGAGCGTACTGCCCATGCATCACCGTCGTACGGGTTGAGCTCAAGTGTCTTGTCGATATATTTCTCTCCTTCAACGGTATCCTTCTGCTGAAGACAGAGTTGCGCCTTCAGTGCGTATGCCTGAGAATAGTCCGTCCATCGCTTCATCATCACATCGAGGTCGGATGATGCCTTGTCGTACTCTTTGTCTTCGATACGACAAAGCACACGGTTATACCACAGACTCTTGTTGTCTGGCTCATACTCAATGGTCTTGTCGTAGTCGGCAATGGCACCCTTGAAATTGTTCTGCTTGATACGGCAGAGTCCACGCAGCTCAAATAGCACGGGTACATACGGATTGAGCTTTATCGCCTCGGTGCAGTCTGCCTCGGCTCCAACAAAATCGTCGAGTCGGAACTTTGCCTCTCCTCTACCAAACCAAGGTTCGTAGAGATATGGCTTTGCCGTGATGACACGAGTGAAATACTGTATCGACAATACGTAATCCTCATAATACAGTGCGTTCTGCCCTACCCTTATCATACGGTCGATGTTATACTGGGCATGAGCAAGGGTAAAGGAAAAAAAAACAAAAAGGGAAAGAAATATTTTTCTCATGAAGCCCCCTCCAACTCCCCCAAGGGGGAGAGAACTGATAAAACAATGATATTCCAAAAACATACTAACTGAAGGGATTCTTCCATCCCCTGTCAATACCAAAGAGGAATATTACATTCCTCGAATGGTCTAAAGTCAACACCCCCATTCCCTACAATCAGGAGCGGGGGTGTATGGATTTATCTCCTCGGTGCCTTAGTGCGGTACGCACAGCGGAAACGTCCTTGAAGCAATGCCTTCAACTTATTTTTTATTAGTTGCTTGCGAAGTGGCGAGATGCGGTCGATAAAGAGTTTTGTATCCAAATGGTCAAACTCATGCTGCATGACACGTGCCAGATAACCTTCCACCCACTCGTCGTGCGGCTGCAAGTCTTCGTCAAGATACTGTACGTGGATGCGTGTCGGACGTGTTACCTTCTCGGATATGCCTGGCAACGAGAGACATCCCTCTTCGAGAGATTCCGTATTCGTATCGTCGTATTCAAGGATATGCGGATTGATGAATCCCTTCTTGAAACCTTTGTATTCAGGGAAATCCTCCGACAAGACATCGAGGTCGATTACTACTACGCGGATATTTAGTCCAATCTGCGGAGCAGCGAGTCCAACGCCATTCGACTCCTCCATCGTCTCGAACATATTTGCTATCAGTTCCTTCAGGTTCGGATAGTCTGTAGGAATATCAACCGACTCTTTTCGCAATACCGGCTGACCGTATGTATAAATAGGTAATATCATCTTCTTGATTCCAAATAACTTTGCAATATTATAGTAGCACTGATCTCGTCGACCAGTGCCTTGTTCTGTCTTGCCTTCTTTCCGAGTCCGCCGTCAATCATTGCCTGATGGGCAAGGACTGAAGTGTATCGCTCATCATAAAGTACGATGGGAATCTGCTGCCTCTTTTTCCATCTCGCAACGAATTCCTTTACACGAGCCAGATTCTCACTTGGCTGTCCGTTTGGTTGCTTTGGTTCCCCGATGACAATCAGCTCCACTTGTTCCGTATGCACATACTTGTCGACATACTCATACAAGCCGGCTGTTGGCACCGTGGTAAGTCCGTTTGCGATAATCTGCAACGGATCGGTTACGGCAAGACCTGTGCGTTTCTTTCCGTAGTCTATAGAAAGTATACGTGCCACTTCCCGAAATTAGTTGTTATAGAGTAGCCATGCATCAGGATACTGGTTGCGGAGCTGTGTGCGGCTCTGCACGGCATCGCTCTTAGTGTCGAATGTAGATGCTACAACACGATACATTCTTGTAGAAGCGTCATAAGCCACCTGTGCATCATAGCCTTTGTTCTTGAGCTGTCCCTGCATTCCCTCGGCATTTGCCTGTACTGAGAAAGAACCGACTACTACGCTGAATGCCTTCAAGCCGGCACCGTTTACCACCTGGTATTTTCCCTGGCGTACCGGAACATTATCGCTGTTGTCAACTACAGTTGTCTCTGTTGCCGGTTTCTCTACTACCGGTGTAACTACTGCAACTTCTTCTGTCGGCTGCTCTGTAGCTGTCTTGTTGGCATCGGCAGCCTGCGCCTTCTCATACATCTTACGGTAAGCTTTCTCCGATGAACCGCAGCTCGTAAAAGCAACTGCGAGGCACAAGCCTGCGCATACTATAGCATATTTCTTCATTTCTATTTTTGTTTTTGTTATTAAATGTCTTTGTATAAATGTTTTGCGAAATTACATAAATTAGGTAGAATAATGGCAGAAATGCTGCATAAAGTTTGTTAAATGAGCAAAAAGTAATGAAGAAGTGGTAAAAAACAATGGAAAACTATTGCAACAACAGAAAAAAAGAGTAACTTTGTGGAGAACTTATTATTAATTTAAATATCGAAGATTATGAAAACATTAGGCTACATTGGAGCATTCCTCGGAGGAGCTCTCGCTGGAACAGCACTCGGACTTTTACTTGCACCTGAAAAGGGAACTGATACAAGAGAGAAAATTACTGACGCTATCGACGATTTCTGCAAGCGCCACAAGATTAATCTTACTCGCAAAGAAATGGGCGATCTTGCTGATGACATCAAGGACGCTCAGGCTGACGCTGAGGAGGTTTAATCCTTTACTGACTGAAGTTTTTTTATTGACGAAGGTTTTATAAAAACGGAACGGTATGTTTTCGAGCGACAAAAATATTAATATTATCGGCAGACTTGTTGAGATTGCCCGGCATTATCTGAAACTGCAGGGGGAATATATCAAGCTTGGCGCTATCGACAAGACGGTGAGACTGGTTACGGCTCTCATCATTGTTGCCGTATTGTCGCTGATAATCATTCTCGTCTTGATTTTCCTGTCTCTTGCTGCCACGGTGGCACTGGCAAATGCCGTGGGCTATGCCTGGGCATTCTGCATCGTGGGAATCTTCTATTTCCTGGCTTTCATCATATTTGTTCTGTTCAAGAAACAGCTGATTGAGAAGCCGCTTGTTAAATTTCTCACTACTTTATTAATGGAGAATTAAATTATGGCTAACAGCAACGATAACAGAACTCACTATAAGTCGCTCGACGATATTAGTCTGCGCAAAGCCGAGCTGCTCGCTAAGATTCAAAAGGATCAAGCGGAAATGGGTACGCTTTGGAATGAGATGTTCAAGCCGGAAAGGAAATCAAGGAAGAAGGGCATGAGTCTTCAAGGTATCATGAACACTGGTATCGGGGTTCTCGACGGTGCTCTCTTCGCATGGAAGATTTACAGAAAGTTCAAGAAGTGATTTTACACAGTAAATAAAACAGGGTATGACAAGATTCTTATTGTCATACCCTGTTTTACATTATATGCCATCACCTATCTGAAATGAACAATAATATATATCATCGGAAGCAATTATGCTATTTCCCCTTCAACTTCTTCAGCTTTCTTTTTGCCTCCGGGATATCCGGACAAAGCTTCAAGGCTTTTTCGTAATTGGCTATTGCAGCATCTGTCATATGTTCTCGCTCACATTCCTTACCGAGCATAACATATTCCACGGCAAGTTTCTTTAAAAACTTTTCCTGCTTCTTCTTCTCGTCCTTCAACCGTTTGTTTTCATCTCGCAAAGTATTTATTACACTTAGTTTCTTACGGATAAAACGCTTGGCAAGGGGTTTCTCTATGTCATAACGACTATGTATCGCCTTGAAGAAACTGACAAGAAAACTGTCGAAATCGCCTTTGTCGAAACTCTCCACGGCATCGTGATACTCACGGTCGGCTTTTGACTCCGACAATGCCTTGTTTATTATTGTCTGATTGTTGTAATTGCGAGAGAAGGATACTACTTCCGACTTCACAAAAATATCTCTACGACGGATGGGCTCCTTCAAGCTGATACCTTCGAGAGAGGTACAACGCGAAAGGGCTACGTATGTCTGTCCTCCGGCAAAGACTCCTCCCGTGAAATCGATATTTACACGACGGAACGTCAAGCCCTGACTCTTGTGCACGGTTATTGCCCAGGCAAGGCGGATGGGATACTGCACGTAGACTCCTATTTCTTCCTCGTCTATCTTCTTCTCTTGCTCATTGTATGTATAGCGTACATTACTCCATGAGGCGCGCTCTACTTCAAACTCTTTTCCTTCGTCGGTAACGATATATAATATTCCCTCGTCTTCATCGATTGCCTCGACGATACCGAGGGTGCCGTTTACCCACCGCTTGTCGAGGTCGTTTTTTATAAAGATTACCTGTGCTCCTACTTTTATATCGAGCTGTATAGGGGTAGGAAGACTGCTCTCTGGAAATTCACCCTTTATCTCTCCCATAAATACGGTTGGCTCTCCAGGCAACTGCTTTAATTTCTGTTCATTGATATGGTCTACGGTATCTCGACGCGTGGAGAGGGTTATGGCAAGACCATTGTCGTGCTTGTCTACTTCGGCATCTACCCTATTGTTCAGTTGGATAAGGTCGCTGTCGGCAACGGCATTTGTACGGATGTGATCGAGGATACCGATAAACATAGGGTCTGACTGGCGATATACCTTACGGAGTTCGATACTTACAAGTTGGAACTCTCGAAAGACATGGGCGTCAAAGAAATATGCCGAGGGATAAAACGGACGCAGGAACTGACGGTCTTCTTCTCTTACCACTGGCTCAAGCTGATACACATCGCCGACAAGCAGGAGTTGCTTTCCACCAAATGGCTCCCGCATATTCCGGGAATAGATACGCAACACCTTGTCGACAAAATCGATGATGTCGGCTCGTACCATACTTATCTCGTCGATTATTATCAACTCTACCTCGCGCAATATCTTGCGTTTCTCACTATTATACTTCAACGTTTCCTTGATGTTGCGGTTGGAGAAGCGGGAATCTGTTGGTATGAGCGGATGAAAGGGTATTTTGAAGAAGCTATGGAGTGTTGACCCTCCGGCGTTTATCGCAGCAATACCCGTCGGAGCAAGCACTATATGCTTTTTCTTCGTATGCTGACAGATATAGCGCAAGAATGTAGACTTACCCGTCCCCGCCTTTCCCGTAAGGAAAAGCGAACGACGGGTATAGTTTATTATCTGGAGTGCCTTCTGGAACTCCTCGTTTGTCGTATCTATTTTATTATCAGAACCTGTCAACTCTTCAATCTTTCAATTTTTCAATTTTTCAATCTTTCAATTTTTAAAAGTCTTTCAATTTTTCAATCTTTCAATCTTTCAATTTTTAAAAGTCTTTCAATCTTTCAATCTTTCAATCTTTAAAAGTCTTTCAATCTTTCAATCTTTAAATTTTTCAATCTTTAAAAGTCTTTCAATTTTTCAATTTTTCAATCTTTAAAAGTCTTTCAATTTTTCAATCTTTAAATCTTTAAATCTTTAAAAGTCTTTCAATTTTTCAATCTTTCAATTTTTCAATCTTTAAAAGTCTTCGAGCGACATTTGCTGCGACTTCGGCTTTTGGTGCTTACTCTTACCTTCCGAACTTGCAGCATTGCCATTGTGACTTTCCTCACTGGCGCCATTATGACTGGATGTTCCTTCTCCGTTACCCTCATGGATTACATTGCCGTTCTCGTCGAGCATCTGAACATCCTCCATGTCGCCGATAACCTGCGTACTGTCGATGCGTGCGGTATCGCGACGCGCCGGTGTATAACTTGCACAATTATACATTCCGTATGAGATATCGTCGTCGTGAGGCTTGTCAAACTTGGCATGATATTTCTTGAATGCCGGGTCTCCCATAACTGACTGTATGAAATATCCACATACCGGCAATGCAGTACGGCTACCCTGTCCTAAGGCTCCCGTTCGGAAGTGGATACAACGGTATTCTCCTCCTACCCAGGCACCACATACGAGTTTCGGACTGACACACATAAACCATGCATCTGAGTGGTTGTTCGTTGTTCCTGTCTTTCCACCGAAGTCGGTATCACGCGCCGTGTCGGTATATGCCCAAAGACTTTGTGATGTTCCGCCCGGCTCTCGCATACCGCCAATTAGCAACTGCTGCATGAAGAACGCACTCTTGTATGGTATTGCCTGCTGCTCTTCCTGAGGAGCGGTATATACTTCTTTGCCGTCTTTGTCAACAATCTTTGTTACGAGCATCGGCAAGACATGTTTTCCGTTGTCGGCAACACAGCAATAAGCATTCACCATATCGAGAAGTTTTACGTCTGATGAACCGAGGGCAAGCGACGGTGTATCATCGAGCGGATTGGTTATTCCCATCTGATGGGCGGTATTGATGATGTTCTTTATACCCATTTCCTGTCCGAGGCGCACCGCAACGGAGTTTATACTCTTTGCGAACGCACTCTTCAACGGTATTGAATCGCCGGAAAATCTACCATTGGCATTTGTTGGAGTCCAGATGGTATTCTCGTGCTTTATCTTGTCGTACACCTCCATACGGATATACTCGTCTCGACGCTTGTCACACGGAGTGAGTCCCTGGTTCATGGCTTCTGTATATACAAAGAGCTTGAAGGTTGAACCCGGCTGACGGTCGGCTGTTACCTTGTCATATTTCCATGTGTCGAAGTCTATATCACCGACCCATGCTCTGACGGCTCCACTCTGTGGCTCCATGGCGACAAAGGCGCAATGCATGAATTTCACCATATAGCGCACTGAATCTGCCATACTCATCTCCTGCTCTATTGTTCCCTTCTCATAATCGAAGAGTTTTACCTTATGTGGTTTGTTCACATAATAAGCGACGGAATCGGGATTGTTAGGGAAGCGAGCCAAGAGCTGCTGATATCCAGGTTGCTTCTGAAGTATGCCTTCTATAAAGCCTGGTATTACATTGCCGTTCTCATCACGCCAAGGGTCTTGTCCGCTCCAATGACTGTTGAAGTTACGCTGCACCTGGCGCATCTGCTTTGTTACGGCAGCCTCGGCATATTTCTGCATGCGGGTGTCGATGGTTGTATATATTTTCAAACCACTTGAATAGAGGTCGTAGCCATTGTCCTTACACCAGTCTGAGAGATTTTTTGCCACTGCCTCACGGAAGTATTTCGCCTGTCCGTCGTAATTCTCCTCAAGGTTGAAATCCAACTTTATCGGGAGTTGTGTCAATGAGTCGCAGACGCTACGCGACAGGTCGCCATGGCTTACCATGTTGTTGAGAACAACATTGCGACGTGTCTTACTGTTCTCCGGATTTGACTTAGGATTGTAATAAGTCGTTGCCTTCAACATTCCGACGAGTACTGCAGCCTCTTCTGTCTTCAGGTCTTTCGGCGTTGTGTTGAAATATGTCTTCGCCGCTGTCTTTATTCCGTATGAGTTGGAACCGAAGTCTACGGTATTGGCATACATCGTGATTATCTCTTTCTTGGAATAGACGGTCTCGAGCTTCACGGCTATAATCCATTCCTTACTCTTCATGATGAGTATCTTCAAGCCCGGAATCTTACCGAGCAAGCCGGTTGAATAGTTTTTCCTGACACGGAACATATTCTTTGCCAACTGCTGTGTTATTGTTGACGCTCCACGTGCTCCATGATGGGTGGCTGCATCTTTCAAAGCACCGAAGAGTCCTATCGGATCTATTCCCATGTGCTTATAGAAGCGCTCGTCTTCTGTATCTACAAGTGCCTTGAAGAACGCCGGTGCTACTTCTTCGTATTTTACAGGTGTACGGTTCTCGTTGAAATATTTTCCTATTAGCTTTCCGTCTGCACTGTAAATCTCTGATGCCTCGTTGACCTGCGGATCGCATATTCCGGAGAAATAACCCGGCGAACTGCCAAAGAGCCACAGGAAGTTCATGTCTACCATTCCTAAATATATGAAGAAGGCAACGATTGACGAACAAAAGCCGACGAGACATTTTGTATACCAGGCTTTTCCCTTGTATAATTTCTTATACCATTTCCAAAATTGACGTATTTTGCTTATAGAGAAAGCAAACAGTCTTTTTAGTTTGTTAAACATACTGAGTCTTTTTATTATTAACAATTGATGCCGTAACTTTCGGAAAGCTTTAAGGCATGCTGCAAAAATACAAAAATACTTTATAAGTTTTTATATGTGTCTATGTATTTTATGATTTCTTCAATATTATCGGGGTGAAACCAGTGTATTTCCGGGTCACGACGGAACCATGTCAGTTGTTTCCGACAGTATTTCCGGGAGTCACACTGTATTCGTACTATCGCTTCTTCAAGTGTACAATTGCCGTCGAAATACTCAAACAGCTCTTTGTAGCCTACGGTATTCAGGGCATTTATTCCTTTCTTGGGATATACTCTTCTGGCTTCGTCTACAAGTCCGTCTGCCACCATCTGTTCTACTCTTTTGTTTATCCTGTCGTACAACTCTTGGCGGTCACGGTTTAATCCTATCTTCAAAATATTGAACGGACGCTGCTTCCGTTCGTTTTTGCGGAATGAGGTGTATGTCTTGCCTGTCATTATACATATCTCTAAAGCATGGACTATGCGCTTGGGGTTTTTACGGTCTACTATGGCATAGTACTCGGGGTCTCGCTGCTCAAGTTCATGACACAGTGCTTCCAGTCCTTCTTCTTCATACCTCTTCTTCATCATCTGGCGTGTGGCATCATCGATGGTGGGTATGTCGTCTATGCCATTGCATACTGAATCGATGTACATCATGCTTCCGCCTGTCATAAGTGCTATGTTTTTCCCTTCTGAAAAATATTTATCAAGGAAAGACATCACGTCTTCTTCGTATTTCGAAGCACTGTAATAGTCGTCTAAGCTCAGATTTCCCACGAAATAATGCTTTACCCGGGATAGCTGCTCTTCGGTCGGAGCTGCCGTACCGACGGGTATTTCCCGAAACACTTGTCTGGAATCCGCATTTATTATCGGAACTCCAAGGTGTTCGGCAACACTCAAGCATAATTCTGTCTTTCCAACTCCCGTTGGACCGAGTATTACTACCAACGTATTTTCCATATACATTATTATATATAATGACAATAAAAAAGCTTGGAGCTGTCTACACTATATGCATAACGCTCCAAGCTATATCCGTTTTGCAAGATATGGCATGGTATTGTTATCTTACAATGCCACGCTTTGATGAACTTACAAAATCTATAATATAATTTATCTCGTCACATTCCGGAAGATTCTTGCGAATCTCTTCTATTCCTTCCGCCATCAGACCTTTTGAATACAGAAGGCGATATGCCTCATGTATCATCTGTATCTTGTCATTGCTGAATCCACGGCGACGCAGACCTATCAAGTTGATACCGCAATATTTTGTCGGGTCTTTTCCTGCTATGATATATGGTGGGATGTCCTGACTGAAACGGCAACCGCCCTGTATCATTACATATCCGCCAATATGACAGAACTGATGGCATAATACGGTGCTGCTGACAATTGCATTGTCGTCGATTACTACCTCTCCGGCAAATTTCGTGGCATTGCCGATTATACATCCGCTGCCCAACACACAGTCGTGGGCAACATGCACACACTCCATAAGCAGGTTGTTGCTGCCTACTCGTGTCGTTCCTTTTGATGCCGTACCGCGGGAAAGGGTTACATTCTCACGTATACTGTTGTTGTCTCCAACAATACAAGTTGTCTCTTCACCTTTATATTTCAGATCCTGAGGCTTTGTACTGATACTTGCACCCGGAAAGAATTCATTTCCATTGCCGATACGCGCTCCGGTATGGATTGTTACGCTGTTCTGCAAAATGTTGTTATCACCAAGCTCTGTATTTTTGTCGATATAGCAAAAAGGACCTATGACGTTGTTGTCGCCCAACTTTGCTTCAGGATGAACAAAAGCTAACGGACTTATCTGATTCATATCTTTATCTTTTCAAAATTACTTGTTCTTCACAATCTGGGCGGTAAACGTAGCTTCTGATACGACCTTGTCGCCTACGAATACATATCCTTTCATGGATGAAATACCGTGTCTTACCGGAGCCAGCAAATCTACCTTGAATATCAGGGTATCACCCGGAACTACCTTCTGACGGAACTTCACGTCGTCGATTTTCATGAAATAGGTTGACCACGACTTTGGATTCTCTACGGTATTGAGCACGAGCAGTCCTCCACACTGTGCCATTGCCTCTATCTGCAATACTCCAGGCATTACTGGCTCTTCCGGGAAGTGTCCCTGGAAGAATGGCTCATTGCTTGTTACATTCTTTATACCTACAATGCTGTTGGCTCCCAAAGAGACTACTTTGTCTACAAGCTGCATTGGATAGCGGTGTGGCAGCAACTCACGGATACGGTTGACGTTCATTACTGGCGGCTCGTTGCAGTCGTATATCGGTGCCTGTATCTCATGCTTCCTTATCTCGCGACGTATCTGACGGGCAAACTTGTTGTTTATCGTGTGGCCCGGACGGGTTGCTATGATACGTCCCTTGATTGGTCTGCCGATGAGTGCCATATCTCCGATGATATCCAAGAGCTTATGACGGGTACACTCGTTTTCCCATACTAACGGCTTGTGCTGAATGTATCCGAGCTTTGTGGCATCCAGACGCGGAACCTTCAGGAAATCTGCCAACTGGTCAAGTCGCTCCTGTGTTGTCTGCTTCTCGTATATTACAATGGCGTTGTCCATATCACCGCCTTTTATCAAGTTGGCTTTTAGCAGCGGCTCGATATCGCGGACAAAAACGAATGTTCTTGCCTGGGCTATCTCACTGGCGTAATTGTCCATCTTGTCAAGGGTGGCAAACTGACTATTTATGAATTTTGACTCAAATGAGCACATTGCCGTGATACTGAATTCTTCATCTGGAAGAATCGTAATGCACGAACCGGTTTCATCGTCTTTTACCTCTATCTTGTGGCGTATGATGTAATAGTCTTTCGGAGCATTCTGCTCTTCTACTCCTATCTCGTTTATCTTCTCGACGTACATTGCTGCAGAACCGTCAAGAATAGGAAACTCCGGACCGTTTACCTGAATAAGGCAGTTGTCGATTCCCATTGCATAAAGTGCCGACATTCCGTGTTCTACTGTAGACACACGAACATCGCCTTTTCCCAACACTGTACCGCGCTGGGTATCTATCACATTCTCTGCAATGGCTTCTATTACCGGCTGTCCCTCCAAATCTATACGCTGTATCTTGTATCCACTGTTTTCAGGAGCAGGATTAAACGTCACGGTGAGACTGAGTCCCGTGTGAAGTCCCTTGCCACATAGAGCAAAGCTACCTTTTAGTGTTTTTTGTTTTGCCATATATCTATTTCTTTATTTTTCACTCAATTTTTCTTCAAGTGCCTTTACCTGCTTCTGCAGCTCATTCAACTGTGCATACATATCCGGCAATCTGCGGAACACTGCCTGAGACTTGAAATATTTCTTTGGTTCCATAGGCGGTGTACCGATAAGGGTCTGGTCGCTCTTGATGTTTCCTGGCACTCCAGACTGTGCACCCAAGAATACCTTGTCGCCGATTTTGATATGTCCGGCAAGTCCTACCTGTCCGCCGAACATACACCATGCCCCGACTTTTGTACTTCCTGCAATTCCTACCTGAGCCGACATTACGGTATTCTCACCGATATCGGTATTGTGGGCTATCTGCACGAGATTGTCGAGCTTGACACCTTTCCTCAGATATGTGCTTCCCATAGTTGAACGGTCTACACAGGTATTTGCACCGATTTCTACGTTGTCTTCTATTGTTACGATTCCTATCTGTGGTATCTTGTCATAACCTTCGGCATTCGGTGCGAAACCGAAACCGTCGGCACCTATCACGGAACCGGCATGGATGGTTACGTTGTTTCCTATCTTACAACCGTAGTATATTGTTACATTCGGATAGAAGAGGCATCCGCTGCCTACTTTCACTCCGTCGCCGATTGTTACATGAGGATATATCTGACAGTTGTCGCCAACAACGGCATTTTCACCGATGCAGGCGAAAGGAGCGATGTAACAGTTGTCGCCGACTTTTGCCGTTGCTGCAATACTTGCAAGCGGACTGATACCTGTCTTCTTCGGTTTCATCGATTCATACAATTGTAGCAACTGGGCTACTGACTCGTATGCATTTTTCACTCTTATCAGTGTTGCCTTTACAGGATGCTCCAGAACAACATCCTCGTTTACAAGTACGACACTCGACTCGGTATCATACAGATAGTGGGTATATTTAGGATTGGAAAGGAAAGAAATGGCTCCTTTCTTACCTTCTTCAATCTTTGCAAATGTATTTATTGCGGTGTTCTCATCACCTTCAATACGACCTTTTACAAATTCAGCAATTTGTTTTGCGGTAAATTCCATTTTTATTTTATTTTTCGATTATTTTGCAAATATAATAATTATTATTTATAAATGCGGAATCAAAAGACAATATTTGTTATTTTCTACCTTATTTCATCTTCTCCACAAAGAAATCTGCTATCTGACGAAGCAAATGATTGCGTGTATTGCCTCCATATATACTATGGTTTCTGTTTGTGTAGATGTTCATTCTGAAGTCTTTGTCTGCCTGCACTAATGCTTCTGTATATTCAAAAGTATTCTGAGGATGTACGTTGTCATCGGCAAGTCCATGACAGATTAGCAGACTGCCATTCAGCTTTTCTGCTCTCTTTATCGGATTCGTATCGTATCCGGCTGGATTCTCGTTTGGTGTTCGCATATACCTTTCTGTATATACGGTATCATAGAATCGCCAGTCGGTAGGCGGTGCTACGGCTACTCCTGCCTTAAACACTGCCCGTCCTTCACTCATGCTCATCAGTGTATTGAAACCGCCATAGCTCCAACCCCATATTCCGATATTTTCTTTGTCGACATACGGCAGCTTACCGAGGTATATGGCTGTCTCTACCTGGTCTTTTGATTCTAAGTCTCCTAATTTCAAGTATGTGCATTTCATGAAGTCTGCTCCTCTGCCACCTGTTCCGCGACCGTCTACGCAAACTAAGATAAATCCCTTGTCTGCCAAATAGCCGTCATACAGGCATCCTTGTCCCATGGAACCTACATTCCATGAGTTTACTACCTGCTGACTGCCCGGACCGCTATACTGCCACATTATGACCGGGTATTTCTTGTTCGGATCAAAATCATGAGGCTTTACCATTATTCCGTTCAGTTTCACACCTTCTGAGGTCGTGAAAGTGAAGAACTCTTTCTGCGGAAGATTGTATGTTGCAAGTAGGGACTTCAATTCGGCATTGTCGTTTACCACTGACAGCTTCTTGCCTGAATTGCTGTAGATGGAATATTCGAACGGGGTGTTTCTGTCGCTCCAGCGATTTACGAAATACTTGTAGTTTTTGCTGAACGTTCCGCTGCTCCATCCTTCTCTTGTGGTGAGACAAACGGTTTTTCCGCTTTTTCCCGTTACATATACTTCTCTGTTCAACGGATTCTTTCCTGCTGCCTGATAATAGGTGTCGCCTGTCGCTTCGTCGTATCCGTAAACATCGGTAACATCCCTGTTGCCTGTGGTTACCTTGCGTACTAAACTACCGTTTATGCTATATAGATAGAGCTGCATATAACCGTCTCTGTCGCTTGGCAGAAGGATATGCGAATCGGTTATCTTTATATTGTCCATTGCCTCCTCTGGAACATACTTGTCGTTCTTTTCTTTTATAAGGAGCTGGGCTACGGTACTTCGCGGATTTACGGAATATACCGACAGTTGATTCTGATGACGGTTGCTCGTGAAGACAATCATCTTCTGTGCGTCTTTTGTGGCGAAAAGACGTGGGATATAACCGTCGGCATCTACCGGAACCTGGAGTTTGCGTGTCTGATGCGACTGTATGTCGTAGCTATAAACGGCAACTTCTGAATTTTTCTGTCCTGCCTTCGGATATTTGTATGTGTAGAGTCCAGGATATTCCTTATACTCGTTTTTCTCTGGCTTCATTCCCTTGAACATCTGCAGGGAATACTGCGGAACGTCTTTCTCGTTATACTTTATCCAGCATATCATGGTTCCGTCGGCATTGAAGGCGAGGGCGCGGTTGAAGCCGAACTCTTCTTCGTTTACCCAATCTGGTATTCCGTTTATTATTTCATTTTTCTTGCCGTCTTTTGTTACCTGACTTTCTGCGTTGCCGTAAAGGAGTTTTACGAGATAGATGTTATTCTCACGAACGAAGGCTACCTGTTTTCCGTCTGGCGACCATGTAGGTACCTGCTGTGGTCCGTAGTCGGAGAGCTTCTCCAACTTCTTGCTACCTATATTATATATATAATAGACTGCCGTGAACGAACGGCGGTATATTCTTTCCGTTTTTGTCTGGATGAGCATCTTTGTACCGTCGGGACTCAGGATATAATCGTCGAAAGAATCCACTTTCTCCCCTATTGTCTTGTCGACATCAAACAACACATCGACTTGCTTTCCTGTCTTGAAAGAATACCTAACGACTTTCTTTCCGTCTTTGCTTACCTGGGCATAGCTTTCGCCGTCGTCAAGTGCTGTTATACTTCCAAGTCCTTTTGGAGCGAATTTACCCGAGGTGATATCTTTCAGCGAAAGGATGTTGCCGGCAAGTACCGACGACACACTCAGTATAAGTGCTGCGCACATCGTAATTATTTTTTTCATATCTGTTATACTATATTTTTCTTTTCTCTTCATCATGTGTAACGAAGGAAACTATTTATTTTGGCAAAGGTAACATTTTTATTTTTACTATCTGTAAGTATACGGATTAAAAGATATTAATTTCGGTTTTCTGATAAAGGTTCTGCCATCTGTGGGAGACTTATCCCCACGTATATCCTGAAGATATTTTTCTCCCACACAAA
>DBKQ01000074.1 GCA_002298545.1 Prevotella sp. UBA746
CCGGCGAAGCCGGATAAAAATAAAAAAATGCAGATAAAAATATTTACATACTCATTAATGCCCGATGTGCAACAGGAAGAAGAGTTGAATCTTTTTCTGCGTTCTCATAAGGTGGTTGATGTTCGCAGAGAAATGGGATTGATGAACGGAAATAACGTTTGGACTTTTTGTGTGACATATTTGGCTGACAATGGTGTTGTTGCATCTACGGCAAAAGGTGGAAAGATTGATTATCGGGAAGTATTGGATGAGCCTACATTTAAGGTTTTCTCTCAACTTCGCAAAATAAGAAAGACTATAGCCGATGAAGAAGCGGTTCCTGCCTATGCCATATTTACAGATGCAGAACTGGCGGAACTGTCGAAGTTGGAAGCGTTGACATTGGAGAAAATGCAGTCTGTGCCGGGAATAGGAAAGAGAAAGCTTGAGAAATATGCAAATAGAATAATAACGAAAATGAACAATATGCCAAATGAAACGAGTGGGGTATCTCATTGATAAAATAGCAGACTTGGACAATCTTTACGAGGCCTTCCGACTTGCCTGTCGTGGGAAACAGAGAAAGGCAGAAGTCTTGAAGTTCCGTAAAGATTTGGACAAGAATCTATATATATTACGCAAACAGATACTATCAGGTGATGTTCGTGTCGGTAACTACCATTATTTTACAATACATGATCCCAAGGAGCGTATAATCTGTGCGGCAGATTTCAGAGAGCGAGTTTTGCATCATGCCATTATTAATATTTGCATGCCATATTTTGACAGAAAGTTGATAGATACCACCTATGCTACAAGAAAAGGAAAAGGTATATATGCTGCATTGGACAAGGCTGTATTGTCATTCGCTAAGTATCATTATTCTTTGAAACTTGATTTTAGAAAATATTATGATACAGTAGACCATGCCATTCTGAATGCTCTACTGCGTAGCATGTTCAAAGATGGCAGGTTGTTGCAGATTTTTGACTCCATTATTGATAGCTACTGCTCGTATGAAGGAAAGGGCCTGCCGATAGGAAATCTTACAAGCCAATATTTTGCTAATGCGTATCTTTCGTCTTTAGATCATTATGCAAAGGAGCAATTGAAGGCTCCTATATATATAAGGTATATGGATGATATCTTGATTATGTGTGACAACAAGGATAGTTTAAAGCAAATGTATATAGCAATGGATGATTATGCCACGAATGTACTGAAATTGGATTTTAAACCTCCGATATTCCGTACTGCGAAGGAAGGACAAGTGTTTCTTGGATATAAAATTAAGCCATACAGGTGCGAATTGGCAGGACGCAGTAAAAGAAGATACCGTAGTAAATTGATGGACTGTGAGCGCAGATGGAGACTGGGACAGTGGAACGAACAGACATATCATGAACATCTGTTACCTTTGGTGGCTTTTATTAGACATGCAGTTTCCTTGAAATTCAGACAGTCGTGTCTTGATGCAATAAAAGGGTAAAGACCGAGAGTGGGTCGAACCGTGTGAACCGTGGTGGCAGCTGGAACAACAATGCCAGGAACTGTCGTTCGTCGTACCGCAACAACAACACTCCCGACAACCGTAACAACAACCTCGGGCTCCGCTTGGTTCTCTTCGAGCTTAGGACAGAAAAATTTGAGGGTGGATTCTCTCTATGGAAAGATGCCGTAAACAGGTCTTTATCCTGAATGTATAACATTCAAAACCGCTGCTTTGTCGCAGAATAAGAATGGTTTGGTAGCAAGTAATGTCGAAGTACCGTTCTTGTAGTGATATTCTACTAAATTTTATTAACTATAAATCTGTATTAATCAGTATATCAATACAAATGATTATATTTGCAATGTAAAAACTAATAATAGTACAAATGTATATACTAATAATGGTACGGCTGTATATACTAATAACGCTACTAAGATATATACTAATATTAACAAGAATATGGCAAGTATACAAGAGAAATTGGCAGAATCGCTGAAAGTTCTTAAAGACTATCAAGACAAACATGACAACCTTGTAGTCTGTGGGATGGACGAACTTGGTAAAACACATACAAAACGGTTGATAGACAATGGCTATTTACAACAAGTCATTAAAGGTTGGTATATACCGTCGTTCCCTGGAAGTGAGGGCGATACTACGGTTTGGTATGCTTCATATTGGAATTTCATAACCGCATATTGCAATAAACGATTTGGCAAGGATTGGTGCCTTAGTCCCGAAGAGTCATTGTCGTATTATGCTGGTGAAACAGTAGCTCCAGAGCAGTTGATTATCAGAACTCCCAAAGGAAGCAACAATATTATTCAGTTGATGTATGGTGATTCGCTGTTGGATATTTCCTCTTCACTGCCAAAGAGCATCTATAAGGATCCCCAGAATGGTGTGCATCTATATCCATTGGTAGAAGCCTTAGTGTTTTGTTCTCCTCAATATTTCAAATCGGATGCAATGAATGCACGAACATGCCTTAGTAGAATTACAGATGCTTCGGAAGTGCTTAAAATTATAACCGAGAACGGCAATACCACAAGAGCAGGTCGCATCATTGGAGCTTTAAGAAGCATTGGCAAAAAAAACATAGCCGACAATATAGAAACGTTAATGACCAGATTGGGATATGACATCCGTCCAGAAAATCCTTTTGCTGACAAATCAGATGTTTTTTTCGACAGAATATTATCTCCGTATGCCACTCGCATAGAACTAATGTGGGAGAAGATGAAAAAGCAAATCAAAGAGCTTGACATCGAAAAACCATACGAGTCAACAGATTTGCAGGGTACCTTGCAAAATATGGAAGCCAATTATGTAAAGGACAGTTATCACTCACTCTCCATTGAAGGCTATAGGGTTACAGAAGGCTTAATAGAACAGGTTAGAAGTGGTAAATGGAATCCAAGTATAAATGCAGTGGATGCAGACAGAAAAAATGCTCTTGCTGCCCGTGGTTACTATCAGGCTTTCAATGCTGTCAAGGAAAGTGTAAGGAAAATATTTTCCGGTGGCAATCCGGGTGATATATTTTCAAAGGATCACGAAGGATGGCATTTTGAACTATTTCAGCCATGTGTTGCGGCGGGAATCATAAATGTAAGTGATTTGATAGGTTATCGCTCCCATCAGGTTTATATCAGAGGTTCCAGACACACACCATTAAGTCCAGAAGCCGTGCGTTATGCCATGCCAATGCTTTGTGAGTTGATGAAGGGAGAAGACGATGCCTTTACAAGAGCCGTATTGGGGCATTTTTTCTTTGCATATATCCATCCGTATATGGATGGAAATGGTAGAACAGCACGTTTCGTTATGAATCTGATGCTGGTGACTGGAGGTTATCCGTGGGCGATAGTACCGGTGGAAAAGAGACAAGATTATATAGCAGCATTGGAACAGGGAAGTGTCAATCATGACATTACCGCTTTTGCTAAATTCGTTCACTCGTTGATAATATAAAATGAATCAATATATGATGAGAAAAGTAATATTCTTAATAGTTTTGTTATTTTCGTTGGCAGGAGTAATGCGCTCACAACAGTTGAGTGTAAAGTCGTTTAATGTGGCTGATGGTGACATACAGGCACTTAAAGATGCAGTGATGGATTCTAACGGTCAGAAATGTGCATTGATAAAGGTAGGAATAGCGCTTGATGGTGTTAAATTTGCAGACAACGGTGTAGTAAAGGTTGTACCTATGCCCGGTGAGTATTGGGTATATTTGGCAAAGAATATCTCAATGATGAAGATCTACCATAATTTCTACACGCCACTTACTGTGAATTTTTATGATTACGGTATTGGTAGGGTGGAGGCAGGCACAACATATATAATGACGTTGGAGAAACCGCAGACAGCGACAGTCCTGCAGTATCAGACACTGAATATCCGATTCTCTCCATCGACAGCTACCGTCCTTGTAGACAACAAGTTCGTAAAGTCGTCAAACGGAACGGCAAGTGCAAAATTTCCGGTAGGTCAACATTCGTATGTCGTGGCTTGCGACGGCTACGAGTCGGAAGAAGGAACGGTAAAGCTGAAGTCGTCTGCCCCGAGCAATCTTCAGATAACGCTGACCAAGGAAACGGCAGCTTCAAATACTCAGGTACAGCCTGAAGCTGTGCCACAACCATCAAGTCAAACGCAGTCGATTGTAGCTTCTTCGCAATCGTCTACTCCATATAGCAGCACTATTTCCATTCCCGTTAAGAACGGTATTAGTATCGATATGATTTGTGTAGAGGCAGGTACGTTTATGATGGGAGCAACATCGGAGATGCAGAATCCTTATGATGATGAAAAGCCAGTTCATCAGGTAACTTTGACCAATGATTATTATATTGGCAAGTATGAGGTTACTCAGGCTCTGTGGCAGGCAGTAATGGGCAGCAATCCTTCAAGTTTCAAGGGTGACAACCTCCCCGTGGAGCGTGTAAGTTGGAATGATTGTCAGGATTTTATCAGCAAACTTAACCGCCTTACCGGCAAGCGTTTCCGCTTGCCTACAGAGGCAGAATGGGAATATGCTGCCCGTGGCGGCAGGAAAAGCAAAGGATATCAGTATAGCGGTAGCAATAATCTGTCTGATGTAGCCTGGTATTATGACAATAGCGGACGTTCGACTCATGCTGTAGGCACAAAACAGGCAAACGAGCTTGGTATCCACGACATGACGGGCAATGTATGGGAATGGTGTCAAGACTGGAAAGATAGTTATAGTCCTTCTTCCCAGACCAATCCTTCAGGCCCTGCAAGTGGGTCGCACCGTGTGAGCCGTGGTGGCAGCTGGTACGTCAATGCCAGGTGCTGTCGTTCGTCGTACCGCAACGACAGCGCTCCCGGCAACCGTTACAACGACCTCGGGCTCCGCTTGGTTCTCTCCGAGTAACGGCATCTTTCCAGA
>DBKQ01000065.1 GCA_002298545.1 Prevotella sp. UBA746
AACGACAAGCGCACGATATACAATGCCGTTTACCGCGACGGCAAACAGGGTTTCTATTATATAAAGAGGTTTAACGTTACATCGGTTACCCGTGAACGTGAATACGACTTGACACAGGGGAAACCGGGTTCAAGGGTCAACTATTTCACGGCAAATCCTAACGGAGAAGCTGAGGTCATAAAGGTAACCCTCGACCCTTCACCAAAGCTGAAAAACATCTTCATAGAAAAGGATTTCTCCAAGATTCTTGTCAAGGGAAGAAGTGCAATGGGAAATATCCTGACGAAATATCCTATTCACCGAATTTCACTGAAGAGCCACGGACACAGTACTCTCGGTGGCAGAAAGGTATGGTTCGACCCAGACGTAAACCGTCTGAACTATGACGACCACGGCACACTGCTCGGAGAATTCAACGAGGGCGACAGCATCCTCGTCATTCTTGAAAGCGGCGAATACTACATGACGAACTTCGACGCTAACAACCATTATGAGGACAACATCATGAGAATCGAGAAATTCAGTCCGCATAAAATATGGTGTGCCATAGTCCGTGATGCCGACCAAAAGGATATTCCATACATAAAGCGCTTTATCTTCGAGGCATCAAAGAAGAAACAGAGCTTTATCGGAGAGAATCCGAAGAACGAGCTGTTGCTGCTAACAGACACTCCTTCGCCAAAGCTTCTGCTTACCTTCGGCGGCGATGATGCCTTCCGTGGAACACAGGAAATCGACGTGAACGAGTTCGCCCTCGTCAAAGGATACAAAGCGAGGGGGAAACGACTTACAACCTTCCAACTTGACAAGCTGGAGGAACTTGAACCTGTCGAGGAACCAGACACGGAAGAGCCACAGGAGACAACATATGACACGGAGAATAAGGAAAATACCGAAAATCAGGAAGTTCTCAATCCGTCAGACAACACTGAAGACTCTGAAAATCTCGACCCTGATGCAGGAAAGAGCCAACAGCAGATAATCGACGAGATTACAGGGCAGCTGAATCTCTTTGACGACGAGAAATAAAACATCTACAGGTATGGGTATGACGACATTTAAAAAACGCACGGCAAAGCTGTTGCTTCTTATCGCAATTCTATTAATTCCGCATGGAGAAACAACAGGTTATGCCTTGCTCCATGCCCAAGAGAAGACTATAAACAATTCGCGCATGATAGGTGTCGGTGGCGTAAATATCCTCGACACCTACTTGTCGCAAGAAAAGTATTCCGGAACAGAACTTCGCTACCTTTCCCATACCATAAGGGAAAGGGAAGGAAAGAAATGGTCGCGTATCATCGTGCACCAGGGCGACGTGGCATACACAAGAAACAGAGCCGACAACGGCAATGAAATGGCTGCTGCATATAAATTCAGCTATGGATTTATGCGCGATTGGACATTCTTTGGCGACCGTCTTGACATTAAAGCCGGAGGAATGGTAGATACGAACATCGGATTCCTGTATAATACGCGAAACAGTAACAATCCCGCCCAGGCAAAGGTAAATATCGACATTGCTCCCGTTGCCGCCGCAACGTATCGCTTTCATGCCGGCAAGATGCCTCTGGCGGTAAGGTATGAAGTGAGTGCACCGCTATGCGGACTAATGTTCAGTCCGAACTACGGACAATCATATTACGAGATATTCTCTGAAGGCGACTACGACCATAACATCGTACCGACAACAATTGCCTGCACCCCGTCGCTTCGCCAGATGCTTACGCTCGATTTCAATATCCACAAGACTACAATTCGCATAGGATACCTCGGAGACTACAGGCAATCGGAAGTCAACAATCTGAAATACCACAGTTATTCCCATATGTTTATGATTGGAATAACAAGGAGGTTTAAAATTATAAAGATGTAGCCCCATGAAGAAGTTTTTCCCTTTGATAATTGTTATTTTCACCTGTGTCTTTCTGTCGATGCAGTTTTCTTCATGCATCGACGAGGATGAATACAGCGACTCGCCGCAAGGCAATTTCGAAGCCTTATGGAAAATTCTGGACCAACGCTACTGCTTCTTTGACTATAAAGGACAGGAGTACGGACTGGACTGGAATGAAATACACTCAAAATACTCTGCCCGCATAAACAGCTCCATGACTGACGCACAACTGTTTGAAGTCATGGCAGACATGCTCAGCGAACTGAAAGACGGTCATGTAAATCTATATACCAGTTTCGACTACGCCCGTTACTGGAGCTGGCAAGAAAACTATCCTAAGAATTTCAGCGACTCGCTGCAAAGAAAATATCTCGGTACGGACTATAGGATAACAGGCGGACTGAAATACCGAAAGCTCGACGACAATATCGGCTACATCCGCTGCGAGAGTTTTGAAAACTCCATCGGCGACGGCAATCTCGACAACGTGATGATGTATCTCGCCCCGTGTAATGCCCTCATCATCGACATCAGAAACAATGGGGGCGGAATGCTTACCATGGCAGAAAAACTTGCCGCCCGCTTTACGAACAAGGAGACTCTCGTGGGATATATCCAACACAAGACTGGAACGGGACATTCCGACTTCTCGGCGATGAAAGAGCAAAAGCTGAAACCGTCGAAGGGAATACGCTGGCAGAAGAAAGTATTTGTCTTGACAAACCGCTCCGTATACAGTGCGGCAAACGAGTTCGTGAAATACATGAAATGCTGTCCGGGAACTACCGTCGTCGGCGACAAGACAGGTGGCGGAGCCGGAATGCCGTTCAGCAGCGAACTGCCAAACGGATGGAGCGTAAGGTTCAGCGCCTGTCCGATGTACGACAAAGACAAAAACTGTACAGAATTCGGAATCTCTCCAGATTATAATGTAGCCCTCGACAATGAAAAAGCGGCAAAGGGGATAGACTCCATTATCGAATTTGCACGGCAATTGGCAAGGAAATAAGCAAGGAAACAAGACAAAATCACGTTTTTACATAATATTATAATATCAGAACATAACATTTAACGATAGTATAATACGCTAAATAACGGAAATTACGTAACTTTGCAACAAATTTGTCTGCAGTAAAGACAAAATGCGACAAAAGACAATAACAAAACAATATAAAATCATGGCACAAGAAGACGTTTTCAAGAAAATCGTTTCACATTGCAAGGAATACGGATTCGTATTTCCAAGTAGCGACATTTACGACGGACTGGCTGCAGTCTACGACTACGGACAGAATGGTGTAGAACTGAAAAACAACATCAAGGAATACTGGTGGAAGAGCATGGTATTGCTCCACGAGAATATCGTGGGCATCGACTCTGCCATCTTTATGCACCCTACTATATGGAAGGCAAGCGGCCACGTTGACGCTTTCAACGACCCGCTCATCGACAACCGCGACTCTAAGAAACGCTACCGCGCCGATGTTCTTATCGAAGACCAAATAGCTAAATACGAGGAAAAGATTGACAAGGAGATTGCCAAGGCACGCAAGCGCTTCGGCGACAGCTTCGACGAGGCTAAGTTCCGCGAGACAAATCCTCGTGTCATCGAGCACCAGAAAAAACGCGACGCCCTCCACGAGCGTTACACCGAGGCAATGCAGGGACCAGACCTTGAAGCTCTGAAGCAGATTATCATCGACGAGGAGATTGTTGACCCTATCAGCGGAACAAAGAACTGGACTGACGTACGCCAGTTTAACCTGATGTTCTCTACCGAGATGGGCTCTACTTCTGATGCAACAAACAAGATTTACCTCCGTCCGGAAACCGCACAGGGTATCTTCGTGAATTACCTTAACGTACAGAAAACCGGTCGTATGAAGATACCTTTTGGAATCGCACAAATCGGTAAGGCATTCCGCAACGAGATCGTTGCCCGCCAGTTCATCTTCCGTATGAGGGAGTTCGAGCAGATGGAGATGCAGTTCTTCGTTAAGCCGGGTACAGAGAAGGAATGGTTTGAGAAATGGAAGCAGTTCCGTATGAAATGGCACCAGGCTCTGGGCTTCGGACCTGAGAACTACCGTTTCCACGACCACGAGAAGCTCGCTTTCTATGCAAATGCCGCTACCGACATCGAGTTCAAGATGCCGTTCGGATTCAAGGAAGTTGAGGGTATCCACAGCCGTACCGACTACGACCTGAAGCAGCACGAGAAATTCTCTGGCCGTTCTATCAAATACTTCGATCCGCAGACCAACGAGAGCTATACTCCGTATGACATCGAGACGAGTATCGGTGTTGACCGTATGTTCCTCTCTATCATGTGCCACTCTTTCGAGGAGGAAAAGCTGGAGAACGGCGAGACACGTACTGTATTGAAGCTCCCTGCAGCCCTGGCACCGGTGAAACTTGCCGTTTTACCATTGGTAAAGAAAGACGGTCTGCCAGAGAAGGCTCGCGAGATTATCAACAACCTGAAGTTCCACTTCAACTGCCAGTACGACGAAAAGGACACTATCGGAAAGCGCTATCGTCGTCAGGATGCTATCGGAACTCCATACTGCGTAACAGTAGACTACGATTCATTGAAGGACAACTGCGTAACACTGCGTTTCCGCGACACTATGGAACAGGAGCGCGTAAGCATCGACCAGCTCAACAGTATCATTGAAGACAAGGTGAGCATAGCAAGTCTGCTCAAGAAATTGCAGTAAGACACACAATGGGGCGGACAGGCAGTATTTCCTCGCCTGCCCTCCTCAATAAAAACATTTAAAACAATAATGAACAGAAAATACTTTTTGGCACTTGTCCTTTTCATGGGCGTACTCATGGGACTTGCATCATGTAGCGAGACAAACGATGATACTGAAGAATATCCAGACTGGCAGAAGAAAAACACTGAATATTTTCAGAATATCTTCAATCAGGCATTGGCAGACATCGAGCAAAACGGCGAGAATAGCCAGTGGGACACCATACGCTGCTGGTCGCTCAACGACACCGTGGCAAGACTCAACCCTACCGACTATATCGTTGTGCATAAGATAAAGAATGGCGACGGTAGCGGATGCCCTCTGTATACCGACTCGGTAATGGTGCATAATCTCGGCAAGCTGCTTCCATCGACAAGCTATCCTAACGGATATGTTATAGAGAAGAGTTGGGACGGTGATTTCAACGACTACAACGCAGCTACTGCATACCCGAAGAAATGGGCTGTCAGCGGACTCATCGACGGATATACCACGGCTCTCATGCGCATGCACATCGGCGACCGCTGGCAGGTCTACGTACCGTGGACATTAGGCTATGGCACAAACGACTACAACAGTATTCCTGGCTACAGCGTTCTCTTATGGGATATTACGCTGCTGGGCTACTATCATCCAGGTGCTGAACAACCGAGCATTAATGCCAAGAAGAATAATTCAAATCTGTGGATTATGGAATAAACAACCATATCAGCATACTATTGATTGCATCTTTAAAGCCATATTCTCTCTTCCTTATACGGAGATGAGAATATGGCTTTTTGCTTTTCTCTATCGTTTGGTAGAAACACCAACAGCGTTTGGGCGAAACATCATCGGTATTTCTATTCTGCACTGAAGGTGCAGAATACAGATACATTTGGTGATACTTATATTTGATACTACCTTACTGTGGGAAACAAATCCCTTCATGGACTCTCTTCGTAGAAGAGTAAAGATAAAGAACTTCAAGAAAGATAAAGGATTTCAAGAAAATAAAAAGACCTGTTATCGAATGATAACAGGTCTTACTTTACGTGGGCGTTGACGGATTCGAA
>DBKQ01000084.1:0-171 GCA_002298545.1 Prevotella sp. UBA746
CAAACTTGAACTCGGCCAAGTGTCTCTTTGGTGTTGTACCTGCTTTCTTGAATACACCGAGCATAGGCTTAGTGGTATTCTTCTCCTTCATCTCGCCGTAAGCAAGCTGATAAGCCTGGTAACCGTCTTTCTCAACGGTCTTTACCTGAGTTACAACACAAGGACCTGCTT
>DBKQ01000084.1:236-765 GCA_002298545.1 Prevotella sp. UBA746
AATTAATCCTGGCATTTCAATTAATATTAAAAATTAAACTATACTTTGATTTCTACTTCAACACCGCTTGGCAACTCAAGCTTCATGAGTGCATCTACAGTTTTTGCTGTTGAGCTGTAAATGTCGATAAGACGCTTGTAATCGCTGAGCTGGAACTGCTCACGAGCCTTCTTGTTAACGAAGGTTGAACGGTTAACTGTGTAGATTCTCTTGTGTGTTGGCAATGGAATAGGACCACTTACGATTGCACCAGTAGCCTTTACTGCCTTCACGATCTTCTCTGCTGACTTGTCTACCAATTTGTGATCGTAAGACTTCAGCTTGATTCTGATTTTCTGACTCATTTTTATTTATTGTTATTATTAAAAGGGAAGAGAAGCAACGCCTATTAAGAGTCATACGCTAAAAGGCGTTCCTCTCTTCCGGATTTTCTTTTATTACAGAAGGTCTACTCGACCATTGCACTCCTCAAGAACTGTCTTTGCAATTGAGCTTGACAGTGGAGCATGGTGATCATACTCCATAGAGC
>DBKQ01000084.1:804-16158 GCA_002298545.1 Prevotella sp. UBA746
ACATCTCTGCCAATGGAACCATTGCACGGATGATACGAGCTCCAGAACGAGTCTCGTCCATACCCTCAACCTGACCACGACGCTTGTTCAAGTCACCGATTACATCACCCATGTTCTCTTCTGGAGTAACAACCTCAAGTTTCATGATAGGCTCCATAAGAACTGGACCTGCCTTAGCACATGCATTCTTGTAAGCATTGATTGCAGCAACCTCGAAAGACAACTGGTCAGAGTCTACTGGGTGATAAGAACCGTCGAGAAGTGTTACCTTCAAGCTGTCCATAGGATAACCACCGAGTACACCATTCTTCATTGCTCCCTCGAAGCCCTTCTGTACTGAAGGAATGAATTCCTTAGGAATGTTACCACCTTTCACCTCATTGATGAACTGTAGACCTCCCTGCTTGTAATCTTCATCAACAGGACCAACGTTAACGATAATATCAGCAAACTTACCACGACCTCCTGACTGTTTCTTGTAAACCTCACGGAGATTAACAGTCTTAGTAATAGCCTCTTTATAGTTAACCTGTGGCTTACCCTGGTTACACTCAACCTTGAACTCTCTCTTCAGACGGTCAAGGATAATGTCGAGGTGAAGCTCACCCATACCTGAGATAACGGTCTGACCACTCTGCTCGTCGGTATGTACTGTGAAGGTTGGATCCTCCTCAGCAAGTTTAGCAAGACCGATACCGAGTTTGTCAACATCAGCCTGGCTCTTTGGCTCTACGGCAATACCGATCACTGGATCAGGGAATGTCATAGACTCGAGTACGATTGGATGTTCCTCATCACAAAGAGTATCACCGGTACGGATATCCTTGAAACCTACACCAGCACCGATATCACCAGCATCGATGAGTTCCATAGGAACCTGCTTGTTTGAGTTCATCTGGAAGAGGCGGCTTACGCGCTCTTTCTTTCCAGAACGTGTATTATAAACATAAGAACCAGCAACGACCTTACCTGAGTAAACACGGAAGAACACAAGACGACCAACGTATGGGTCTGTTGCGATCTTGAATGCAAGAGCAGATGTAGGCTCATCCTCAGAAGGCTTACGATCTTCCTCCTCACCTGTTGTCGGGTTTGTACCAACGATGTTTGGAGTATCCAATGGTGAAGGCAAGAATGCGCAAACATAGTCGAGCAATGTCTGAACGCCCTTGTTCTTGAATGAAGAACCACAAAGAACAGGTGTGCACTCCATTGCGAGTGTTCCCTTACGGATAGCTGCGATAATCTCCTCTTCAGTGATTGAATCTGGATCCTCGAAGTATTTTTCCATAAGAGCCTCATCGAACTCTGCAGCAGACTCAACGAGTTTACCTCTCCATTCCTCAGCCTCATCCTTGAGATCTGCAGGAATATCGTCTACCTCATATTCAGCACCCATGGTCTCATCGTGCCACAGGATAGCCTTCATCTTGATAAGGTCAACAACACCCTTGAAAGTCTCCTCGCTACCGATAGGAATAACGAGTGATACCGGGTGAGCACCAAGGACCTCTTTCATCTGGCGGAGTACATCAAAGTAGTCAGCACCAGAACGGTCCATCTTATTTACGTAACCCAGACGAGGAACGTTGTATTTGTCAGCCTGGCGCCATACGGTCTCAGACTGTGGCTGAACACCACCTACAGCACAGTAAGTAGCTACAGCTCCATCGAGAACACGGAGTGAACGCTCTACCTCTGCAGTAAAGTCAACGTGTCCCGGAGTATCAATCAAGTTGATTTTATAAGACTTGCCGTTGTAGTTCCAGTTACAGGTAGTAGCAGCAGATGTGATAGTAATACCACGCTCCTGCTCCTGAGCCATCCAGTCCATTGTTGCGGCACCGTCGTGAACCTCGCCAATCTTGTGAGTCTTACCTGTATAGAACAGGATACGCTCAGAAGTTGTTGTTTTACCGGCATCGATGTGAGCCATAATACCGATATTACGGGTCAAATGTAAATCTTGCTTTGCCATGATTCCTTTTACCTTATCTTAAAAATTAAAATCTGAAGTGAGCGAACGCACGGTTAGCCTCAGCCATACGGTGCATATCTTCCTTACGCTTGAAGGCACCACCCTGATTGTTGAAGGCATCCATAATCTCAGCAGCCAACTTATCAGCCATTGACTTACCACCACGCTTACGAGCGAAAGCAATCATATTCTTCATAGAGATGCTCTCCTTGCGGTCTGGGCGGATTTCTGTAGGTACCTGGAAAGTAGCACCACCGATACGGCGGCTCTTAACCTCAACCTGAGGAGTAATGTTATCAAGAGCAGTCTTCCAAATCTCGAGTGCAGACTTCTCCTCATTAGCCATCTTCTCCTTTACGGTATCCAATGCTTTGTAGAAAATTTCGTATGATGTGTTTTTCTTTCCATCATACATCAAGTGGTTCACGAACTTTGAGACCTTCTGGTCATTGAACACGGGATCCGGAAGGATCACGCGCTTCTTTGGTTTTGCTTTTCTCATTTCTTGTTTTGAAATTAATTCTGCATGGGGCTGTTTAATGTTCTTCAGCGCTCCCTCTGGAGCCGCTTACTCAACCTTTATAACAATTCTCCAGCAAAACGATTAAAATGTAAGATTTTAAACCTCCCGGTTATTAATTACTTCTGCTTTGGACGCTTAGCTCCATACTTAGAACGGCGCTGTGTACGATTTGCTACACCTGCAGTATCAAGAGTACCACGAACGATGTGATAACGCACACCAGGAAGATCCTTTACACGACCACCGCGAACAAGCACGATTGAGTGCTCCTGCAAGTTGTGTCCTTCTCCTGGAATGTAAGAGTTCACCTCTTTCTGGTTTGTCAAACGCACACGGGCAACCTTTCTCATTGCCGAATTAGGCTTCTTAGGTGTTGTGGTGTAAACACGAACGCAAACGCCACGACGCTGAGGACATGAATCCAAAGCCGGAGACTTGCTCTTGTCTACAAGCACCTTTCTACCTTTTCTTACCAATTGCTGAATTGTAGGCATTGTTTTTAATTTTTAATTTTATATTTATTATTTTGTTATTATCAAAGTATTACAATACAGTCTCAGCCATAAGACCATTTTGGGCTGCAAAGGTAAGAACTTTTTTTGTATTTACCTAATAAATAGGACAAAGAGGCTTTCAATACACTTATAATTTTACACGATATATATTTTATTAACCTTTTATAACCTTATATCTTATATATATTCTACAATCGATACACCTTCTAAAATCCTAAAGGCAAGAGTTTTAATAGAGAAGAAGAGCATCTTATACAACAGATAATTCCTATATAATATATAATAAGGTATATACATGCAAACTTTAAGTGGAAAATGCTTGGTTCAAATCAAAAAATAATCTATATTTGCAAAATAAAGTCTGGGAAATATATGGGAAATATAAAAGGACTGGTAACAATGGCAATATTATGTTTGGCAATATACTCATGCGACAAGAACAGGAACTCACCGCATAGCATCTTGCGAGAAACAAGCATATTAAAGGAAGGCGACATCGTAATGAGGCGAGGAACCGGTATTACGAGTCGCGTTGTTACGACTGCAGACAGAGGGTCTGATTTTTCTCACTGCGGTATTGTTGTCTTCCACAACGGAAGGACAATGGTTGTTCATGCCGTACCAGACGAACCGGATTTTGAAGGGGATGTGGACAGAGTAAAGATGGAAAGTGCCAGGAAATTCTTTTCATCGATAAATGCCTCCAAAGGCTGCGTGTTAAGATGCAACAACAGTAAAGCAGCACAAAAAAGCGCAAACGTCGCAAAGAGAATGTTTAATAGAAAAATATTGTTTGACCATGACTACAATGACATGGATACTACAAAGATGTATTGCAGCGAACTTGTTGTCTACGCTTATAAGAAAGCCGGAATAATGATTATCGGCAAAGAACGTCACAATATAAATATGCCAGGACTTCATTTCAGTCATGTAATATTCCCGTCTGATATTCTAAAATCAAAGGACTTTAAACGGATTGCCGACTTTCCATAGAGGTCAACGAAATGTTCTCGTCATTAACTATAAAACTGCATTTTATAAAGGCATAATTCATAAAAGTAAAAATGTTATATATTACTAACCAAATAAAAAAAGATTATGAAAAGACTTAGTTTCATTTTAGGCCTCATGGCCATTGTTTTCATCATGGCATCATGTAGTAGCAATACGCCCAAAGGAGTAGCGGAAAAATCCATGAAATGCCTTATCGACAAGGACTATAAAGGGTATGTGGATCTTGTCTATACAAAAGACGACCCGAAGGAATCACCTGACGAGATAAAGCAACAGAAGGAGATGCTTGCCTCACTGCTAAAAGACAAAGCAGAAAAGGAGTACAAGAAGAACAAGGGTATTGCGTCATACGAGATAGTAAACGAAGAAACGTCTGAAAACGGAGAAAAGGCAAAAGTAAAAATGAAAGTTACTTACGGCAACGGCGAAGTTAAAGACGAGGAAATAGAACTGCGCAAAGACAAAGACGGCAACTGGAAGCTTGATATGGGAAAGTAACAACAAGAAAATAAAGAGGTCTGCAAGTAGAACGGAAGTTCCATTGCAGACCTCAAATTTATTAAACCTCTCTATATATTAAGCCTCGCCGTTATTAACATTGAACGGAGCAATAGTCTTACCCTGCTGCTCTGGCAGAGTAATCTTTCCGAACTCATGCTCATATTTTGCAACATTCTCCTGAAGAGCCAAAAGCAGGCGCTTAGCATGCTCTGGAGCAAGGATTATACGACTATTGATTACTGCCTTTGGCAGACCCGGCAGAACGCGAGCGAAATCTGCGATAAATTCTGAACGAGAGTGAGTGATAAGAGCGAAATTAGCGTATTCACCCTGTGCTACTGCCTGAGGAAGCTCCAACTGGAACTGTCCTTCCTGATTTTCCTTATTATTTTCCATAAGATTAAAAGTTTATTCTGTTTCTAAGTATTACGTTTAAGTGGTCTCACCGAGAATCGAACTCGGATCTAATCTTTAGGAGAGACTTGTTCTATCCATTGAACTATGAGACCCCATCAGCCATGCAATTTTTGTATGACGAATGCAAAGGTAACGATTTTTATCCTTAATCCACCATTTTTCTTGTGATTTTTTCAGCACCTGTATCCATAATATAAAAAATAATTGTATGTTTGCGGCAAGACCGCTCTATATGTTATGCATGTCGGAGCATACTTGAACAAGTTGAAAAAGGGAAAGAAGAAAAGGAAGACACATACAGGTCTCTTCCTGTATATACAATATGTTTCATGAACTATATGCCAAGGCCAGACGAGGTCGGCAAGTTCAGGACAGATCTTGTTATAGCAGATAAAGAAAGTGGGAAGCCAGCATCAGACAAGCTCCGCTTCACATATTTAGCCCTTCCGTTCTTCAAGAAGGAAGCGGAAGAACGTGATAATGATTTTGAAAAATGGATTTACGTTTTAAAGCATATGGAAGCATTAGGCAGAATGCCGTTTACGGCACAGAAAGACATCTTCAAGCAGCTTGAGGAATACGCAGACAGCCATAGACTGACAAAGAAGGAATGGGAGGCATACGAGAACAGCCTCTGGATTGCACACGACAATATGGCATGTATGGCTGCTGCAGAAAGAGAAGCCCGGGAAAAGGGTATGGCGGAAGGAAGAGCTGAAGGTATGGCTGAAGGAAGAGCTGAAGGAAAAGCTGAAGGAAAAGCTGAAGAGAAAGCAGAAACGGCAAAGAGACTTCTTTCTATGGGACTCAACATAGAGCAAGTAGCACAAGGCTTGGGATTGTCAATTGACGAAACAAGGAAATTGATAAGCCATGATTAAAACACGGCTTGAAGGCAACGAATTATAGCGACACATATAGCTTAATTATGTGCATGTCATGTTTGGCATGCACATTTTTTTTAACACATATAATGCGAAAGCCGCACCGGCATGTCTGTCAGACATTAACCGGTGCGGCTATAATTATATCAAAAAATGGTGTGTGAACATTACTTCACCATCACCTTTACAGTTCTACCGTCAGACAGCTTAACGATATTCAAGCCCTTCTGAGGAGCTGAAAGCTGCATGCCGTCGAGAGAGTAACGGGCTACTTCTGAAGAAGAAGAGTTGTCTACGACACCATTGATGCCTGTTGTCGCATCGCTATATTTCATGCCAATGGTATTCTCAACGTTAATTTTCTTGTAGTCTTTGTTTTTTGCATCATAGTTGTTTACCAATGCAACGAACTTCAAGTTGTTCTTTACCCATGAAGAGTTTACAGGAACAGTAAATGTCTTAACGAACTTGTTGTCGTTCCATGTGATAGCCTCACCCCAAGAACTGTTGTTATAGCGGATAACATGCTCGTGGTAGAAAGTACCGCTTGCACCAGACTGGCTCCTTGCCTTAACCTCATCCTCTGTAACATATAATGTCAATTTTGCAGTATTCTTGTCAACAGCTTCGTTGCACTCACCCTCAACGGTTATAAGAGCCTGACTATCATCCCAAAGTTTAGATGCCGTCATTGTGAGCTTGACATTGGCATTGTCTGTCGAAGTAACACCATTTATATAAGCTGTTATTTCAGCAGCACTAAGAGGCATAGACATAACTCCCATCTGATCATATCCCATCTTGGCAATGCTATAATCTCTGTTATACGTTACTGCAGGTGCATACGTTTGACCGGTTCCGCCAAAGACGAGAGACTCAAGATCTGTATCCCACTTTCCAGTAAGCCAGTCTGTATAATATCCAGTATGATGACAAACGGCATATACACGGCTTGCGTCAGCAGTTTTAAGTGCCGTTGTCAGATAACCTGCTACACGAGGACAGTTAGGGCACTTCTCCGTTGTAAACTCTTCAATGAGAATATTCTTTGGATAGAAGATAGAAGCAACAACCATGTTGCCGGTAACGGCCTTGTTTTCACTCAGATTATCGCTTCCATTTACCTTAGTAATATCAATGCTCAGGTTATGGTTTCCGAGAATATCTGAAGACGGGGTCGTAGCTGTGAAAGAGCCCAGAGAACCTCTGCCGACAGAATTCTTAAGCTGAACATGCTGTGCCTCGCCGGCAACACCGTCAAGACTAACTACATAGTCAAGACTCGTAACAGGCTCTTTTGAGAAGTTCAAGAAAGAAACGTTTGAAGTAGACTGTTCGCCCTGCTTTGCCGTGACATCCGACATCTCATTCGCCTTAACATCATAATCATTGAAGTCACCCTCTACGATAAGTTGAATACTAAGAGCCTCACCCTGACCAGAAAATGTGTACCAAGCTATGCCACTTCCACCTACTGTCTTAGGTATATTAGCATAAATTACAATTGCACCTTCTTCGTTGTCAGCAGTTACAGTAGAAGTTGAGAGAGGATAATCTTCCTCAAGATAATATTGTCCGTCATTTGACTGTTTCTGCTCATAGTCATAACCAACAAAGAAATTTGAATTCTCTTCAATTGTATATGGTTCATCAAGAGTTACAGTATTCCATCCAATCTGGGTAGAAGATACATCTTTGGATACAACATCATTTGCACTGATTTTATTATCTATTATAGGACGGATAAACACACGAGAACTGCTCAACTTCTCACAAAGTGCAAAACGAATACCAACAACCTTCTTGCCAACATAAGGCTTAAGCATATCGGCAGTCAACTCTATTGCAGCCTTGCAGTCGCCAGAAGTATATTGAGGGATACCCATTCCTTCTCCCTTTTTTCCACAATCATCATCGTAAAAGTATCCTGCGTAGCGCTGGTTAGCTGCAAGCTCTGCCTTTTTAGGAGCAGACTTGAGAACACTGTGCTGCACTTCAGTAGCAGACATATTTTTCTGTATTTGTCCATTAAATGGAACGGTCTGTGCATTGACAGCTAAAGACAGTGCAAAAGCCATCAAAGAAAGTAAAGTTTTCTTCATACCTTGAGATCTTTATTTTATTTAACGATACGTTTAATAGTCTTACCATTTGAGAGTTTCTCGATATTCAAGCCTTTAACAGCCGAGTTTACTCTCATTCCAGCAGCATTATAGCGAGAAACGACATCAGCATTTGCATTGTCGGAAACACCATTGATACCTGTGGGGTCGGCATATACAAGGTTCAATGTTACTTTAGGGCCATAAGCCTTGAATTCGCCAGCGTCAGGTAGAACTGTACCGAAAACTTCACGAGTTGAAACCTCATGTACTTTTATCTGGATAGTTACAGTACTTGTGCCATAAGCTGTAGGAAACCATTCTGCCTGCAGGTCAGCAGGGTTTGTATAATCCTGTGCTGTTGGGTCAACAACTGCCGGACCTTTTGTTATCAGCTCGGCAGAAAAGTAATTCTGACATTGTCCGGGATAACATATTGAATAATTTCCGTTTGGCAGAGACTGAATGTCATAATCCAATGCAATTGCCTGCGTAGTATTAGTATTGTTCTTTACATAGAGTCCTGTGCTTATCTGCAATTTACCATCTTTAACTTCTGTTTCGTTAATAGTCAGCGTTGTACCGTCAGGAACGACATTTCCAGCCTTATCAACAAACTGAAACGTTTCAAGATCGGTCTGTGCCATAGCACTTATTCCAAACATCGCCATAAATGCAGATGCTACTAAAGTCTTTAATTTCATAATCTTCTTTTGTTATAAATTACACTTTTCTTATTTTTTAATCAAACCTACCTTTTCAGTCTGCTGCACACCAGCGTTTGTAAATACGAATGCAACTACAGACATATTTTCGGCTTTCCATTCATTCTTGATATTTATAGAGTAGGATTTCCTTACGTCACCCTTATCAACTACATCTATCGGATCACCGTTTACAGCACTTACCGTAGCACGGAAGACATGGTTGTGAACATATTCGTTGTTAATGCTACCATTCGGCATATATTGCATATCCACGATACCATCTTCTATGAGCCAAACCTGAAGCTTAGCTCCCTGCAAGGTTTTCAATCCGGCAACATCAACATTCACCTTTAGTTCTCTCGTTGATGCATCATACTTTGTTGTAGGAACAATCATGACGGTCGGTTCCATATTAATCAAACCGTTAACATAAGCCGTCCAATAAGCAAGATTGGTCAGAACTCCTCCATAACGGTCAACCATTCCGCTCGGCTGCGCCTTTATGCTCCAGGTGGAATAATAGGAGTTACCATCTACTGTAGTTAACGAACAGGGCTCTTTCTTGGCTAAATCATTATATCCGAAGTCACCGCCATAGATACCCACAGCAATAATGTTGTCTTCACCATACTGTTCCTGCAATTCCTTGATCTTATCAGCAGCTTTAGGACAGTTAATGCAGCGCTGGCCGGTGAAGTCCTCAATCAGCACATGCTTCTTCACTTCAGAAGGCTTGACATATATAAGACGGTTATCCTCGTCAATATCCGAACAAGCAGAGAAAGCACCGGCAGTCATAAGAACTGCCATGCCAAGCATCAGCTTACCGGCAATAGAGTTGTATATATTCTTTATAGCTTTCATTATCCTTAGAAATTGTAGTTATACGACAAAGTGAAACCTTTGCTTGCAGGCACCATACGGCAAACACCTCCAGAGCAGTTGTATCCGGCACGAGTTCTACCATAGCCAAGCTGCAAGCGATGAGCACCGGCATTGAAAGTAACAAGTCCCTGATAATAGTGGAGCTTACTTTCACCGCAGTTGTACATATCCGAAACCGTAAACATCCAATGAGGAAGAACCGACAGTTCGAGTAGTCCGAATACCCAATCGCCCTCATCATCGTCAGTAGCGAGATACTGTGCCTCACCACGAAGAGTCAGTTTGTTGTTAAACCTGTATTTGGCATCAGCCACAACGATGTCGGAATGAACCATTCCTCCCTCGCCCTCAACAACAGTCTTGTTGTAGAACTGATTCATATACATAAGGTTGAGAGTAAATGAACGCGAGAATTTCTTGTCGATATGGACATTCAAATCCTGATAGTAAGTCTGGTCGCCCCATTTCCAGAATGAAGACCCATAACCACTTGTTCCCTCGCTCTTACCATTTACAGTATGGTCGTTGCGGTCAATGGCATGAACATGCGAGAAGTTCACCTTCACATCAGTTCCGTATTTACCACCAAGGAAAGAATTCCTCTTGAACTTATATCCGAACTCAGCCTGATAAGCCCACTCACCGTTAGCCTGAGTAGCGTATGGATAAAGAGCAGCAAGAGCATAAGTCTGCTCCTGTGTAAACGCCGGCAGGTTGTTGATATTAGACGAAAGTCCCTGCACATTTCTGTCGCTGCGGAAGGTCATATTGTCGCTACGCTTTGCCTGAAGCAAAATACTCAGTCCGCTCTTCGAGTAAGAAGTAGAAAGCATTGCCACCGTACCATTGCGGTATATATAAGGATAGAGACGGTCGTACGACGGATCCTCCGTCTTCCACGCATATTCGGCAAGCACGCTGAAGTCACCAGCCTGCAGGTTTGCCCTTACGTCGAAGGCATTGACGTTGCTCGGCAAGTTGAGTTTGTGGGTAGCGTCAGCCATAATGTTATCATCTTTGGTAGACTCGTATTTGTTCACCCACGAAGCACCGAGAGTAAGATACGTATTGTGCTCCTGCATCTTCTTGAACCACTGGTCGAACGAAAGTTCCAAATCGCCACCGCTCACCCATGCATCGTTCCACTTCCAATAGTGGCGCTGTTTACCGGAGAGAGCCTTAATCTGCACGCCCTTTACCGGACGAATTACGAGGCGACCGCCGAGCAAGGAGTTGTCGATACCGAGACTGCGCTCCTCGTATGTACGGAGGATGAAGCCGGAGCCGAACTGCTCATAGAATGTACCGAGCGTGAGATCCCAATTGTCGAAGTGGGTCTTCAGATAGAAGTTAGGCACGCCATAGCCCTTGAATCCCTGCTCCGGAGCCGAGGCATAACCCGGCAGCGGGTGCTTGGTGAACTCAAAGCGGAGTCCGGCATCGAGATGCTTACTTCTACCGGCAATGTCGGCATAAGAGTTAGTCAGAGCCCATTCGTTGTATTTCTCCGTACCGATAGCCTTGTCTTCCTGCGGGATGATGATGTCGCTCTGAATACTACCGCTGACAGTGAACTTGTCCTCGTCGTTAGCCTCCTGAGCCATAGCACCCGTTGCAGCAAGAGCAGCGGCAAGAGAAAAGAATATTCTTGATTTCATAAAAATTTTATTCGTTATTCCTAAATACCTTTAATATTATATACATGCGAAGGATACATATATCACAGATGCTACATATATATAATAAGGTGAACTTATTTCTTAATCAGCTCCCTTACCTTCTCGATAAGTTCCTGTTCAGCGCCCTCGGTGTATCCGTTGTGCTTGTAAACAATCTTGCCGTTGCCGTCGCAGATGATAACGAAAGGAATCATCTCGCCACCAAACGACTTGCGGAAGTCTGAGTTAACATCGAGCAACACCTCATAAGGCCATCCGTGCTGGTTAACGAGCGGCTTTACTTTATTGGCATTCTGAGCCTTGTCAATAGAAACAGCAAAGAGCTTCACTCCAGTTTCTGCCACCCAATCGTCGTAGACATCTCCGATAGCACTAAGCTCACGGTTGCAAGGTTTACACCATGTAGCGAAGAAATCAATGATAAACGGTTTTCCGTCGTTGCTCAGAGTAGCCGTATCAATAGTTTTTCCCTCAATAGTCTTCAACTTAAAAGAAGGCAGCTGCGCATCAATAGTCTGCACAGCGGCAAAAAGCATTACAGCCAAAACGAGCAATCCCTTGCTCATCTTGTTTAGATTGAATAATTTAATACTTCTCATGAGTTTAATTTCCTATAAAAATGATAACATAAATATACTTATGGTGCAAAAGTAGTTTTAATCTTGCTTATCAGCAAATAAAAAAGGGGAAAAATAACTTTTCCCCCTATATTTTCTCAGAAATGAAAGTTTATACGTATTTTTTAATGTCATGTTGACACGAAAAAGGCAGTTTATCTATTTCATTTGCATATTTTCTTTCCGCACATGATTACAACGCCACGCATACCCGCTGTAGCCTTCATTCCGTCAATGCCATAACATTTAGGATCCTTACAATCCTCAACAGTTTCCGCCACACCGATATCAGTCGTTACATTGCTGTCGTATTCTATTTTCTGAGTATCGAGAATATAGTCGGAAACAATCTCCGGAGCATTCACCAACGTGCCTTTGCTATCAGTCATAAGCGGAGCCGAAACGACAACTTCAAGAGATGCCCCAGGAAGCAGACCCTTCAGGCTCTGTTCCGAGCGCACGCCACCAACAGCAAAGTAAGCATCGCGATAAATCGGAGCCGCGCCTTTGTTCTCCACTGTAATCTTAGTGGCTGTGCCATCAGTACGGCAGTCAGTAACAACGAAGTGATATCCCGCCGCCATACTACATTCCTTGAACCGTGTAGGGTTGTTCCACGAGTTCTTGCCTCCGGGATTGTCGTTGGCAATCATAAACGAGATATGGTATTTCCTTGCCATCTCCTCCCATGTATGTCCATACATACCGGCGGGATTAGTAAAGTTCTTCTGGTCGGAACTCTTGTAGTAGCTAATCTCTCCTCCACAAACGCCAGTCTGCCAGCGGTCTTTCCCCATAGCGTTCCAGCACTCCTCGTTGTATCCGTCTTTCGAACCAATTTCATGATTCTGGTGCATGAAGGAGTCGTCGAAGAGTCCGAACTGCAGAGCCTGCAACTCACTGTCATTAGTAAACGGTGTGTATTCGTCGCTTGCGGCATCGATGCTGATAGCCCACGGAATAGGCATCACTTCCTTTAAGTGCATAAAGAACTCCTTTTGGTATTCCTTCGTCGGGAAGTTCTTTCCAAACTGAATATCCGTACCGTTACTGTCGTAGATATGATATTCCGCCCAGTGGCCGAAACCAACCTCGATGAAAGCAATCCGCGGGTCGCTGCCGTAACGTGCGGCGAAGTCTGTATAGAACTGCTTCGTGAAACGCTTCAATTCGCTGTTGCTCCAGTCGGCATACCAAGTCTCTCCGTCGCCCTTCACGTTCTTGTAAGTCTCGTGATAATCAGGCAGAGCCTTTATATACGCCGGCACAGCAGTAGTCCCCTTGTTGTCGTCCACCATTTTTTCGCCCGGATAAACATAAAAGAAGCGCAGAACAGCCTGATGGTTGCGACTCTTGATATCGTTGAGCAAGTTTTCGAGATACGACCAGTCGTACTGAACCGTACCGTCATCGGCACATCCCGTAACTACCTTACAGGGGGCCACATAAGAGTATTCCAGGGCATGACTTGCTCCATAGGCAGTAAAACGGTTTTTAGCATTGTCGGTCCACAGAACAAGCCCCGTCATGGGTTGCACTCCGGTAACGGAACGTTTAAGGGCGACAGAGTTCCAGTCGCCCGCTAATGATTTTACTGCGCATATAGCGCAAGCGAGCAATATTGATAGTTTTTTCATTTAAGGTAAGTATTATTTAAGTATTACATAATCCTAAATCACATTAAAAAGACCACCGTATTCATTTTCAGTAACCTTCTTCTGCAAGCCGATAGTACGAGACATCAGACGCACTACATCCTTCAGCTCGTTATATCTGTCGAGTTTCATCTGCTGGTTGATGGCATAACCTTTGATGAGGTATTGCTTAAGAACGGAAGTTGCCCATTGACGGAATCTTGTGCCTTGCACGGACTTTACCCTATAGCCGACAGAGATAATAACATCGAGGTTATACATCATCGTTTCATATTCTTGGTCTTGGTCCTTACCCATATGTGCAAATTTTGCACATGTGATATTTTTGTCAAGTTCGCCCTCTTTGTAACAATTATTTATATGGCGTGTAATAACCGTTCGGTCACGACCAAACAATTGTGACATTTGGCTTTGAGTCAGCCACACCGTATCATTCTCTAACTTAACATCGAGTTGTACACTCCCGTCTGAAGTCTTATAGATTTCTATTCCACTATTCATTTTACATGTTATTTATTGATTATACCATTAGTTTCACACACCCCTCTCCGCCCAGTCGGAGCGGTCGAGATTACGGTAGCTGATGGCTTCGGCAAGATGGTTAGACAGGACGTTTTCGCTTCCTTCGAGATCGGCAATGGTGCGTGCCACCTTCAGTATGCGGTTATATGCACGAGCCGAGAGGTTAAGTCTCTCCATGGCAACACGGAGCAGGTTGATACCCGCCTCGTCGGGTTCGGCAAACTGATGTATCATGCGTTCCGTCATCTGTGCGTTGCAGTAGATGCCGGGAATGTCCTTGAATCGTTCTTCCTGAATATGGCGAGCCTTGATGACACGCTCACGTATCGCCGCGCTCGGTTCTCCGGGCTGGGCATTAGAAATATCCTTAAACGGAACCGGGGTTATCTCACACTGGATATCGATGCGGTCGAGCAGCGGGCCGCTGATTTTGTTCATATAGCGCTGTATCTGTCCCGGTGTACAGACACAGTGGTGTGTAGGGTCATTGAAATATCCACACGGACAAGGGTTCATGCTCGCCACGAACATGAAGGAACATGGATATTCTATGGTGTATTTAGCTCTGGAAATAGTAATCTTGCGGTCTTCAAGCGGCTGGCGCAGCACTTCGAGCGTTGCCTTGCTGAACTCCGGCAACTCGTCGGCAAAGAGCACACCATTGTGTGCCAATGATATCTCCCCCGGCTGCGGGTTCAGTCCGCCACCAACAAGGGCGACCTGCGAGATAGTATGATGCGGCGATCGGAACGGTCGCTGAGAAATCAGCGACATGCCCTTGCCGAGCTTTCCGGCAACGGAATGAATCTGTGTAGTCTCAAGGCTCTCGCCGAGCGACAGCGGCGGCAGTATCGACGGCAGGCGCTTTGCCATCATCGACTTTCCGCTACCCGGCGGACCGATCATTATCATGTTGTGCCCTCCGGCGGCAGCCACCTCCATAGCGCGCTTAACATTCTGCTGTCCTCTAACATCTGCGAAGTCAAGTTCGAAGTTTCCCTGTTGCTCATAGAATTCCCGCCTTGTGTCGATACGCATCGGCTCAAACTCGGCAGTGCCGTTGAAGAACGCCACCACATCGGCAAGGTTCTCCATACCGTATACATCAAGGTTGTTGACTACGGCAGCCTCACGGATATTCTGTTTCGGCACGATAAGTCCNNTTGAATTTCTCCTTCCTCGCCCTGATGGCTATCGGCAGCGCCCCGCGCACAGGCTGCAGTCTGCCGTCAAGCCCCAGTTCGCCAACGAGCATATAGTCTGCCAGATGCTCGGCATCCACTTTGTCCATTGCCGATAGAATACCTATCGCCAGGGGCAAGTCATAGCCGCTTCCTTCCTTGCGAAGGTCG
>DBKQ01000084.1:16197-19367 GCA_002298545.1 Prevotella sp. UBA746
AACGGGAAACTTATATCCGTTATTCAGCAAAGCCGCCACAATACGGTCATGACTTTCCCTTACAGCCGTATCGGCAAGTCCGGAGAGATGAAACATCACTCCCCGGGCAAGACTAATCTCCACAGTAACGGTAGTAACCTCAAGTCCGTTCACCGCAGCACTGTATGTCTTTACAATCATAAAAATCTTGTGTGTGTAGTTTATAGATAGATTTAAGAGCTTTCTGCCTGTATTTTTAGCTATTCGAGATACCTTTCCAGATCGTCTATGGCAACATTGCGCGCCACCACCCTACCGTCGCTGCCTACAATGATATTTGCAGGAACGGAGTGCAGTCCGAGTTGCAGGAGCAGACTGCCGTCGAAGAGCTTCTCGTCGCAGATATTGGGGAAAGAGAAATTCTCCCTCTTCACAGCCTCGCGACAGTCTTTACTGCTGGCGTCAAGACAAATGCCCACTGCCGCCACGTTGCCGCCTTTGCTGTCTACGATATCCCTTATGCGGCGCATAATATTCTGACTGTCGTAGCTCCACGACGCCCATGTGAGCACCACGGCTTTCTTGCCTGCAAGCATTGCGGAGGAAACGGGTTTGCCGTTGACATCCGTAGTAGAGAACGAAGGCAACCTGTCGCCAATATTTGCAGCGAGCAGCATCTTTATGTTGCTTTCCATACGAACGATGTTTCCGTTTTTCGGCTGTGCCTTCTTCACTATCGGCAGTAAGTCATTTGCTTTCTTCAAGGCTGCGGTATTTCCGCTCACCACAAAATATTTCCCAAGAAGATATGTAGCCACAGGCGATTTAGAATTGTCGCGGATAAAATGTTCCGCCAGCTTCATCACCTCTGGTGGCGATGCCGAAGCAATAGCCTGTCGAAAGTCGGTCATCAGTTCATTGTCGTCGGTTCCGCTCACCTCCATCTGCTTCAGGTGTGACGCATCTGCCTTGATGTCGACGCCCTCGCCAGACTCGGCAAATATAGGCTGCTCAGAGAAATTCGGGAATACGAGCATCAGTACTCCGTCCCGCTGACACGGAATTTCCATTGCGAAGCGTCCGCCGTTCACCTTGATGGTATCAACGCCGCCAAATACGCCGTCTGGACTATATACATAGAATTCGCCCTGGTTGAGGTTCAAGAATCTTCCTTCGATTGAGAAATACCCCTTCCGGGTACCGCAGGATGCCATAGCAAGGACTACGGCGAGCAACAATATCACTTGCTTCATGAGCTGTTCGGATATATATTAAAGTAAAAAGAGGGCTCCACCGATAATAAAACCGGCAGCCCTCTTCAAGTCGTTAACTAAAAATCTAATAATATGTAAATATGATTGTTATTTGCTTACGTTCAGAAGCTCAAGGTCGTTAGCAGCGTATGAAGCCAGGCTTGGATCCTTCTGCAGAGCGCTCTTCAGATAAGAAGAGGCAGCGCTGTTGTTGCCCTGACGAGCGTTGAGGATAGCAAAGAGATAATCGGTCATACCGTTCTTGTTCTTCACATTGTTCAGTGTGTTCTGTGCAGCAGCATAGTTCTTGTTCAAGATCTGAGCCAAAGCAGCAGTATTGCTGTTTACACCCTTGAGAGCCTCCTCAGCCTGAGCATACTTGCCGTTTGCGATATTCAGTGCACCTACAGCCTTGTTCAGGTCGTTAGCGCCGTTAGCCTTAGCGATAAGATTCTGAGCCTCAGCGGTGTTGCCGTTGAGCAGAGCGAGAAGTCCCTTGTTGGCATTAGCCTCAGCAGCATTTCCGTCTACGGCGAGAGCCTTCTGGAGATAGTTCTGAGCCTCAGCGTTGTTGCCCTTGGCAAACTCGAGAGCTGCAATGTTGTTGAATGCGCGGTTGTCATTAGGATAAAGCTCTGCAGTCTTCTTGTAGATAGCCTCCTTGGCGTCGGCATCATTCTCGAGGGCAGCGTTATAGAGAAGCTCGTCAACGCTCAGCTTGCTTGCATCCTCTTTATACTGGTCCTTAATCTGATCGTCGCTGCGTCCGATTGTCTCATAGTTGATAATCATGCGAGAGCGGCGGAGCTCAGGCAGAATACCGTCGGCAAGCTCACGGAATCCGGCAGACATGTTACGGATCTGTGTCTCGCGCTCCTGTGGGTCCTGATACATAGAGAGAACTCGCAGGATAACATCCTTGTCCTGAAGGTTAGATGCAGCAACGAGCTCCTGGAAGCCGTCCCAGTCCTGAGCGGTATAGCTTGCAGCAACGTCGGTCTTAACCTTAGTGCTCTTCAGTGTATTCTTTACGTATTTCTCTGATACGTCCTGGCGCTTGTTTGCGAGTTTGTCGTTGAAGCTGTATCCGCCGTCAGGAGAAGCATAAGCGAGAACTTCCACGTTCTTGATGTTCAGACCTTCCTTGTCGCGGTTGATCTTCTTGAGCATCTCTACGAACTCCTTTACAGAGTTGTTCTTCATCTCGCTCTTGCGCAGGTTTGCCTGGTTGATGAGGAACTTCACGCGAGCTTCCTGCTTCTGTGCGTTCACGCGCTGATAAGCGTCTGGAGCGATGCAGGCACCGTCGCCGGCAAGAGTCTTCTTATACAGTTCTGAAGTAGAGATAACGCCTGTAGCTACCTTTACTGCAGGAACTTCTACCTTTTTCTTTCCGAGATAAGCATCGAAAGTAAGATAGAGGTCGCTCTTCTGCATCTCCGGAACATAGTCGAAGCTTGACTTCATCGTATAGTTTCCGCCTACCTTATACTGGATAGTCTGGTTATTACCCATAACCTTCTCGCCCTGGAAAGTAGCCGACTGACCTTTAGCCGTCTGTCCGTCGCCATATCTCAGCTCTGGAGTAACTGTAACGACAGCCTTCTTCTTCATATATTTCTCAGGGAACTTTCCGTTGATAGTTGCAGGAACCTTACCTGCCTCTGTCTCGAGCGGATTTGGTACTACATTAAAATTGTCAGCAGAGAGTGCTCCTAACTTGGAGCATGATGACAGCGCTACCATGGCTGCTGCTGAAAGGAATAAAACTACTTTTTTTTGCATATTAAATAAAGGTTTTGAATGTGCCAAAAAGAAATAATAAGGTAAAATAAAACGCTAAGACAAATGTGCCGCGAGCGGGACTCGAACCCGCACAGCCATTACTGGCCAAGGGATTTTAAGTCCCTCGTGTCTACCAATTCCACCATTGCGGCA
>DBKQ01000084.1:19422-19808 GCA_002298545.1 Prevotella sp. UBA746
TACCAACTGAGCTATTTCCGCGAAAACTTTTGCAAATATAGCGGTTATTATCGGAATGAACAAAATTATTTAGAGATTTTAACGACTGATTCGCTATCTTGCTGCTTTGTCCGTATGCTTTATACTTGTCGGATAGGGTTATTTGCGGGTTTTCGCATAATAAGTCAAGCCGGACTGTAGTGCCATAAAAGGGGCATGTATTCTGCACCTTTGGTGCAACGATGAAATACCGCAAGCGTTTGGTAGAAACGCCAGGAGTAAATGATACACCCTGTATCGGGCTAATATTATAGGAAGTTGTCAAACTCTTTTTTAGACAAAAACATTATCTATATATTATATGTGATATAAAGTTATTACCCTCATCTACCCTCACCATCCCTCAC
>DBKQ01000084.1:19853-39533 GCA_002298545.1 Prevotella sp. UBA746
GTGAGGGTGTGAGGGTAAAATGCCCAAAAAAACTTTTTTATAAAAAAAGCGCCATGCAGAATTTCTCTGCATGGCGCTGATATTAGCATTGTCGTTTTCCACGACGGTTATTTTTCCTTATACCTTATATATAATAGGCTTATGCCATCTCCTCGATAGCCTTGTCGCCGCGCTCGCCCTTGTCGCGCTTGCTCAATGTCATGTAAGCGATAGGAGCAGCAACGAAGATTGAAGACAGGGTACCGAAGATTACACCGATAATCATTGCGAAAGCGAAGCTGCGGATACTGTCACCACCGAGGATGAAGATACAGAGCAACACGATCAATGTTGTGAGTGATGTATTTACGGTACGAGCCAGTGTCTCGTTCAGCGAGTTGTTGAAGATCGTGAAGTAGTCACGCTTCTTGTAGAGGTTCAAGTTCTCACGGATACGGTCGAATACCACCACCTTATCGTTGATAGAGTAACCGATAACGGTCAAGATAGCTCCGATGAAGGTCTGGTCGATCTCGAGAGAGAACGGAACCACATTCCACAACAGTGAGTAGAAGCCGAGCACCACTACGGTATCGATTGCCAAAGCTGCAGTAGAACCGAGCGAGAATGCGATATTGCGGAAACGCAACAGGATATACAGGAAGATTGCAACAAGAGCGAAGATGACGCTGATGATTGCTCCGTATGTGATATCCTTAGCCACTGACGGACCTACCTTTGCACTACTGATGATTGAACCGCCGGCACGAACGTCTGGATTCTTGAATGCCTCAACACTCTTCTGTGTTACCATTCCTGCCTTGCTCAACGACTTGAAGAGGATTTCCTCAACCTCGTCGTCGATGGTTGGGCTGTTAGACTCTATCTTGTAGTTGGTAGAGATACGTATTGTCTTGTGGTCTGTACCGAGAGCCAGTGAGCTTACTGAGCTGTTAGGGAATGATGCCTGCAGAGCCTTTGTTACATCCTCCGGCTCAACGGCTTTCTCCAGCTTCACAACATAGTTGCGACCACCGGTGAAGTCGATGCTCTTGCTCAATCCGCGAACGAAGAAGCTTACTACGAATACGGCAACAAGGATGCCGGTAATGGTGAAGGTCTTCTTATACATCTTCATGAAGCCCACGTGGTTGTTCTGCAAGAAGTTGCGCGACAGGCGGGTGGTGAAGGTCTGGTTCAGCCACTTGTCCTTGGCGAGACGGTTCTCGTAGATAAGACGTGTAAGATATACGGCTGTGAAGAATGAGCAGCAGATACCGATGATAAGTGTTGTAGCGAATCCGCGAACAGGACCTGTACCGAATACGAACAGGATAACACCGGTGATGATAGAAGTCAAGTTGGAGTCGAAGATTGCCGAGAAGGCATTTCCGTAACCTGCCTTGATAGCATCTTTCAGTCCCTTGCCCTTACGCAGCTCCTCTTTCGTACGCTCGTAGATAAGCACGTTGGCATCTACTGCCATACCTAAGGTCAACACGATACCGGCGATACCCGGCATTGTAAGTGCAGCCTGGAACGAGGTAAGGATTCCGAGAGTGAAGAAGAGGTTTATGAGCAATGCGAAGTTTGCCATCATACCCGGGATGAAGTCGTACATGAGAACCATGTAGAGCATCAAGAGGATGAAAGCGACAACGAATGAGATGAGACCCTGCTGGATAGACTGTGCACCGAGAGTAGGACCAACGACGTCTTCCTGTACGATACGTGCAGGTGCCGGCATACGTCCTGACTTCAAAGTATTTGCCAAGTCTTTTGTATCTTCGATAGTGAAGTTACCGGTAATCTGAGAGTTACCGCCAGAGATTTCGCCATTTACGCGAGGTGCGCTGTAAACCACGCCGTCGAGGACGATGGCGATAGCCTTGCCCACGTTAGCCTTTGTCAGTTCAGCCCAGCGGCGTGCACCGTCGGAGTTCATTGACATGCTTACGCTCGGACGACCTGACATCTGGTCGAACTCGTCTTTTGCATCAGTGATAACATCACCCTCGAGAGGAGCGTGTCCGTTGCTCTGTGTAACCTTCAGTGCATACAGCTCATATACGTTCTTTGCAGAAAGTCCGTCGGCAGGCTTTGCACCCCACAGCAGTTTCACGTCAGACGGAAGAACCTGCTTTGCAGCGGCAGAGTAGATAATCTTGTTTACGGCAGCGGTATCGCGAACGTTGGCATAACCTACAACGCTCATAGAACCCTGAGGAGCGAGCTGCAGAACGGCGAGAAGCGGATTTGTCTTCTTTGCCTGTGCGAGCTGTGCGCTCTCTGAAGCTGCAGCAGCCTTCTCGGCAGCACCCTTCTTGGCAGAAACTGAAAGTTTTGCCGGAGTGTTCTTAGCTGCTACTTCAGCCTTCTCTTCAGCGTCGTTCTTCTTCTCGGCAGCTGCGGTATCTTTCTTAGCAGCCTCGCCGCCGTTTGCCACGAGCTGGTCGAGCTGGCGCAGATAAGGAGTAACCTCCTCGCTGTTGTATGTCTCCCAGAATTCAAGGTTGGCACTTCCCTGGAGGAGCTTACGAACACGTTCCGGTTCGCGTACACCTGGCATTTCTACCATGATGCGGCCTTCCTGACCTTCGAGTTTCTGGATGTTAGGCTGAACGACACCGAACTTGTCGATACGGTTGCGAACGACATTGTATGAGTTGTCGATAGCCGACTGCACCTGTGCACGGAGAGCAGCCTCGACTTCCTTGTCGGAGCTCTGTGTGCTCACCTGTCCCTTGAGCTGCTGGGTAGCGAAAATCTCAGCAAGGCGATGGCCCGGTGCATTCTGTTTGTAATACTTGATGAAGAGAGAGATGAAGTCGCTCTGACTTGTCTCTTCTTCCTTCTTAGCCTGTTCCATTGATTTCACGAAGGCAGCGTCTGTCTTGTGGTCAGCCAGTGTCTCCACTACGTCAGGAACGGAAATCTCCAAGATAACGTTCATACCGCCCTTGAGGTCAAGACCCAGACCAATCTGTGTCTCGAGACAACGCTGGTAGGAATAAACGCCGAGGTACTTCACTGAGTCTTTATAATCCTGCTGAGCAATCGGATCCTTTATCTTTGCCGCCTGGCTGTCGTAGTAGCCTGTTGCAACGGAGAAAGACAAATAGAAGATGCTTGCAAGGGTCATTAAGACTGCCAGTACAATTACAATTCCTTTGTTTTGCATTTTGTTTTTATTGTTTTTAATTATAGTTTTCAGCTTGATTTTTTGGTATCATTCTGTTATGATTTTCACTCTAATGAGCACACTATGGGCTACATAGCGTGCAAAGATACTTATTTTTTTTTAACTTCTTGGGTTGTCAGTGGCTTTTTTTGTCTTTATGTTGCGTTTTCTTTATATATCCCCATATCGGATAATGGTCTGAGGCATCTATGTCTCTATCTACTTTGAAGTTATAAGGTTGCCAATCCGAGGAGCACATTATATTGTCTATCCTTACGTAGAAGGTGTTATAATGATAGGATATTCCGGGACCGTTGCCTGTAGCGACGTAACAGTCGGTCAAGTTCTTTGCGAGCTGGTCGCGGCAATACGATATCGGCGTGTCGTTGATGTCGGCAAAGAGAAGCACGGGTTCTCCCTTGCGACTGTTGATGTATTTCAAGATTCCCTCTACCTGCGGCGTTCGGCGGCGCGATGCCTCTCCGAGTCTTACTATCATGCGTTTTGACTCTGCCCCTATGGTGTCGCTCTTCCAGTTGCCTTTCACGAGCTTGTGGAAGTCTTTGCGCTCCTCGGGAGTCAGTCCGGTGCCCTCGAGATGACAGTTAAGAACCGTCGTGCGGTCGCCGTCGACAAGCACTTCGTAGGCGACACACAGGCAGCCCTTCACGTTCTCGTTTATCCTTGTTTTCGAGAGTATCGGATATTTGCTGAGGATTATCTGCGACTCGCTGAAGTTTGCCGTCCTCGCCGAGTCGATATATTTATAGTCGCTGGCAAATGCCGCTTTCACGGCATCATTGATATCTGCCTCTTGCATGCACACAATCGAGGCTCCGCTGTTGTTCACGTAGTCGGCAATTCTTCTTAGTCCGGTGCTGTCGCTCCGGTTAAACATAAATACATTATACGACATTACCTTTATGGCATCGTCGGGTGTGGCATGCGGTATGTTTATCGGCGAATAGTATCTTATCGGAATATAACACAGCACAAGTCCTGCCACCGGTATAAAGACGAGCCGCTTACGGAAGACGAGGAACAGCAGCAGGAAGGATATATCCGTGGCGAGCAAGACGGGAAAGACAAGTCCTACGGTTGCCGTCAGCGGGTGTTCTACAGGGTTGAGTCTGTAGCTGAAGCCCACGAGGAGCATCAGTATGATGACGGCGATATTGGCACCCGTCAGCATCTGTATTACGAATTTCTTAATCTGGTTCAGCATTCTTACATTATGGGCGATTGTTATCGCCTGCCATTTTCAAACAACTTTTGTTTTTCCTCTGCCGTCAAACTGTCGTAGCCGCTTTTGCGAATCTTGTCGAGAATACGGTCTACTTCGTCCTGTTCCTGCTTTTTCCTTGCATTATACTCCCAGTCGGTTTCCCTACGGGTATTGGCTGAAGTCTTGCCGAAGGTCTTGCGGGAGTGTTTTTCCCAGTAGTCTTTCATCTTACTGAAAATGCTCTGCTGTCCGCCATAATTTCCATACATACCGCCACCGAAGCCTCCATACGGATTCTTGCGCCAGTATCTGATAAGGAGGAAACCGACGAGCATACCGCCCAAGTGGGCAAAGTGTGCCACGCTGTCGCCAGGCATTCCGAGACCCAAAGACAGTTCGAGTACGGCATAGAGCACCACGAACCATTTTGCCTTTATCGGCACGGGCAAAGGGAAGATGAATATACGTTCCTCGGGGAACAACATTCCGAAGGCGAGCAGGATGCCATAGATTGCTCCCGAAGCGCCCACCGTGGTCCAGCTGCCGAGCACCGCCTCGCTGTTGTGCACAACGGTCATTATATCACCGAAGCCGAACTCAGGTATCTGTTCGCTCGCAATAGCATAGAAGGAAACGAACTGTGCAATCATCTGTATCAGTCCGGCACCAATGCCGCAGGCAAGATAATAAGTGAGGAAACGTTTCGGTCCCCACACGTTCTCCACTATCCTTCCGAACATCCACAGGGCAAACATATTGAAGAAAATATGAGTCCACCCTGCATGCATGAACATGTATGTCAGAAGCTGGTAGATATGGAAGTCGGACGAGAGGAAGAAATGCAGTCCGAGTATGTCGTTCAAGTCTATGCCAAGTCGGGAGAACACCCAATAGGCGGCGAACATCAGAACGTTGATGATGAGCAGATTCTTTGTTATTGCTGGAATATCTCGCATAATCACTTTTATTAAGTCATTTATCAAATCGGTTGGCAAAAGTACGAAAAATATCCGTTAAAAGCCATAAAACATGGGGCTATCCCACTTTTTTTAATCATATTCATAACTTTTTTCCGTTTTTTATTTGATTTATAAAAGGTTTCAAGTATATTTGCGAAACATTTTGCCGCAATATGGCTTTGCCGACACGGACAAGATGATACGGATACGGAATAAAAGAACAAAATATTATTAATCTAAAACAATAACAATTATGAACAAGACAGAACTTATTGACAAAATCGCAGCTGGCGCAGGTCTGAGCAAAGCTGACGCTAAGAAAGCACTTGACGCTACTGTAGTTGCTATAAAGGACGCACTCGTTGCTGGTGACAAAGTTGCCCTGATTGGTTTCGGAACATTCAGCGTTAACGAGCGCCCGGCTCGTGAGGGTATCAATCCTGCTACTAAGCAGAAGATTCAGATCGCTGCTAAGAAGGTTGCTAAATTCAAGGCTGGAGCTGACGTTGAGGACGCTCTCAACAAATAATAGACAGCAACTGAGGTCCGCTCTTTGGCGGACAAGAAAAAAATAAAGGCAAGGTTTCCGAACAAAGAGACCTTGCCTTTTTACCTATTATTATATTTTATTCAAGTTTCGGATTTAGTATTTTAGTTTAGAGTTACTCTGAATTTTTAATTCTAAATTCTACATTCTTGACTTCTGAAGCTGAAACATGACCCTATCAACAATCATCTCGGGAGTTATCGATGTCAGACAAGGATAATTTCCCCTTACACAAGGTTTGTTGCCGTAGATACTGCATGGGCGGCACGGCATGTCGAGCATAACGGCATTGTCTATACTCTGCCCCCACCCCATGAAACCGGCATAAGGATGGGTAGCACCCCATATACTGACCACTGGAGTGCCGACAAGCGACGCCATGTGCATATTAGAGCTGTCCATAGATATCATTACATCCAGATGACTCATAAGTATCAGTTCATTGGATATTCCACCGAGAAGAGCCGAAGCGTTTATCATGTTCTTGTTGCGCTCACTCCACTTGCGCATCGTTTCCGCCTCGTTCTTTCCACCACCAAACAGGAATATTCTGCTTTTCGGGAATTTCCCGGAAAGCAGAGAAAGGGTCTTCTCCATCTGATCTTCCGGATATATCTTGCCTTTGTGTGCAGCAAACGGGGCTACTCCTATCCATACCTCTTCTTCACCACGCGTCTGGAATGTTTCAGGAAGAAGAGACAAGTCTCCCTTTCCCTCAGGATATATCGACTTGAAATCTACATTCACCGGATACCCAAGGGCTGCAAAGACATCGGCATAATTCTCAAACGAGGTATGGAGCTGATGCAGATGCTTGTCATTCTGCGACGTAATGAGACGACGGTCGCTGCGGTGCTTGTCGATATGAGCCACATTGAAGCGGTCGATACTGAAACGCATGCGAAGATACTGCGAGCGCAGAACGCTATGCAAATCAGCTATCGCAGTAAAGTTCTTTGCCATCAGTCTTCGGTAAAGGGCATTGAGTCCTTTCACTCCGTGGTATTCATTCTTGAGGTCAGCCTCCATGAATCCCACGTTGTGCGGCATGTGTTCAAAAAACGGTCGGGCGAATTTCTGGCTCAGCATCGTTATCCTTACATTGGGATATTGCTTCGCCAGAGAGTATACCACAGGCACCGTCATCGCCACATCGCCAAGGGCCGAAAAACGAATAACAAGTATGTGTTCTGTCTTCATTACTTTTTGTTAGCGTAGAGTATTGGATTTGTCGACGGGTCGTTATACATCTTCATCTGTCTGTATACCTTCATGTATTTCCTGCCTGCCTGGATATCGTCAAGCAACTGGTCTATTGCAGTACTCAGGTCTACTTGTTGCTCTAAGAGCACATCGAGCTTTTTGCGGCATTTTTCCTTATGCTCGGGTGTAGCGTCGGTGCGCTCCACCTGCTCTCGCATGTGGTATATCTTCAGGGCAAGTATCGACAAGCGGTCTACTGCCCATGCCGGACTTTCGGTATTGATAGTTGCATCCGGCAGTACGTTTACATCGCTGTATTTCATACGGAAATAGCTGTCGATCTGCTCTACGAGGTCTGTACGGTCCTGATTGCTGCGGTCTATACGCCGTTTCAGTTTCAATGCCTCGAGCGGTTCGATGTGTGGATCACGGATAATATCCTCCAGATGCCACTGCACTGTGTCTATCCAGCACTTCAGATACAGACGGTTTTCTATAGAATCACGGTCGTATGGGTTCTTTATCGGTGTATCGACATTATCGTTTACATGATAATCGTCAATTGCGAGATTGAACACCTTATTGCATAGTTGTGTGAATGTCATAACGCTTCTGTTGTTTTAATTTTGTGGCAAATCTAATAAAATAATTTCAGATAGCCAACGAATTTGCAATAAATCGCTTTCACGAACTTAAAACGCTCATAAATATAACTACATTGAATGGATATCTGATGATAAGGGGAATGGTTACTGCCGGTATCTACCTATTCATAGCTAATGTCTCTCGGACTTGCTTATTCTTAACCGGGAGATTTTTAGTTTGAATACAGGTGTTACAAATAACATGCGGAAACGTTATATATATAAAAAGGTAGTGAATGGCTACTTTCATTTAGCTGAAAAACAAAACTATTATTACAATGAATATAAAAGAACTTACAAAACAAGCCGAAGTGGACCGCAGAAGACTTATCGAAGTGGTCTACAACGCTGGTGCCGGACATATCGGCGGCGACCTGTCATGCCTGAACGTCATGACTGCCCTCTATTTCAAGTATCTTAACGTGGATCCTAAAGATCCGAAAAATCCTAACCGCGACCGTTTTATCCTAAGCAAAGGACACTGTGTAGAGGCTCTATACGTTACTCTTGAGGCCAAGGGATTCCTGAAGAAGGAAATTACAGACACTCTCGGCAAATACGGCTCTATCCTGAGCGGTCACCCTACTATTGAAGTTTCTGGTATCGAGGTGAACACCGGAGCACTGGGACACGGACTGCCTATCGGCGTAGGTATGGCTATCGCTGCAAAGATGGACAAGAAAGACTACAAGACTTTTGTCATGATGGGCGACGGCGAACAGGGCGAAGGCTCTATCTACGAAGCTGCTATGGCTGGACACCAGTACAAGCTCGACAACCTCGTGGCTATCATCGACCGAAACCATCTGCAGATTAGCGGTAACACGGAGGACGTAATGGCACTGGAGAGTATCAAGGAGCGCTGGACGGCATTCGGATGGGACGTGAAAATGATGAACGGCGACGAGATGGAGGATATCGTGAAGACCATCGACAGCATCGACTACAACAACGGTATGCCGCATCTGCTCGTATCCGACACTACAAAGGGAAAGGGCGTATCCTATATGGAGAACGTGGCAAAATGGCATCACGGAATGCCTAACGAGGAGCAGTATAAACAAGCTCTCGCTGAGATTGACGAAAGAATAAAGAACCTTTAAAACACATTATTTTTACTATGATAGCTTGTAGAAAGAGTTTTACTGACACTTTGCTGGAACTGGCAAAGGAGGACAAAGATATTGTTGCAGTCACCACCGATGCCCGCGGCTCCGTTACTCTTAACGACTTTGCCGAGCAACTGCCGGAACAGTTTGTGGAATGTGGTATCGCTGAACAGGATGCTGTAGGCATTGCTGCCGGACTGGCACACAGCGGAAAGAAGGTATTCGCCTGCGGACCGGCTTGCTTCTATGTGGCAAGAAGTCTGGAACAGGTAAAGGTGGACTTGGCTTATAGCGAGAATCCGGTGAAGATTCTTGGTGTCAGCGGTGGCGTTGCCTATGGTGCTCTTGGTGCTACTCACCACAGTCTGCACGACATTGCCGCACTGCGCACATTCCCGGGAATGAACATCGTATTGCCTTGTGATGCGCGACAGACACGCAAACTGGTAAAGTTGCTCGTTGATTTTCCACATCCTGTATATGTTCGCGTAGGCCGTGCTGCCGTACCTGACGTTTACGAGAATGATGATTTCGACTTTGAACTCGGCAAGGCTAATATGCTTCTCGACGGTAACGACCTGACAATCATCGGTACCGGCGAAACGGTTTATCATGCTTACCAGGCTGGACTGCAGCTCAAGGAGAAGGGCATAAGCGCACGCGTTCTCGATATGGCTTCACTGAAGCCTTATGATGCCGAAGCTATAAAGAAGGCTGCTGCAGAGACGGGCAGAATTATCACGGTAGAGGAGCATAGCCAGTTTGGAGGTCTTGGAGGTATCGTTACCGAGACTTTGTCGGAGAATCCTGTACCTGTTCGCATTATCGGTATTCCTGACGAGAATGTGGTACACGGAACTAACAAGGAAATTTTCCACCACTACGGACTGGATGCTGAGGGTATCGTAAAGAGCGCTCTGGATTTCTTGAAAAAATAAAGACATACTCCATTTATATGAATTATATAATCGCTATAGACCAAAGCACATCGGCAACGAAGGCTATGCTCTTCAATGAGCAATGCGAGATGCTGCAGCGTGTCAACGTGGAACACCACCAGTATTATCCAAAGGCTGGATGGGTGGAACACGATGCTGAGGAGATTTACAACAACATGTTGCTCGCCGTAAAGGAACTGATGAGGGGATGCGACATGGAGGCTAACTATTCCTTGGCCATTACCAACCAGAGAGAAACGGTTGTGGTATGGGACAAAGATACCGGAAAGCCTGTATACAACGCTGTAGTATGGCAGTGTATGCGCGGTGCGGAGATATGCAACAAGCTGAAAGCCGAAGGCTACAGCAAGATGGTTATGGAGAAGAGCGGACTGCTCATCGACCCTTATTTTGCCGCAAGCGGAGCCAAGTGGATTCTCGATAACGTAGACGGGGCAAGGGAAAAGGCTGAACACGGCGATTTGCTGATGGGCACGATGGAGTCGTGGCTTATCTGGAAACTTACCGACGGCAGATGCCACGTTTCTGACTATACCAACGCTTCCCGTACGATGCTTATGAATATCCATACGCTACAGTGGGACGATGACTTGCTCAAGCTTTTTACTATTCCAAGAAACATGATGCCGGAACTGTTGCCTTGCGACAGCAAGTTCGGAGAAACTACTGTAGGGGGGATTTTCGACAAGCCGATAACTATCGCCGGAGTCCTTGGCGACTCTCACGGTGCCCTAACCGGACAGATGTGTTTCGAGGAGGGTCTCGGAAAGGCTACCTACGGTACCGGTTCTTCAGTGATGGTAAACATTGGCGAGAAAGCAGCTCCGGCTCCTGAAGGACTCGTTACTTCTATCGGCTTTGCTGCGCTCGGAAAGGTTTTCTATGCTTTTGAGGGAAATATACACAGTACAGGAGCTACACTGAAATGGCTTCAGGAACAGCTGAAGATGATTGCGTCGCCTGCCGACGTGGAAGCCGAGGCTACTTCTGTTGCCGACAACGGCGGAGTGTATTTCGTACCGGCTTTTGCCGGACTTGGTGCTCCGTGGTGGAACGACAACGTGAAGGCTGCCGTTATGGGAATGACTTTTGCCACGACAAGGGCTCATTTCCTGAGGGCTGCCCTGGAATCGATTGCATATCAGATTAACGACCTCGTAAAGGCTATGACCGTCAAGGCGGGCATCAGTCTGAAGGAAATACGCGTTGACGGCGGACCGACAAAGAATAAGTTCTTGATGCAGTTCCAGGCTGACTGTCTGAGAGTTCCGGTAAACCGCTCCGATGTTGAAGAGGCTTCTGCCCTCGGAGCTGTTATAATGAACGGACTGTCGAGAAAGGTATGGACGAGTTTTGACGAAGTTGCTAAACTACGCCACAGTAAATGGCGCATCGAGGCTCAAGACAACGAGGATTGGATTAACAAAAATATCGAGGGCTGGCACAATGCCGTGAAGCAACTGATAAAGTAACCCCCAACCCACCATAACCCTCCCAAAGGGAGGGAATGAAATTAGCTTTGATATAATAAGGGGACTAAGGGGAATTAACGGGAAGAGAAATAAAATATATAATACATTAACTTATACCACTCATGGCATTTGAATTACACGTTAATTGTTTTTGAATTGTCATTCCCTCCCCTTGGGAGGGACAGGGTGGGTCTAAAATTTTAATATTATGAACAAGAAACAGTGCTTCGGTGTCATCATCGGCACACGTGCATATTTCAACTCTGAACTTGCCAGAGACGTACGCAAGCAGCTCCTCAAGACTATTGAGGACAATGGTTACGACTATGTTATACTGCCCGAGGATGCTACGCCAACGGGCAGCAGCAGTATCGAAACCCGCGAAGACGGACTGAAATGCGCTGAACTGTTCCGCCAGAACCGCGACCGCATTGACGGAATCATCGTATCGCTGCCTAACTTCGGCTTTGAGATCGGTATCATCAATGCCATCAGCGTTGCTGACCTACATGTTCCGGTATTGGTACAGGCTTGCGACGACGAAAACGACAAGGTTGACCTTGACAGTCGCCGCGACGCTTTCTGCGGAAAGATTTCTGTTTGCAACAACTTGTATCAGTATGGTATTCCGTTTACTGATACCACCCTGCATACATATTCTGTATATTCACCACTTCTGGCTCAAGACATTAACCGCTTTGCTGCTGTTTGCCGCGTGGTAAAAGGACTGAGCCATGCACGTATCGGACAGATCGGAACTCGTCCGCTGGGATTCAACACCTGTCGTGCAAGCGAGAAACTGCTCCAGGCTTCGGGTATCACCGTTGTTCCTGCCGACTTGAGCGAGATTCTCTATGCTGCACAGGCAATTGAGGACAGCGATTCTGATCTTCTCAAACAGATGGAGAAGGTTGCCGGATATGCTGAAGTGCCGGAAACTTACAAGGAGAAGCTGCGTCTGCAGTGCAAGTTCGGCGTTGCAGTAAACCGCTGGGTTGAAGCTAACCAGGTTGACGCCGTGGCTATTCAGTGCTGGGACTCTCTGGAGCAGAACTTCGGATGCGCTGCTTGCGTAACAATGAGTATGCTCAGCGAAGCCGGAATTCCGGCAGCCTGCGAAACGGATATCGCCGGTGCCGTGTCTATGCTTGCTCTGACTCTTGCCTCTGGTGAGCCTTCGGCTATTGCCGACTGGAACAACAACTTTGCCGAGGACCGCAACAAATGCGTATGTACCCACTGCGGAAACTTCCCTAAATCATTCATCGGCAACGACAACCTGCGTCTTGGTCCGCTCGGTGTTCTTGGCAGGACATTAGGAAAGATTAATACCTTCGGTGCTGTATATGCTAAGGTGAGTGCAGGCGACTTCACTTATTTCCGCATCTCTACCGACGATACCAAGGGCTGCATAAAGGCATACCTCGGCGAAGGAAAGATGACCGACGACCCATACGGAATGGACGGATGTATTGTTGTTACTGAAGTTCCGGAGCTGCAGAAACTCATGAAGTATATCTGCAAGAATGGATTTGAGCATCATGTGGCTCTTGTCCGCGGCGATGTTGCCGGCATCATCGAAGAGGCTATCGACAGCTATCTTGGATGGAACCTGTATGTTCACGAGTCTAAATAAAAGATAGTGTACGCCTGAAAAGGCATTATGACAATAGTAAAGGGAGAGGAATACTGTTCTGAACAGTGTTTCTCTCCCTTTTCTTTATTTAAGTTTCCTGACTGTCGTCCAATCCGGCGCATATCGCCCCCACGGAATTCATTGTCGTTATATCACAGTTTATTTGATGTAAGAAATTTGTCGATTATTCAAATAATCATTAAATTTGCACAAAGATGCCGGTTGCAGTATTTTTTACAGTAGGTAAGCAAGTAAAACAAGAGGAACTATGGCACAGACGAGAAAATATCCGGTAGGAATACAGACGTTCTGCGAGATTAGGGAGCGTAATTATTTTTATGTCGACAAGACGCAATATCTTGTAGATTTCATAAAAAAAATGGTTATCAGTATGTGTTTCTGAATCGCCCGAGGCGGTTCGGCAAGTCGCTGTTTGCCTCGATGATACATGCCTATTACGAAGGTCGTAAAGACTTGTTCGACGGTCTTGCCATGGGTGATTATGAAAAGAATTGGATAAAGCACCCTGTGCTCCATTTCGACATGAGCACCGCAAAGCACTGCACGGAAGAAGACTTGAAATCTGAGCTGAACTTTAAGTTGTCTCTTTATGAGGATGTCTATGGACGAAGGGATGATGCAACAAACCTTAACCAGCGTTTCGAATATCTTGTGAAAGCAGCATACGAGAAAACCGGTCAGAAGGTAGCACTCATCATCGACGAATATGACACTCCGCTGCTCGATGTGGTTCACGAGGAGCAAAACCTTGCAGCCCTGCGCCGTATAATGCAGAATTTCTATTCGCCAATAAAGTCGCTCGACCCCTACTTCGAGTTTGTCTTCCTCACTGGTATCACCAAGTTTGCCCAACTCAGCATTTTCAGTGAGCTGAACAACCTGTTCAATATCTCCATGTACGACCAGTACTCTGCCATCTGCGGCATTAGCAGCGAGGAACTGCATACCCGGATGCTGCCCGACGTGGAACTGCTTGCCGAACACTTGCACCTCAGTACGGAAGATACTTTCTCTCTTCTCAAGAAGAAATACGACGGTTATCATTTCAGCGAGAACTCCGAAGACGTTTATAATCCATTTAGCTTGATAAAGGCACTTGCATCTCAGAAAATCGGCGACTACTGGTTTGAGTCCGGCACTCCTACCTATATAATAAAGCTTCTTCAGAAGTATAACGTAGGTCTGCTCGACCTTACCGGTCAGGATGCCAGCGTGAGCGACTTCGATGTGTCGCCGGAGAACATGACGACCGCCCTACCATTATTATATCAGAGCGGCTACCTCACCATCAAGCACTACGACCCGATGATAAATCTCTACACCTTAGGCTATCCTAACGAGGAGGTGCGCACAGGCATGGTTCGTTCGCTTGCTGCCAACTACCTTATTCCGGCAGAAGGCACCAACAGCAGTTTTGTCATCAAGTTCGTAAAGGCAGTCGTTGCCGACGATAAGGAGCTGGCTCTCACTCTGATGCGAGCATATCTTGCCGGCGTATCCTATCGCCTGTCGAACAAGACGGAGCACGACGTGCAGACTATCTTCTATCTCGTTTTCTCCTTGATAGGCAGTTTTATCAAAGTAGAGGAGGAGAGTTCCCACGGCAGAGCCGATGTTGTGATAACTCTTCCGTCTGTAGTCTACGTCATGGAACTGAAGTTCGACGGCTCCGCCGATGCCGCCCTCCGGCAGATTGACGAAAAGGGCTATCTCATTCCGTATACCGCCGAAGGCAAACGACTGGTTAAAGTTGGCGTGAACTACAGCAACGAAGAGCGCACTATCACTGAATGGCGGATAGAAGAATAAAATAAAAATGTTTTCTGCGTTTTTACCCTCACACCCTCACCAATAGCCCCAAAAGCTCCTGTTTATCGGCATTTCGAGGGAGAGGGTAAGTGTGAGGGGTGGTGAGGGTAAGGGCTTTCTGTTTTTACATGTTTTTGACTAAAAACCCGTCAACCGACAATATGCATTATCGCTTGTCTTAATATCATTCTGAATAATGCAGGTCAGACGATTATAAGTGGTAGCATAGATGAACCTATGTTGCACCTTTGGTGCAAGCATCATGCACCGCCAGTAAATGATAGCTTTGCCTGTTGTATTGACAATGTTGCTGACAAAGGACAACATGCTTATCTGAAAACAACAATAACAACAGATACAACTTTATGGCGTGTCCGCCATTGTGAGGGGGTGAGGGTAACGACCTCATCCCTCACACTATCCCTCACACCTTGAAAGTGCGATAAACAGGAACTTTCGAGGCTATTGGTGAGGGTGTGAGGGTAAAATCGCAGAAAAACATTTCAACCTGTATGGTTGGAAATCATAGTAGGTGCGGTATCTCACCGCACAATAAGGAATGAGATATAGCATTTTCAAGCTAAAATAGTTATACTTTTCTTGCTGCTGTGCGGTGAGACACCGCACCTACTATATTGAGCATCATTTATTGATAATCTGAGCTATGATTTTCCAATCGTACAGCTCGAAACATTTTCATGATTTTTTGAAGTTCCTGATTTTCCCCATGTCTCTTTCACTTTACAGAGACAGTATGCAACAAGTGAACAAGGCTCGTAAGAATGCGGTAATTGAATTCTTATATATGTTGCATTTTTAATGCTGATTTATAATAATAAATGCTTATTATATAATAGGTAGAATATATCAATATGATATTTTAATAAACAATTTACTTATTATTTTAATAGAAAACATTAAAAAAGCTTGCAATTGTCTATCAAACTATATATATTTGCAGACAATATTGAAATATTAGATTAATTAACAAAACAAATCGAAAAAATTATGAAACATTTCAATTCTATTCTTATCGCTTTCGCATCACTCTTTTGTATAGGATGTAGTCAAGAAGACAATGCGCCTAACAACTCGACAGATGCTTTCTATCAGTTATCAACTACTATAAACAAAATTGGACAAAAGTACAATTCGGCAGATAAACAAAACGAAACAATGCCGAGCATTAAACCAAAAAAATCTGTATTTTGGTGGATCGGAAGAGTTTTTGTAACAGCAATTGCTGATGTTGGAGGCTCTGTTACAATAGACAAGAACGGAGCTTCATGGAATCCAAAGCAAGGAATTGACACATCCAAAGAAATTTGGGATAAATTTGAGGAAGAGCCAAAGAAAAACGATTCTCTAAAAATAACAAAAAGCGTATATATAAAGGATTCAACAAGTATAACGATGGATAAGACTGCTATACCGCCACTAAACGGAAATTTATTGGAAGATAATGCAGGATACGTACACAATGTTGTTCTCATAAATTTATATAATAAATATGGAGAAGAATTCAGGACTATGTCTGGTGATGAAGTAGCGAATTTGATAAGTCTTGAATATGATAGTGTTATTAAAAAAGCAAACTTGACAACGAAAGCGAAGGTATGCGAGACAATCGACCGTAAAGTTGTATCACATATATGCGACATTGTGAATAATGCCAACAATGTAGACGATTTTATTCGGATAATGAAAAAAGAATATCCAGAATGCGGAAATGAATTCGATATACTTTGTGAGACGATGAATAAGATTATGAGTGAGCAAATGGAAAAAGAGGACATTAATTCGTATAATACGGAGGTTAATGATGCCATAACAAAATCCAGGATATCCGAAGAAAGCAAAGTATTATTGAAATCATCAATTGGAACAGCTTGTGGCAGCAGTCAATTATGGACTACAAACCAATAGTTATGACAAGAATTATATCTTTTATAATATTTACATTGCTGCCTTCTTTACTGGAGGCGGCAATTGTCAAAGGCAAGGTCACGGACGGCGAAAACCGTCCTGTGGCTTTTGCCACTGTCATGCTGTTGGAAAGCAAAAAGGTTGTCTCTGCCGACAAAAACGGAATGTTTGTCATCGACAACATTACAAACGGCAAATATACTCTGAAGGTTACATGTTTGGGGTATTCACCAAAGAAAGACAGTATCTGCGTTTCTGACGGGAATACAGAGTGTAATGTTGTTCTAAAAGAAAGTGCCATACAGTTGAAAGAAGTAGTGGCAACATCAGTAGACATGACTGGACTTATACTAAACAAATTGGCATCTGTTCCAAAACTGAAAAAATTGAAAAAAGAATTCAGGGCAAAATCAGACTGCCGTATTGAGTCCTTAGGAAATCTTGATGAATTTCCGAAACAATTTCTCAGCATTCTGAGATTCTACAGCAGCTTGCTTGGATTCAAGACAATGTTCAGATGTATGGAACGGAACCGGGATTTGTGCGTCGAAATAAATTGCGATGTTAATTGTAAGGGCGGCAAGTTGTATTTAGAAAACGGATACGTAAGAAAATGCAACTACAACATATCCGAGAAAGAAAAGCAGGCATTCGTCAAGAAAGCTACAAAAGCTGTGGGAGGATATTATGACGGCATATACAATAACATCCGTCGTCTGAAACAACAAAATGAAAAGAAAAATACGAACTCTGCCGACAAGCTATGCTACTCCGGTTCGTACAAGGAAAGCGGAAAGGTGATACATGTGCTGAAATCAAAGGATTACGAAATCCAAGTTGTCGCCGACTGTTGGCAGGTATACAAAATGATAAGCAGGAATAAAAAGAGCAAAAGCATAGTGGAATGTACGGAAGCATACAAAAACTTGTATCTGCCGATATATATACACAATAGCTCCGTTTACGATATGGACGAAAAGACAGAATGGGACTGGATAGACACAACGGTATTCTCATATCCCGAGTATGACAAATAGTGCGTTAATGATATTTCTATGACACTTAGAAAAACATTTTTATCATCTCTCTGTCTTTTCTCAACAATAAACTATACCTTTGCCATACATATAAGAAAAGAGAAATGAAGATTGTAATAGACGACAAGATACCATACATCCGGGAAACCATATCACAGATAACCCCAGATGCAGTATATATCAAGGGCAGCGACATCAGTGCCGACGACGTGAGAGACGCTGATGCAATGATAGTGAGAACGCGCACACACTGCGACGAACAGCTGCTTGCAGGGAGCAAAGTGAAATTTATTGCCACAGCTACCATCGGATTCGACCATATCGACACGGAATACATGAAGCGTGCCGGAATAGAATGGATGAACTGCCCGGGATGCAACTCCGGCAGCGTGGCACAGTATCTGCGCTCCACTCTGATACTGCTCTGCCGCGAAAAGGGACTCGACCCGGCAAAAGATGCTATTGGCGTTGTAGGCTACGGACACGTAGGCTCAAAGGTTGCAGCAGAAGCGCGTGCCATGGGGTTCAAGGTGCTCGTTTGCGACCCACCGCTTCAGAATTCGGGTTCAACGGCGGAAGAGTTTGTATCGATGGAAAGCATAGAAAAAGAATGTAAGGTCATTACATTCCACGTGCCATTTACGAAAACAGGCAACTACCCCACTCTTCATCTCGCAGACGAGAATTTCTTCCGTCGACTGAAATGCCGCCCTTTCATAATCAACACCAGTCGAGGCGGAGTGGTAGACAACGCTGCCTTGCTTAATGCCTTGGATAAGGGTTATGTGTCTGATGCCGTTATCGACACATGGGAAAACGAACCAAATATAAGCCTCACCTTATTAAATAAGGTATATATAGGAACGCCACACATTGCCGGATACAGTGCAGACGGCAAGACTAATGCCGACAATATGGCTGTAGTGGGTCTCTGCCGCTTCTTCGGTATCGAGAACCACTGGCACATAACGCCGCCGTCGCTACCGCCAACCATGACACCACATGGAGACGAAAACGACAAAAAGCTACAACTTTACAACCCTCTCGACGACAGCCGGAGACTGAAATCCACTCCCGACAAGTTTGAAGAATTACGTGGAAATTATCCACTCCGACGGGAGAAATGGGAGTAAAAACAGCTAAAAATATGCACAATGTGGGTGTGTTTGTGCATCAAATAGTGCTTTTTTACAACAAATACTTGCATACGTAAATAAAAATTCGTTCCTTTGCATCCGATTTTTTAAGCAGAAAACAATTTAAAACATTTTAAACATTACAATTATGTCAGAAATTGAATCAAAAGTAAAAGCTATCATCGTTGATAAACTGGGTGTTGAGGAGTCTGAGGTTAAGCCAGAGGCAAGCTTCACAAACGACCTCGGCGCTGACTCTCTGGATACAGTAGAGCTCATCATGGAGTTTGAGAAGGAGTTCAACATCACTATTCCAGATGACAAGTCAGAGTCAATCGCTACTGTTGGCGACGCTATCAAGTACATCGAGGAGAACGCAAAATAATTTATCTGAAGTGATATAAGCTTAAGGTGAAAGTGGTGAGATGAGACCGAAAGACACAGGATCTCACCTCACTTCTTTCACCTTTTTTCTTATATCATCTCTTATACTTATATATACAATATGGAATTAAAAAGAGTAGTAGTAACAGGACTCGGCGCCATCACTCCAGTAGGTAACAATCCAGAGGAGACATGGAACAACCTGCTCGCAGGAAAGAGCGGTGCAGCTCCTATTACATTGTTCGATGCTTCAAAGTTCAAAACACAGTTCGCTTGCGAAGTTAAGGGCTTCAATGCCAATGACTATATCGACCGCAAAGAGGCACGCAAGATGGATCGCTACGCACAGCTCGCCATGGCAGCTGCCGTACAGGCTGTAGACGACAGCAAGATGGACTTGGAGAAGGTTGACAAAAACCGCGTTGGCGTTGTGTTCGGCGTCGGTATCGGCGG
>DBKQ01000084.1:39543-39769 GCA_002298545.1 Prevotella sp. UBA746
GCGGTATCAAGACATTCGAGGACGAAGTAGAGTATTATGCTCTACATAAAGAGAACGGACCTAAGTTCAACCCGTTCTTCATCCCAAAGATGATTTCAGACATCGCAGCTGGTCAGATCTCAATCCGTTTCGGATTCCACGGTCCTAACTATGCAACGACATCAGCATGCGCATCTTCAACAAACGCACTTGCCGATGCATTCAACCTCATCCGTCTGGGCAAGGC
>DBKQ01000095.1:0-208 GCA_002298545.1 Prevotella sp. UBA746
GAGATTTTGAAGGGCAACATGTCTATGAAAGTAAAATTATGGGGACTTATTCTAAAAATGGAGGCTACAGAGGTTTTACAAGACCAGATGAGGGTATATTCGTAGGGAAAAAGGTTTTTACAGGTAATTCAATGAATGGTCGTGCTATGATGCAACATGAGTTTGGTCATGTTCTTCAGTACAGAATTGTTGGAGAAGAAAAATATTA
>DBKQ01000095.1:266-1312 GCA_002298545.1 Prevotella sp. UBA746
CAAAATTTCTCATGACCTTTTTGGGACAGAAACATGGGCAAATTACCTGTCAAAGCAGTATTTTGGAACAATTTGGCATGGACTTGAAATAAATACCAGGACAACTTTCCTAAGATATTATCCTGCAAGAAATATAACTAAAGCTTTTAGAAAAGAAAAATTTGGATTTTAAATTAAAAAAATATATGAAAATAATCTTCCTTTTATTTTTATTGTTCTCAGTATCTTCTTGTATTGTTGACTATAAACCTAAAGGTTATTGGGTGGAAAACTGCACAAATGATACTTTAATTATGGAAATGAATGTATGTGATACAATAAGTGATGGCTTGGACTGGATTTTCAATTCATCTGATTCCACTCTGTCTAGTATTGATGATACAATTCCAGGATACATTCTTGGGAAAAAGACTATATTCTATAAATACTATTACGTGAAGCCTTCCTCAAAATCTGGAGCTTTGTTTCAAGACTTTGATACGTGCTATTTGTATGTAATAAAAAGTAAAATATTAAATAAATATTCTATTGAAGAAATTCTTAGAAAAGAAATGTATGATAAACGAATTTTGACAAAGAAAGACTTTCATAACCATGAATATAAATATCGATAAAACATGAATATTCTCAAAAATAAGAGAAAAAATATTGCTTTCAAATTACACTTTGCAACAATGGATTATAAGAGAGGGATATTTTGTCAAAAATTAACAGAGAACTGATTAAAAAATAATTAATAACAAATATGAAAGTAATCAACTTTAGTGAACAGAACTCAGTGATGAACCAGTATCTTGCAGAGATACGCGACAGGGAATACCAGCAGAACAGACTCGTGTTCCGCAACAATATCCGTCGTATCGGCGAGATGATGGCGTATGAGATGAGCAAGACTTTCGAGTATGAAACAAAAACGGTGCATACGCCGCTTGCTGACGCAAAGGTCAACGTGCCGGCGGACGACGTGGTGGTGGCTACTATCTTCCGCGCCGGACTGCCTTTCCATACCGGATTCCTCGATGTCTTCGACCATGCCGGCAACGCCT
>DBKQ01000095.1:1320-24261 GCA_002298545.1 Prevotella sp. UBA746
TTACCGCGAATACACCGACGAGGCTCATACGGAGGTGGGCATACATGTGGAATATCTCGCCACACCGAATCTCGACGGCAAGACGCTCATTATCGCCGACCCGATGCTTGCCACGGGCGGTTCTATGGAGCTGGGCTACAAGGCTTTCCTACAGAAGGGAACGCCAAAACATGTACACGTGGCTTGCGTCATCGCCACTCCCGAGGGCATAGAGCATGTGAAGCGTACTTTCCCTGATGCCGAAACCACTGTATGGTGTGCCGCCATTGATCCGGGAATGAACGAGCACAAGTATATCGTACCGGGCTTCGGGGATGCCGGCGACCTTTGCTTCGGAGAGAAGCTTTAACCTCTTTTCCGGCTCGCCATTCCACGGTGCTGCCGGTTTTAAATCCATCCACCCGGAACGTTCCTGTCAAACGCTCCGGGTGTTTCGCCTAAACGCTCCGACTGTTTCGCCTAAACGCTCCGACTGTTTCGCCTAAACACTCCGGGTGTTCCGACGAAACGCTCCGGGCGGATGACTGTAACACAAAAACTAAAAAATCTTTTGTAGGAGGCTAACGGTCGACTTTTCATGCCGTTTGTCTAAAAAATTCCCAATAAAAATATCTTTTAAGATAATAAAGCATACTATAAGGTGGATTTTCGGAATATTCTAACTAAATTTGCAGCTAAATTTACAATTACGCACAAAATGAAAAGAATCTTCCTTCCAATCACATTGATGCTTGCCGGAGTGATGATGCTCGCATCATGCCTCGGCGACGACAGTGATTCATCTGATATAGTATATTACGGCGACGGAGCGATTACATCTTTCTCGCTCGGCACTCTCAACAAATATTATCTGTATAACAACGGAGACACTATAAAGAAAACTACCAACGGCACCGACAGTACTACTACCGTAGACTGCAGCTCGGTGAAGATGACTATCGACCAACTTGCCTACGCCAAGGACAAGGACGGCAATTTGACGAAGTGTCACCCGATTTTCAATACCGACTCGCTGCCGGCTGGTACAGACATCTCGAAGGTTGTAACTACCGTGAACAGTAAGAATTCTGGAGTCGTAACCCTGCTTCGACTGAAGAAGAACGCTACGGACAAGGATACTCTCGACTACTATTCTTCGTCTGACTCTATCGACTTCACCACTCCGCGCGAGTTCCGCGTATTCTCTACCGACGGTACTTACTACCGCCGCTACCTCGTTACGCTCAATGTTCACAAGGAGCAGCCAGACTCGTTCGTATGGCACCGCCAGTCGATGGAGAATATCGTATCCACAGAAACTAACATCGCGGCAGCAAAGACCGTTACTGCCGGCAACAGTATATTTACCATCTTCAGCAATGGCTCTAATTCTTGTTTCATCGGGAAAAGCGCCACTGACGACAGTAAGGATTGGTATGTTACAGGCTCTGACATGAACATGGTGTTTAAACCGGAGGCTTACAAAAACGTTGCATCGCTCGACGGATGGGTTTATCTGCTTAACCAGGGCACACTGTTCCGTGCCGAGGATGCACACACATGGCAAACCGTGGCAAGCAATCTCAACGACAAAAACATCAAACAGCTCATCGGGGCTGCCAACGGAAAGCTCTATGCCCTTACGACAAGCGGTATTGCAAGCTCTAAAGATGGAGAGGAATGGCAGGAGGCTTCGCTCGACGGCGACAAGGACTTGTTGCCTGTTGAGAATCTGAATATTTGCGAACTGCCGCTGAAGACTAACAGCGATGTGAAACGCATTGTGATTATCGGCTCTAACCCGAACAATGGTGGAAATGCCGTGGTTTGGAGCAAACTGGAAGACAGCAACGAGCAGACTGATTCTTATTCTTGGTCGCTTTATGAAGGAGTGGACAAATATGCTCTGCCGGACATGAAGGGACTCTCGGTGATGTATTACGACGGGAAGCTCTACGCTATCGGTGGCGAAGGACAGAACGGCAGCAGCGCTACTGCCTACAGCAAGATATACTGTAGCACAGACCAGGCTCTAACATGGCATTCAAGCAGCATGTTCTCTCTGCCCGACGGATTCTCAAAGGATACTGAAGCGGCTGCTGTAAACATGGTGGCTGACAAATACAACCACGTATGGCTCGTAAGCGTAAAGGACGGCAAGGCGTGGAAGATGCGCATCAATCGCCTCGGTTGGAAAGAGGAGCAGAAGGCATTCAACAAATAATGTCTCACAGTTCAGTTCTCCCAGGGTTACAAGATCTTCCGGTCCTCCCGGAAATAGTTCTCCCAGAACTCCCAGCTCTCCCAGCCCACCCATATATATAATATAATAAGGTATAACAACAAGCATAATGCCCATAAAATCCCTACATACCCAATTTGCCTCACGGCAAGCACGCTCCATTCTGTCTGAAGGGATAGTTTGGATATTGCTCCTTCTCATCATGCCGCTCACTGCCAATGCTCAGGAAGACGACATGTACAAGATGGAGATTGGAGCCGGAGTGGGACTCGTGAGCTATGAGGGCGACTTCAACGGCAGTATAACGAAAAACATGCAGCCCGGGGCTTCGCTAATCCTAAGGAGGGTTTTCAATCCGTATATGGACGTAAGGCTGAACCTGATGTACGGCAACTTGAAGGGTGACTCTAACGGAACACAGACGTATTACCCCGACTACCAGCAGTCGCCATACTCTTTCAGCAATACGCTGATAGACCTGTCGATGACTTACGAATACAACTTCTGGCCATACGGCACAGGGCGCGACTACCGGGGGGCTAAACGACTTACGCCGTTCGTTTTCCTCGGTATCGGAGGAACTTACGTGAAGACTGAACAAAAGAGCGTCTTCACAGGCAATCTGCCTATCGGACTGGGCGTTAAATACAAGCTCGCAAAACGGGTTAATCTGGCTATAGAATGGGCTATGCACTTCTCGCTGAGCGATGAACTCGACGGAGTGAAAGACCCGTATATGATAAAGAGTAGCGGACTCTTCAAGAATACCGACTGCTACTCGGCTCTGCAACTGACGCTGACCTACAGCTTCATGCAGAAATGTAAAACATGCAACAGCGACAAATATGACTGACAAGAATAACATTGCAATAGATATGGAACGCATTCCGCAACATATCGCCATCATTATGGACGGCAACGGAAGATGGGCTACGGAACGCGGCAAGGAAAGAAGCTACGGCCATCAGGCTGGAGTGGAGACTGTTAGGAGAATTACTTCGGAGTGTACACGACTCGGAGTGAAATACCTTACGCTATACACTTTCTCTACCGAAAACTGGAACCGCCCTGCCGACGAGGTGGCAGCACTGATGGGACTCGTGCTCACGGCTCTCGAAGACGAGCTGTTCATGAAGAACAACGTGCGCTTCCAGGTTATCGGAGATATCGACCGACTGCCGGAACAGGTGCAGAAGAAACTTCAGGAAACTATTGAGCATACCGCCGGGAATACGGCAATGACAATGGTCATCGCTCTGAGCTACTCTTCGAGATGGGAGATTACAAGGGCGGTGAAGAATATTGCGTCGCTCGTGGCTGAAGGAAAAATTAAGGCTGACGACATTACGGAGGATACTGTTACCCAGAATCTTACGACAAATTTTATGCCTGACCCAGACCTGCTGATACGTACGGGGGGCGAACTGAGAATCTCCAACTATCTGCTTTGGCAAATTGCATACTCGGAGCTTTATTTCTGTGACACCTACTGGCCGGACTTCCGCGAACCGGATCTGCACAAGGCGATACTTAGCTATCAGAATAGGCAGCGACGCTTCGGAAAGACTGAAGCTCAAGTGGAAGACGAAACAAAATAACAGAGCTGCAAAGAGCACAAACTTGAACATAAAGAAGAATAATATTACTAAAGATAAACGATGAACAAGACACTGAAAAGGCTGCTGCTCGGTCTCGTTGCCCTCTTTACGGTAACTACAGCCGGAGCACAGGAGAAAATCGTAAATCCGGACATTACTTACGCTGGCTCACCACGCAACTGCATTATCGGCGGTATCGCCGTGTCTGGCGTGGAGGGATACGAGGACTATATGCTTACAGGTATCTCCGGACTGTCTGTCGGACAGGAGGTTACCGTACCGGGACAGGAGATTACGGATGCCGTGAAGCGCTACTGGCGACACGGTCTGTTCTCTAAAGTGACTGTGGCTGCCGACTCTATCGTGGGCGACAAGCTTTATTTGCACTTCTATCTCGCCACACGTCCCCGTGTGTCGGTCATCAACTACACAGGAGTGAAAAAGTCGGAACGCGAAGACCTCGAGACGAAACTCGGACTGCTCAAGGGTAGTCAGATTACTCCTAACATGATTGACCGTGCCAAGACGCTTGCCGGAAACTATTTCCACGACAAGGGATTCAACAATGCCGAGATTACTATCACTCAGGTCGACGACCTTTCTAACAAGAACCACGTAATCCTGAATGTCGATGTTGACAAGAAGGAGAAGATTAAGGTTAGAAACATCTTCCTTGAGGGCAACAAACAGGTGTCTACAAAGAAAATAAAGGGAGGACTGTTCTCTAAAGGTGCCCTCGGGAAAATACGCGAAGCCGGAAAACTCTCGAGCTTCATGAAATCTACTAAGTTTACTCCTGAAAGATATAAAGAGGGCAAGCAGAAACTTATCGACAAATACTACGAACTGGGATTCCGCGATGCGGAGATTCTGGAAGACAGTGTGTGGAACAACGACCCGAAACATGTCAACGTGTTCATCAAGATTAACGAAGGAAAGAAATACTACATTCGCAATATCACATGGGTGGGAAACACCGTCTTCACTACCGAATATCTGAGCCGTGTGCTCGGAATGAAGAAAGGTGATGTGTACAACCAGAAACTCTTGAACAAGCGTCTCTCGGAAGACGAGGATGCCGTTGGAAACAACTATTGGAACGACGGTTACCTCTTCTATAGTCTTACTCCTACGGAGGTGAACATCGTGGGCGACTCCATCGACCTGGAGATGCGTATCTACGAGGGACAACAGGCTCACATCAGTCGCGTGCGCATCAATGGTAACACGCGTCTCTATGAGAACGTTATCCGCCGCGAGCTGCGCACAAAGCCGGGCGACCTCTTCTCTAAAGACGCCTTGCAGCGCTCTGCACGTGAGCTTGCATCTATGGGACACTTCGACCCGGAGCAGGTGAACCCGGATGTGCAGCCTAACTACGAAGACGGTACGGTAGACATCAACTGGAATCTCGTACAGAAGTCTAACGACCAGATTGAATTCTCGCTCGGATGGGGACAGACGGGTGTCATCGGACGCATCGGACTGAAACTGAACAACTTCTCTATGCGAAACCTGTTCAACAAAAACCGTGAGCACCGCGGAATAATGCCTATCGGCGACGGCGAGACTCTCTCGCTCGGCGCTCAGACCAACGGTTCTTACTATCAGTCGTACAACGCCTCTTACTCTACAAATTGGTTCGGAGGCAAGCGACCGATTCAGTTCACAGTGGGAGCTTACTTCTCTAAGCAGACCGACGTGAACAGCAACTACTACAACTCGGCGCTTATGAACAACTACTACTATAACTACTACGGTTACGGTAGCTCTTACAACTATAACTACGAGAACTATCTCGACCCAGACAAATACGTGGAACTCTTCGGAGTGTCTGTCGGATGGGGTAAGCGCCTGCGCTGGCCTGACGACTACTTCCAACTCTCGGCTGAACTCTCTTACCAGAGATATATGCTGAAAAACTGGCAGTACTTCATCGTTAGCGACGGAAACTGCAACAACCTTAACCTGAGCCTCTCGCTGTCGCGTACATCTACCGACAACCAGCTCTTCCCGCGCCGCGGTTCAGAGTTCATGGCATCGGTAACGGTTACTCCGCCATGGTCGAAGTTCCAGAAGAAGGATTATGAACATCTTGCCACTAACCCGCAATCGCCTAACTACAAGGCGGAGCAACAGGAAAAATACCGCTGGGTTGAATACCACAAGTGGAAGTTCAAGGCTCGTATGTTTACATCGCTCACTAACGGACAGAAGTGTCTCGTACTTATGACTCGTGCCGAGATGGGACTCCTCGGTTCATACAACAAGCACAAGAAATCACCGTTTGAGACTTACTACGTCGGCGGTGACGGTATGAGCGGATACTCTTCTGGATATGCTGAGGAGACTATCGGATTGCGTGGATACGAGAATGGTACCGTTGGTTACAACAGCTACGCATACGACCGCTTCACTATGGAGCTTCGCTATCCGTTCCTACTTGGTAACACCACTATTTACGGTCTTACCTTCCTTGAGGCGGGTAATGCATGGAGCGACACCAAGAAATTCAATCCGTTCGACATGAAGCGTTCTGCCGGTATCGGTGTTAGAATCTATCTGCCTATGGTCGGACTTATGGGTATCGACTGGGCTTATGGCTTCGACAAGGTTCTCAACGGCAGCTCTTACAAGAAGGGCGGTTCGCAGTTCCACTTCATATTGGGACAGGAATTCTAAAGCCTCTCCCCCTTGCCGCTCTATGAGCGGCTTCCCCCTCCCCCATAGGGAGGGGAGTAGTATGCGAGAGAGCTTGAAGAATACTGTGATGATTGAGTTCATACAAGATAGCTGTAAGGTTTGACAACTATAATAAAAAAGCATCTGTAACAGATATAATATAACAACAAGATTATTATCTGTAACAATATAACAACAAGATTAATAATAAAAACAATTATAACACCCCTCTATGCATTCAGGCATATCACTCCCCTCCCCGTGGGGAGGGGGAAGCCGCTTGCGGCGCGGGGGAGAGGCTTCAATTATGAAAAAAATACTATTTATCGCAGTAATGCTGTTATCAGCAATAGGCATGAGCGCACAGAAGTTCGCTCTTGTCGACATGGATTATATCCTGAAGAACATCCCGGCATACGAGCGTGCCAACGAACAACTCTCGCAGGTTGCAAAGAAATGGCAGGCTGAGGTCGATGCCATCGGTACCGAGGTACAGACAATGTATAAGAACTACCAGAACGAGTCGGTATTCCTCTCACAGGAACAGAAGAAAGCCCGCCAGGAGGCTATCCTCAATAAAGAGAAGGAAGCAAGCGAACTGAAAAAGAAATACTTCGGACCGGAGGGTGAGCTATACAAGAAACGCACCAGCCTGATGACGCCTATACAGGAGGAAATCTACAATGCAGTGAAGGATATCAGCGACCTGCGCGGATATTCGCTCGTGCTCGACAGAGCTTCCGACACGGGTATCATCTTTGCTTCGCCAAAGGTGGACATCAGCAACGAAGTGCTAACAAAACTCGGCTATTCTGCAAATTAATTTGGTAGGAAATAAAAAACATATTACATTTGCATCCGCTATCTGTTAAGATACAGAAATAATACTATACTGCCAACAAAAGATTTGTACGGCACAAAAGTACGGAAACGTCGCAATTAAAGAAAGAATAAATATTAATAACAAATAGGAATAATATTAATAACAAACAAATAAACAAGAAAATGAAGAAACTGATTTTAATGCTGATGCTGTTTGCTCCAATAGCAACCTTCGCACAGAAATTCGGACACATCAACTCTCAAACTGTAATCGAGAGTCTTCCTGAATATGTAAAGGCACGTGCCGAGGTAGAGGGACAGGCTAAGGCTTTCGACAACGACTTGCAGGCTATGCAGAAGGAAATCCAGACCAAGGCTGAGGCATACGACAAGAGTGCTTCTACAATGAACGACACTAAGCGCAAGGAAACTGAGGCTGAACTACAGGGTCTATACCAGAAATTCCAGCAGGCTCAGCAGGACAACAGCCAGGCTCTGCAGAAACTCCAGCAGGAGAAGATGCAGCCGATTATCTCAAAACTGCAGAACGCAATCAAGAATGTAGGCAAGGCAGGCGGATATGTTTATATCATGGATGTATCAAGCGGCATTCCTTATATCAGCGAGACTCTGAGCAAGGACGTTACTGCTGAGGTAAAGGCTGAGATGAACAAGCTGAAGTAAGATATACTTCAAAGTGAAGTAAGATATACTTGCATATAGAGTATTTGACTTACGCATATCTGATACGGAGTGTGTCAAAAGTTGGGATTGCGCTTGATTGCTCCTTGCTTTTGACACATTTTTGTTTTTAAGGGGAACACTACCTTTAAAAGGGTAAAGGTATAATTTAGATCCAAGAAAAGTATAATTTAGATCCAAGAAAAGAAATGAAAAAGACTATTCTCTTGCTCTTTGCCATAGTTTTTGCCGCAATGGCAAATGCACAGGAACTGAAATTCGCTTATTTCAGTTATGATACTGCACTGAAGTCTATGCCCGATTACGGACTGGCTCTTGTCAATGTTGACAAGCTGCGCACACAGTATGACAACGAGATTAAGCGTGCCGAGAACGAGTTTAATGCTAAATACGAAGACTTTCTCGAAAACCAGCGTTCTCTTGCACCAGCCATTCTCGACAAGCGACAGGCTGAGCTACAGGAAATGCTGCAAAAGAACCTGAAATTCAAGGAGGAAGCGAAGCGACTGCTCAAGCAGGCTGAGGACGATGCCTACACTCCGCTCAAGAACAAACTGAATGCTGCGGTAAAGAAAATCGGTGCCGAGCGTGGCTATGCCTTTATCCTCAACACCGACAACAATGCCTGTCCGTATGTTGACAGCACTAAGGGCGACGACATCAGCGTCTTGATTGAGGATGCCGTGAAATAATCATCAACCTCTATCGGAACAACAACGATATTAGATTACTTTTAATATCTGAACAACATCGATATTAGGTCATTTTTATAAAAAAACAATTATGAAACTCTCAGATATTTCCGGACCTATAGGAGTGTTCGACTCTGGATACGGCGGACTCACTATCCTTCACCAGATGCGACAGATGCTGCCGCAATACGACTATCTGTATCTTGGCGACAATGCGCGCGCTCCGTATGGTCCGCGCTCTTTCGACATAGTGTATCAGTTTACGCTCGAAGCAGTACAGAAACTCTTCAGTATGGGTTGCCACCTTGTTATTCTCGCCTGCAATACGGCATCGGCAAAGGCTCTGAGAAGCATTCAGCAAAACGACCTGCCGAAGATTGACCCGGAAAGGAGAGTTCTCGGCGTAATACGCCCCACGGCGGAATGTATCGGGAAAATAACCCAGACGCGCCATGTTGGCATCTTTGCCACCGTGGGCACGATAAAGAGCGAAAGCTATGTGCTGGAGATACAGAAGCTGTATCCCGACATCACGGTAACGGGCGAGCCGTGCCCTATGTGGGTGCCGCTGATTGAAAACAACGAGTATGACAGTCCGGGTGCCGACTATTTCGTGGAGAAGCGCGTGAGCAACCTGTTACGCAAAGACCCGCAAATAGACTCCATCATCCTTGGCTGCACCCACTATCCTCTGCTTATTGGCAAAATACTTAAATATGTGCCGCGTGGCGTGAGAATTATTCCACAAGGGGAGTATGTGGCAAACAGCTTGAAGGATTACCTAAACCGTCACCCCGAAATGGAGAAGAAATGCTCAAAAAACGGAACTTGCCATTATCTCACCACCGAGAGCACCGACAAGTTTCAGGAGTCTGCACAGCTGTTCCTTCACGAGAATGTTGATGTAGAAAAGGTTACTCTCGAATAACATATACACAACAATATCAATAGCGTATATAAAAACAATATAAATAGCGTATATACAATAATATAAATAACGTATACACGCCAACATGAAGTTATAGCTTATTGACAAGATGATTTTGTCAACTCCGCTTGTCAACCAACAATACTTCTGCTATATATGACGCTTACAAAGGAAGTCTTTTATCAAAAAGTCATATTTTTTTATCAGTTAATATAGCCGACAGGGAATGGACTTTAATATCTTTGCATTGCTTTTAAGCAAGATAGCAGATATATCGGCTGTTCTTCCCGAATAGGAAGACGGCACAAGATAAAAGGAATATTGTTAGTTAGTATTAATTGAGCAGGTATAAGCATGTGTGGCTTGAGGGAAGTCGTACATGCTTCATTTTTTTCATCAGTTTCAATCAGCAGATATCATTACAAAATGGTTTTCGAAGTAATGCAAATGATGCTGCCCATATACTTAAAAATTATCGGAAAAGGAAAATATGAAAAGATTTCATTTATTGAATACGGATATAACCCCTCCACAACGCTTTACATATCCCTTCAACTATACTCCGCATCCCCTTTGCATAAAGGCGGTAGAACAGCTACGGGAGTATATCGGCAGCAAGGTGGAATGGAAGGAAGAGACAGAAAGGGGAAAGATGTTCGGCGTACTGGTAGTAAGGGATGCTAAAGGAAGTATCGGGTTCCTTGCTGCTTATTCAGGACTTCTCGCCGGACGAAACGACTTACCGTATTTTGTGCCTCCGGTATACGACAGTCAGCAGCCCGACGGATATTTCAAGACTCATGAACGGGAAATATCGGCAATAAATGATGAGATAAAGACATTACAGAATGACGAAGAACTCATATCGCTGCGACATAAACTAAGCGACGCCGAGAAAAAGGCAGAAGAGGAAATCTCGGAGTTCAAGGCATTAATGGCTGCCTCGAAGGATAGAAGAGACGAGCTGAGAAAAGGTTCCGAGCCGCTGTCGGATGATATTGAAGCCGAGATGATACGCGAGAGTCAATACCAAAAGGCGGAACTGAAGAGAATTAGGAAACGCAACCAGGAAACTATCGATGAGATAAAGAAGTCGGTGGAAGATAAGGAAACGGCAATATCCCATTTGAAGAAAAAAAGAAAGACTCTCTCCGACTCCCTTCAGCATTGGCTCTTCCGGCAGTATGACATGCTGAATGCCAAGGGTGAGCACCGTAACCTTTGCCGCATCTTTGCCGATACCCCACAGGGAGTACCGCCGTCGGGAGCCGGCGACTGCTGTGCACCGAAACTATTACAGTATGCCTATCAGCAAAACATGAATCCACTCTGCATGGCTGAATTCTGGTGGGGACAGTCGCCGAAGCGCGAGATACGCCACCACCTTCACTTCTATCCTGCATGCCGAAGCAAATGCAAGCCGATACTCGGGTTTATGCTACAGGGACTCGACGTTGATCCCGACCCTCACGACTCGGGCAACAGCAGCATGGCTCTGACGATAAAATACGAAGACGAGGATATCGTTGTAGTGAGCAAACCGTCGGGAATGTTGTCGATGCCGGGACTTGTCGAGAGGGAGTGCGTGGCCGACGTGCTGAAGAAGGAATTGGGAGACGGATACTATATGCCTGCCCACCGACTGGATATGGACACCAGCGGACTGCTCGTTGTGGCAAGGAACGAAGAGTCTCTGCGACGGCTTCACGAACAGTTTGCCGCCCGCGAAGTGGAGAAACGGTACACGGCAGTGCTCGACGGCACGGCAGACATTCCGCGCCACGGCTTTATCCGCCTGCCGCTGTCGGCAGACGAGAACGACCGTCCGCGACAGGTGGTAGACAGGGAAGGCGGAAAGACTGCCGTTACGGAATATACGGTAGAGCGAACAGACAACGAGAAGACTTACATAAAACTCATCCCCCATACCGGCAGGACACACCAGCTGCGGGTGCATTGCGCCCATGCCGACGGACTTGCCATGCCGATATCGGGCGACCGACTGTATGGACACCCCTCCGGTAACCGACTGATGCTCCATGCCGAATATCTCAGTTTCCGTCATCCAACGACGGGAAAAAGGCTGATATTCTCCGATGAGATAGAGTAAGACTCTCCGATGAAATAGAGCGCCAACGACTTCATGAGAATAAGCATTATAAATGATATTTATATGATGATAGAAAAAAACAATTGGATAAAACTTTGAGCCGATTTCTTTTTTGCATAACTTTGCATCAAACAAGAAGGGAAACACATTCTGTCCGAAGAGACAAGACAAATGCGAGGAGGACCTTCAATAAGTAATACAAAACAAAAAAATACAAAACATTATGAAGAAGAAATTTATCTGCACCGTTTGCGGTTACGTTTATGAGGGTGACGCTGCTCCAGAGCAGTGCCCGGTTTGCAAAGCTCCAGCTTCAAAGTTCAAGGAAATGAAAGAAGGCGAGGAGGAAGAGTTTGCTACAGTTCACGAACTTGCTGCTGCACGCAAGGAGAATGCTGACGCAGAGATGATCAAGGACTTGGAGACCCACTTCAATGGTGAGTGTGGCGAAGTCGGCATGTATCTTGCCATGAGCCGTCAGGCTGACCGCGAGGGCTACCCTGAGATTGCCGAGGCTTTCAAGCGTTACGCTTTCGAGGAAGCAGAGCACGCTTCTAAATTTGCAGAGCTCCTTGGCGATGTTCTGAAGGATACAAAGAGTAACCTTGAGGCTCGTATCGCTGCAGAGCGCGGCGCTTGTGCCGACAAGTTCCGTATCGCCCGCAACGCAAAGGCTGCCGGCATGGACGCTACTCACGATACCGTTCATGAAATGGCTAAGGACGAGGCTCGCCACTGCGCCGGCTTCGAGGGTCTCTACAAGAGATACTTTAAATAAACAACAATAAAGCTAAAAATGGAAAATCCCCAGACGAATTGTTTCGCCCGGGGATTTTTTATTGTTCCACTTCCTTAAACTTCATACCGTTTCCATAATTCTTGTTGAGCTCCTTCTCCAGAGCATCCTTGTCGAAGACGCTCTTTACCGGTCCGCTTTGCGTCAGGTCAACGCCATAGAACTGGAATCCGTTTCCGTCTGCCTCAACGATATTCACTGCCGTAGGGTTCTTCTTCAGCTTCGGGAACACGAGAGTTATAAAGCGCTGTCCGTCAAATTCCATCTTGTCGGCGTCGGTAAGTCCCTTTATGAACTTCAACTTATAAGTCTTGTTGTTCGTCTGGTCAACAAGAGCAATATTTTTTGTATTCACAAAATCCACCTTTGCCGTATTGTAAACCAGCTTAACCATCGTTATCGTACTGCCATAAGTAACAGATGCTATGCGACAGTATTCGGTGTTGCTGCTCTCAACATTCGGATAGGTAACATCTGTTAGAGTGAACTTGTCAGTTCCTGCCACGGCGCATACTGATGTTAGCACCACGGCGATAATCATTGTGAAAAATCTTTTTGCGTTCATTGTTGTTATATTTTTTGTTTGTTATAATCCTATTCCTTAGGACTGACACTTCTTACCGGCATCTGAGCCTGGTTGTTGCCTTTAGCCTTCGGCATTGCCGGAGCATAATAGTAGTCATCGTCCCAGTCGTATCCGTTCCAGTCGTAATCACCCCAGTCTGGCGATGAAGTCTTTCTGAGTCTGAAATACTGAGTATTCCTTCCGTCATCGATATACCCCGTAAAGTAGTAGTCGTCCATACTATACTGAGAGATATAATAAGTTACCCCTTCCTTGCGCGAGTAAATCTGAATCTCTCCGTTATATACCTGCCAGTCAATGCGGCTGGAATAATAGTCCCAAGGCGCATTGCTGTAGTAGTCAATCCAGTAACCGGTACCCTTGGCATATCTGTATGGATCCTTGTCGAAAGCCAGTACGGAGGAGCTTGCCTTGTATACCCTGCCGTTGTATTCACTCTGTATATACATATTTCCCTGCCATACGCCTGCAAGGTTGTATGCAATATTCTCATCATCGTCGCAACTCGTAATTGTTGTAACCATAAATGCCATCATCAGGACAGCAAAGATTGTGTATAGCTTTTTCATAATGAAGTATGTCTTTAAAGGTTTGTAAATGGCAACCCCGAATAATTCCGGGAAGTCCGCCTTTGATTAACACGATGCAAATTTACACCATCACAAATAAAAATGCAAATATAAAATCCATAAACTTTAATAGGGAAATCCCTAAAGACATAAAGCTGCCATGTTTCAGTTTTTCACAATAACGACGAAAAAGTTCTTGTTTTTATGTTATACAACACATTTACACATAAAATTGAAAGATTTTACAACATAGATATAACATTTTATCATTAAGTATTTCGTATATTAGATTAAAAGCATTACTTTTGCAACCGACAACACGACACACATATTGTATGACTGTTTAACGCATTTGTGTATAGTGAGTTTTTCAGTCATACTATAAACACAAGCGCAAATATCAAAGAGTCTGTGGGATATTCTTCCGGCAGACTCTTTTTTTCACCAAAGAATAAACTCAGCTTTGTGATTAGTTTAAAAAAAAACAATTCAACCTGTATGATTGGAAATCATAGTAGGTGCGGTNNCGGTGTCTCACCGCACAATGAGAAAATGTATCTACTATAAATAGTCATAAAGTTCTTGCTGCTGTGCGGTGAGACAACGCACCTACTACATTGTACATCTTTTATTGTTGATCAGAACTATCATTTTCAAGCGTACAATAAAAATGAAGAACCGCATTAAATTCTTTATTTCAAACTTAGCAATATTTATTTCTAACTTGGAAATAATCATTTCAAACTTAGAAATCTTTATTTCAAACTTGGAAATAACTTATTTAGTATTTGATCTTGTAATTTTTTACTTCTTGTCTGCGACAAAGAAAACCTTCTTGCCATTAAACGCTATTCAAATAATACAGAGCGAGTGAATATAACGGAATGTATAAAAAAAAACGGTTCAGCAGGAATGTTGAACAACAATATGCTAAATAATTGTAACAAAACGAACACAAATCGAACTCCAAGTATTATGGAACGGGATTTTTTTTATAACTTCGCAACAAGAATACTAATACTAACCCAAAGGCGGCGGACACACAAGCACTCGTACGCCTCCTTGCAAACATATACAACTATGGCAAAAGGTGGAAAGAAAAAAAGAATAAACAAGAAGCAGATGGCTGAGAGGCTACAAGACTTCTTTATGCAGAATCCGGATAAAAAACACAGTTTCAAGGAAATCTTCAAGGCTCTCCGTCTCGACACTCATCCGGCAAAGATGCTCGCAGTGGACGTAATGGAAGAGATGGCGTGGGACGACTTCCTCGTAAGGAAAGGCGACAGCGCCTACCAGCTCAACATGAACGGCCAGGTGCAGGAGGGCACGTTCCAGCGAAAGCCGAACGGAAAGAACACCGTTGTGCCCGACGACGGAGCGGCTCCTATCTTCGTGGCAGAGCGCAATTCCATGTTCGCACTCACCGGCGACAAGGTGCAGTTTACCATCATGGCACGGCGCAAGAACCATATCCGCGAGGCAATGGTAACGAGCATTCTGAAGAGGGCAAAGGATACCTTCGTGGGCAAGTTGCGGGTGGAGAAGGATTTCGCCTTCCTCGTGTCCGACGGCAATATCTTCGCCCAAGACATCATCATACCGAAGCGCAAGCTGAAGGGGGGAAAGACAAACGAGAAGGCTGTGGTGAAGATTACGCAATGGCCTACGAAGGACAACAAGAGCTTGATTGGCGAGGTTGTAGACGTACTCGGGGAGACCGGCGACAACGATGTGGAGATGAACTCCATCCTGGCTCAGTATAACCTGCCATACAAATATCCGAAGAACGTGGAAGAGGCTGCCGAGAAAATCGACCCTACCATCACGGAACAGGACTACAAGGAGCGCGAGGACTTCCGCGACGTTACTACATTTACCATCGACCCGCACGACGCCAAGGACTTCGACGATGCCCTCTCTATCCGTCAGCTCAAAAAGGGCGTCTGGGAGGTTGGAGTACATATCGCCGACGTGTCGCACTATGTTACCGAAGGCTCCATAATCGACAAGGAGGCTGTGAAGCGCGCCACGAGCATTTATCTCGTAGACCGCACCATACCGATGCTGCCGGAAAGGCTCTGCAACTTTATCTGCTCGCTCCGACCGAACGAGGAGAAGCTTACATACAGTGTTATCTTCGACATGAACGAGGACGGAGAGGTGCTAAACTGGCGACTGCGCCACTGCGTGATAAAGAGCGACCGCAGATTCTGCTACGAGGAGGTGCAGAAGATTCTCGAGGATAACGGAGTGGTTGACGGGTCGGGCGAACCGGCTCCTGCCTTGCCTGCCGGACAGCAGTATAAGGGGGATTATGCCCCGGAGCTCGTGATGCTCGACAGGATTGCCAAGAAGCTGCGCGCCGCAAGGTTCAAGCACGGCTCCGTGAAGTTCGACCGCGAGGAACTCCACTTCGACGTTGACGAAAAAGGAAAGCCCGTGCGCTGCTACTTCAAGGTGGCTAAGGATGCCAACAAACTCGTGGAGGAGTTTATGCTGCTTGCCAACCGCACCGTGGCGGAGAGCATCGGAAAGGTGGCAAAGGGCAAGAAGCCGAAGACTCTACCCTATCGTATCCACGACATGCCGGACCCTACGAAGCTGGAAACACTCAGACAGTTTGTAGTGAAATTCGGATACAAGGTGAAGACCGACGGCACGAAGGGGGCAATAACAAAGAGCCTCAACTCGCTGCTCGACGAGTGTAACGGCAAGAAGGAGCAGAAGGTTATCGAGACCGTGGCTCTGCGCGCCATGATGAAGGCTAAATACAGTATACACAATATAGGGCACTACGGACTGGCTTTTGAATACTACACCCACTTCACCAGTCCTATACGCCGCTATCCCGACACTATGGTCCACCGCCTCCTTACCCGCTATCAGAACGGCGGGCGCTCTGCCAACAAGGAGCACTACGAGGAGCTCTGCGAGCACTCGAGCGAGATGGAGCAGATAGCACAGAATGCCGAACGCGACAGTATAAAATACAAGATGGTGGAGTTTATGGCCGATAAGGTCGGCAACACCTATGACGCGCATATCAGCGGAATAACTTCCTTCGGTATCTACTGCGAGATTGACGAGAACCACTGCGAGGGCATGGTGCCGCTGCGCGACCTGAAGGGCGACTACTACGACTTCGACGAGCGCAACTACTGTCTCGTTGGCCGTCGCCACCACAGCAAATACCAGCTCGGCGACCCTATCCGCATACAGGTTGCCAAGGCGAACATGGAGAAGAAACAGCTCGACTTCAGCATTGCCGACGACGAGAAGAAGGAAAAGAAATAAGACGGAAGTCTTTCAGATTAATGCATTTCTAAATAGGCCTAAGCGGACTGAACTAAAACCGGGACTTATGACTACCAGACGGAAGACATGCGCATGGCACTGGTGCAGCTTTTCCAAAGGTACTCATGTAGAGGCTACTCTTGTCTCTACCAACTCCATTTCGCAAGGCGAGCAAGTGGCAAACCTTTGGCAACCTCTCTTTGCCGAAGGCATTTGCATCAACTTCGCCCATCGCACCTTCCGCTGGGACAGCGAGGCTTCGCTCAAAGCCCATGTCCATGTAGTAGTGGTTGGATTCTCGTATGTGAAGCATAAGAAGAAATACCTGTTTGAGAATGGACAAATGAAAGAGGTGAGCCATATCAATGCCTATCTGATAGATGCTCCCGACACCTTTATATATAGTAGGAGCAAGTCGCTATGCGATGTATAGCGAGATGGTGGAGTAGAAGCTATAAAAGCAAAAAGAGAGGTACAACTCATCATACGGGTTATACCTCTCTTTATCATTTGCCACAATAAGACGAACTACATTGTCTCGTAGTCCTCTAATTCATCAACAAGGAAAAACAGTGGCTTCCCTTCGATGAAGATTACCCTTAGGAGGATATTTCCAATTAAACGGATATCCTACCAAATCGTTCAAAATATAAGGATCTTTCATTTGCGTCTATAAAGATTTAATTTTTTCCAAACAAGTCATCCATTGTTATTACTTTCTGTATGGAATGACTATATTTATTCGCAACCAATCCGTAGGTTGTGACAATTGTAGGATGTATTGCTTCCTTGCTGCGAGTGAGTTGTTGATAAACGGCAATTTTATTGCGGATATTGTTGGCTTCCGTATTGTCTATGATATAATCTCCTACACAGAATTTCATCTCGCAAAGATTGATGATTCTGTCGGCTCGGCGTATCAGCAAGTCTATCTGGGCTCCTGGGTGCTCATCATTCTTTTCTGCACGCCAGGAATATTCCACAGTGTGTACTGAAGGAATACCCAGAGCTTGTTTGATCTGAGGTATATGATTCCAACACAATGCCTCGAAAGCAAAGCCATACCAAGTTTCCATTGTACGCTTGTCGAACTGCCCTCTCCATACATCAGCATCTGGAGATGTTTTCTTGCGGACGACGGTCAAAGCAAACAAGGAGTAGAAGTCGATGAGACGAAATCTTTCTTCCTTGGCAGGAAGGCCATAATATACGTATTTTTGGATAAAGTCGCTTTCTGCTAATGCCTTCAATGTCTTGGTCAGTCCGCCACCGTATGGCACACCCGTTTTTTCTGCAATTTCCTTTCTTGTATAGCCACTTTTACGATTGGCAAGGAGGCGAACTATTTTCATGCAGTCTTGATGATTGGTGAACAGCGACATGAATAATTGCTCCAGCTCATCGCCAAGTTTTGCATTGTGTTGTACAAATAAATAGTACATGGTCTGTTCTACGCTGTATCCCTTGTGGACGAAAGACATATAATAAGGTATGCCACCAAGCATCATATAAAGTTGCATTTGGGCATATCTGTCAAGTTCTATGCCTTGTTCTTGATAGTATAATTCAGCTTCATGCAATGTGAATGGATGAAGTTTGATTTCTCTTGTTTTCCTGTCGTAGAGTCCTCCCTTGTTATGCAGGAGATGATCGGAAATCCATGCTGTGGCAGAACCGCAAACTATGAGCATTAGCGAAGTTTGCCCGGCACCCCAACCATTCCAAAAATGTTCTAACGCAGAAAGAAATCCAGAACGAGGGGTATCCATCCATGGTAATTCATCTATAAAGACTACTTGTCTTTGCTCTGGGGCAGCTTGCATTTTTTCTTCCAAGAGAGAGCGTAAATCGTCAAAAGCTGTCAACCAATCCGTTGGAGTCTTTTGTTCGGTCTTGCCATAATGGCGAAGCGAAGAGGCAAAATTCTGAAGTTGCCCTTCTTTTTGGCTTGTTGCGTCTATCTCTTGTTGGGACAAACCTGTATGATAGAAAGCAAATTGTCCGTTAAATTGCTCTCTAATCAAAAATGTCTTTCCAACACGTCGGCGACCGTAAACAACTACGAGTTCTGGTCTTCCTGATTCGTATATTTCCTGTAATTCCACTCTTTCCAAAGTGCGACCTATTATCTTTTGCATTAGCTTTATAGATTGTTTATTCTGCCGCAAAGATACTTAAAAGGTTCGATTTGGCAAAATAAGGAAGTACTATTTTGCCAAATCAGCATCTTTTCATGTCGGCTTGGCAGAATAAGCACAAAAAAATCCCTTTGTCTTAAAGGCACATAACCTTTCAACAAAGGGAATTTATCATATAACCTTACGCCTCGCGCTGCTTTGTTCCCATGCGCGCCTCTACAACATTTATTACATAGTCGCCGAGTTTCTCGCATTCGCTTACAATGTCCATATACATGGTGCCGATGGCGTAGGTGTACTCGTGGTTGTTCACGTCGCTGATGTTCTGGCTCTTCAGCTGAGTGCGGTAGTTGTTAATCTCGTTCTCGATGTTGAACGAGCGGTTCACGTCGAGGTCGTCCCTCCTTCCGGAGAGCATCACGTTCATCTGCGTCAGACTGTCGTCGGTAAGCTCAAACATCTGGTGAAGGTGTTCATACTGCTTCTCCGTGAAGTCTTCCTTGCCGCGCTCCTTGCGGTTCAGCGTGCGAGCAATGTTGTAGCAGCTGTCGCCTATACTCTCAATCTCGGATATCTCGCGCAGCATGGCACGTATCTTAGCTTTCGTCTCGTCGCTCAAGTGGGAGTCGCTAACCTTGTCGAGATACTTTGCTATCTCTATTTCCATATTGTCGGAGATGCCCTCGTATTTCTCTATGCGGGTGAAGAGCTTCACGAAATCGCTGTCGTTCTTCACGCCGAGCAGCTCTCTAACCATTGAGAACATGCGCTGGATGCGGTCGGCAAACGACTGTATCTCTTTTCTTGCCTCCAACACCGAGAGCTCCGGAGTTGCCATGAGCGTGCTGCCGCCGATGTAGCGCAGACGGAAGTCGTCTTCGTCCTTGCTGGCGTTTGGCTTGATGATGGTGCAAACGAATTTTTCCATCTGCGGGATGAACCAGATGAGCACTGCCGTGTTGCATACGTTGAACGTGGTGTGGAAGGCGGCAAGCACCACCGACAGGCGAGCCACGTTGATATGGTCGGCATTGGGGTCAACACCGACAAAACCGCACACCATGTCGATGAACGGATAGAAGCAGCACAACACCCAGATTACGCCGAACACGTTGAACGACAGATGGGCAAGGGCGGCACGCCGTGCCTGGGTGTTGGCTCCCATGGCTGCAATGTTAGAGGTGATGGTTGTTCCGATGTTCTCGCCCAGCACCAGTGCGATACCCATATATATAGGTAGCACGCCGCTTGAACAGAGCACCATCGTTATTGCCATCAGCGCTGCCGACGACTGCATGCAGAAGGTGAGTATTGTTCCTATGCCGAGGAATGAGAAAACTGTAAGGTAACTGTCTTTGTCGAATGATGAGAAAAAGCTTATAACCGACTGGTTATGGCTTAGGTCCATTTCCTTGCCTGTGGCGCCAAGAGTGGAAATGGCGAAAAACATGAATGCTACTCCAAAGAGGAAATCGCCCACGTAGCGGTGTTTCTTTCTGTATATCAGCAGAAGGGCGAAGAAGAATACGGGATACACGATGTTTGCCATGTTGAACGAGAATCCCAGCGTCATAATCCATGCTGTGAACGTCGTTCCGATGTTGGCTCCCATTATCACCGATATTGCCTGCGCAAGGGTGAGCAGTCCGGCATTGACGAACGACACCGTCATTACGGTGGTCGCCGTGGACGACTGCACTGAGGCGGTTACGAACATACCGGTAAGCAAACCGGTGAAGCGGTTCTTGGTCATTGTACCGAGGATGTGGCGCAGTTGCGAACCCGCCATTTTCTGTAGTGCCTCACTCATCGCCTTCATTCCGTAGATGAGCAAGGCTAATGATCCAATGATCTTAAAAAAAATCCAAATCGACATATTTTAATTTTATTTATGATGCGCTGTTGCATGAATGTCGCAAAAAGGGAGTAACTTTACACCGTAAACCCTTTTAAACTGTATACTAATGAAACAAGTAATACAAATTCGTTGCAAAAATAATAAAAAAGTCATAAACATTGCTATCGGAAGCACACTTTCTGATATTTTTTCTGCTTCGGGACTGAAGATGCAATACGGTCCGGTGAGCGCAAAGGTCAACAATAAGGTGGAGGGACTCAACTACAGGGTGTACCACAACAAGGACGTGGAATTCCTCGACCTCACCTCTCCTTCGGGCCAGCGCACATACACCCGAACGCTCTTCATGGTGCTCTGCAAGGCGGTTGCCGACATCTATCCCGAAGGCGACGTAACGATAGACATTCCCGTGTCTAACGGATACTACTGCGACCTTAACATCGGGGGCAGCGTGACGGAGGATACTGCCGACAAGCTGCGCCGACGCATGCAGGAGATTGTAGATGCAAAGATTCCGATACGCCGACATGAATGCACCACGGAGGAGGCGGTGGAGATTTTCGGCAAGGCGGGTGCCACGTCGAAAGTGAAACTGCTGAAAAGCACCGGTTCGCTTTATACTACATACTACGACATCGACGGATACAAGGATTACTATTATGGCTCGTTGCTTACCAATACGGGACAGCTGACGCTCTTCGGCCTGGAGAAATATTTCGACGGACTGCTGCTGCGCATACCGTCGCTCAAAGACCCGTCGGTGCTCGGCGAACTGATTCGACAAGACAAGATGTTCGAGATTTTCAAGGAACACCACCACTGGCAGGACATTATCGGACTCCGCACTATCGGCGACCTCAACGATGCCGTGCAGAAAGGATGGGCTGCCGACCTCATTAACCTCTCCGAGGCTCTGCAGGAGAAGAAGATATCGCATATCGCCGACGAAATTGCTCAGCGGAAGGGAGTGAAAATGGTGCTGATAGCCGGACCGTCGTCGAGCGGAAAGACTACTTCATGCAAACGCCTCTCCATACAACTGCTCACTAACGGCATAAAACCTGTGCCCGTATCGCTCGACGACTATTTCGTGGACCGCGAACAGACACCGCGCGACGAGAACGGCGACTACGACTACGAGAGCCTTTATGCCCTCAACATCCCCCTGCTCAACCAGCAGCTTAACGACCTCTTTGCCGGGAAGGAAGTGGAACTGCCGAAATATAATTTCCAGACGGGAAAGAGCGAACGGAGCGGCAAGAAGCTGAAGATGGGGGAACACGACATCCTCGTGGTGGAAGGCATCCACGCCCTCAACCCGGAACTGACGGCACAGATTCCAGACAGTCAGATATTCCGCGTCTACGCCTCGGCATTCACCACCATACTGCTCGACAGCCACAACTATGTGCCGACGACCGACAACCGGCTCCTTCGCCGCATCATCCGCGACTACAAATACCGCGGAGTGAGCGCACAGGAGACTATACACCGCTGGCCTTCGGTAAGGGCGGGCGAGAACAAGTGGATTTTCCCTTATCAGGAGAATGCCGACGCCATGTTCAATACCGCCATGCTCTTCGAACTCGCCGTGTTGAAGTCGCAGGCGGAACCGCTGCTCGAGACGGTGCCCGAGGACTCCGAGGAATACAGCGAGGCATACCGTCTGCGCAAGTTCCTGAAATACATCAAACCGATTCCTAACCGCCAGGTGCCGCCGACTTCCCTTCTCAGGGAATTCCTTGGCGGAAGTTCGTTTAAATATTAAAAAACATCAAAACACCACATCACCGGGAGCGTACCTATGAGACGCTCCCGGTGTTTCGCCTAAACGCTTCAAGCGTTACGCCTAAACGCTTCGAGCGTTACGCCTTATCCACCCATATTTTCCGAAAAACAGCTCTATTTTTGCATATCCCACTTTATTTTCGTAATTTCGCAG
>DBKQ01000095.1:24338-24710 GCA_002298545.1 Prevotella sp. UBA746
TGAACGTGGCAGACAGCGAGGTGGTTGCCTCGGTTATGCAAATGGCAGGCTACGAGCTTTGCGAGAACGAAAACGAAGCAGATGCTATTCTGCTCAATACATGCAGTATCAGGGAGAATGCCGAAAACAAGATTTACAACAGGCTTGAAACGCTTCATGCCGAACAGAAGAAGGGACGCAAACTTATTCTCGGCGTGCTCGGATGCATGGCGGAGAGAGTGAAGGATGACCTCATCGAAAACCATCACGCCAACCTGGTGTGCGGTCCTGACGGATACCTCACTCTACCCGACCTTATCGCCCAATGCGAGAACGGCGGCAACGCCATGAACATCGAACTCTCTACTACGGAGACCTACCGCGACATCGTGC
>DBKQ01000095.1:24760-25039 GCA_002298545.1 Prevotella sp. UBA746
ACTTCTGCCACTACTGCATCGTGCCGTACACCCGCGGAAGGGAACGCTCCCGCGATGTGGAGAGCATATTGAAGGAGGTTAGGGATCTGCGCGACCGCGGATTCAAGGAGGTTACGCTCCTGGGGCAGAACGTGAACAGCTACGGACTGACGCCTGCCGGAAAGCGCATCGAGGGCGGTGTGTCGTTTGCCGAACTGCTGCGCATGGTGGCTCACGAGGCTCCGGAGATGCGCGTGCGCTTCACTACGTCGAACCCGGAGGACATGACCGAGGATATCC
>DBKQ01000102.1:0-14507 GCA_002298545.1 Prevotella sp. UBA746
CCTTTTGCGTACACCAAAGCGTCTCGTCCTTGATAACCACCTGCACCTTGCCGTCTGCATCCGGCATATTGTAGAGCAGGAATTGAATCTCATTACTCATGTTCGGTATCCTTTCCAGCGTTAGCGTCAAACGAAATGCAGTCGAGTTGCTTTAGAATCTCCGTTTCAAGGCGGTGACTCTCCTCAAACTGCGCTTTCAGCGTAGACTTGTAATTATCCATACGCTTGTTGAACTCCTCCTCCGTGATGTCCACATAATCAATCTTGATGTCGAAGTACTGGCCAGCCGACAAGCTATAACCTTTTTCCTTAATCTCGTCGTAAGTAACGGCAACAGAGAAATCATCCACCGCCTCCTTGTTCTGGAACGTATTGACAATCTTGTCTATCTCGAAGTCGCGAAGCCGACGCTTCTGGTTGTTGCCCTCCTTGTATTCCTCACCGAGTTTGCTTGCGTCGATAAGAATCACCTTTTCGCTCTTTGCACTCTTGTCGAAGAAAAGCACCGACACATTCGTACCCGTAGTGGCAAACACGTTGGACGGCATGGAAACGCAACCATACACCCATTTCTCGTCCACGATGCGCTGCAAGATGCGCTTCTCCACACCACTCTTAGAAGTGATAAAACCCGTAGGAATGACGATGGCACCCTTGCCAGTAGGCTTGAGTGAGTTGAGCAGATGCTGGATAAAGCAAGTGTAGATAGCCATCTTAGGTTTGTTGGGATCAACCTTTTTTACAGCGTTAGGCACACCAGCCCAGAAGCGGATGGTGTCGGCTGCGAGCGTGTCGCGATACTCCGGAAAATCGAGTTTGAACGGAGGATTGCTGACGATGAAGTCAAACTTCTTCAGCACCCCGTTGCTCTCCTTGTGGGAAGGCTCAGTGAGCGTGTTGCCCTGCACCACGTTAGGCAGCGAAGCCGCAAAATTGTTGAGGATAAGATTAAGACGAAGCATCTCCGATGACTTTTCCGAGATATCCTGCGAATAGATAGAGCAGCGGTCCTCGCCAATCTGATGTGCAAGAGCCATGAGCAGCGTACCAGTACCAGCCGACGGGTCATAGCAAGTGATGCCGCGAAGGTCAGCATTGTCGCCGACAAGCAGACGAGCCATCACCTGCGCAATGGCACGAGGCGTGTAATACTCAGCATACTTGCCGCCACCGGCATTGTTGAAGCCTTTCAGCAGATACTCGAAGATATGAGAGAAGAAATCATATTTCTCATCAAACACATCCTCAAAGTTGAATGAAGCCACATTACGCATGAGAGCCTTGGCAAACTCGTCACGCTTCTGTGTATCGGTGACATAAGTAGTCAGCGGGAAGAAGATGTTCACCTTGCTCTTTCCCGAAGTGGTAACGGAGAAAGTGTCGGCATTGAGAGAGGCGATGTCAACGAGCGTAGCATCGAGCAACGTAGAGAAGTCGCCCTTGGTGGCAGAATTGTAAAGATGCGAAAGCGTATGTTCCGGCTTCATGCGCGGCACAGAGTGCGGCAGATAACTGAACAAGTCCTCCACCTCATCCTCGGTGAAAGTGTCGTATTCGGCATCCCACTTCTCAGCTTTTCTCAGCCTCTCGCCATACACCTCGTTGCGTTTGGCCTCATAGCCAAACTTGTCGTTGAAAAACTTGTAAAGGAACATCTCCGTTACGATCTTGTATTCGCTGCCCGTGCCAGCCAAGCCAAAAGCTCCGGTGGTACTCTTCAGAGAGTCGATGAGGGCTATGGTAGCTTCCGATATATTGATATTACTCATTATTGTTCTTAATATGCGCTGTTGCGCTGTTGTAAATATTCAGTTGTGATAAGGTTGTTTATGAACTTGCGATCATTGATGTCAGCCCGTATGTGCATCTTCAGGAGTTCCTTGCCGATGATGGCAAGCACATCCTGCTGGAAAGCCGGAACATTATCAAGTTTGTTGATGTCGAGGAAAATCATGCGGTCAATGTCCTGCTTCATGTTGGCAAGGTTCTCCGCAATCTCATATTCCTGTTTAGAGATGATAGGCTTTTCGCGTTTTTCGTTCTGTTCCTCAATGCGCTTGTGGATTCGCACAAACCGCTCATCGCCCTTATACTTGCTTTTCAACAGACGGTTTCGGCGGTTGATTTCGCGAATTTTCTTCATCACCTCGTCCATATACTGTATGCTCTCCTTTGCGTCAGCAGTGTCCTTTGGCACAAATCCCTTTTTGCGGAAATACTCACGGAACTCGTCGGCAAGAATAACGTACTTGTCCTCCTTTGTGTCGAAGTTCGCCTCAAACTCCGCTTGTACACGCTCACACCGTTCACGAATATCGTTAACGATGATGCGCATTTCCTCTGGCATGCCTTTCTTGAACTCAAACTCCAGTTCCGAGAGAGCCACATTGATGATGCCCGACACGTCAGCCTTATGCTCCGTGTTCTCGAGAAGATTGATACGCTCTATGCGGTGTGTCACCTCAGTGATAAGCGTAGGAATAGTACCTATGGGCAGCGAAGCGATTTTCTGTTTTGTCTCCTCGTCGCCGAAAGAACGCACTTGGTTGACAATGGCCTTTGCCTCCGAAAGCGTGTTGCGAAGCTCATACAGACTGTCCTTATTGTCAATCTCATCAATCTGTTTACGGAACTCCTCCATATTGTCGGTGGTGAAGTTGAAGAGAACGCTTTTTACCTGCTTAATCTTGGCTTCCACCTCCTCTTTGGTAACCATCACGTCATTGGCAATATTGTTCTGCCCGATGCCAGCGTCATCAGTCGTGCGGTTAAGTTCACGCAGATAGCGGTCGTTAGTGGCATCGAAATTCTCCTTGATGTTCACGAAGTCCACCACATAGCCATATTTGAAATCATGGTAAGGTCGGTTGACACGTGTAAGAGCCTGCAAAAGATCATGTCCATCGAGCGAGCGTCCAAGATAGAGCTTCTTCAGACGCGGAGCGTCAAAACCCGTAAGAAGCATCTTGTTGACAATAAGCACATCCACCTCCTGCAGTTTCTTGAAGCCTTCAATGTATTCCTTACGCTCCATTTTGTCTCCCTCGTCATGCAGGATAAGCGAAGCCGTCAAAGGTCGATAACCGGAAGGCAAAACCATCGGGTCAGCTGCCATCCCGAGCTGTTTCTCCTTATGATGCCATATTTTTTCAGCATGCTGGAACCGCTCCTTCCACAGACGGAACATCTCCCTTGCCTGAGGATTGGTCTTGCAAACAATCATAGCCCCGACAGAATCGTCGTTCTGCTCCCTGCGGAAACGACGGAAATCAGATATAATATAGTCAAGCAACGCATTGAGATAGCTGTCATCCTCGATAATCTTGTTGCGGTCGATGTCAGACTTCTTAACCTGCACACTTCCCGTCAGTTTGTCGAGAATGTCCTCAATCTTCTCCTTGTATATGGTCTCGACAGGCTCGCGCATCAGTTTGCAGGTATAGCCGTCAGCGATGGACTTGTCATAGTAATATGTATGGATATAGTCACCGAACACTCGCCAAGACTCGCGTTCCTCCTTCAGAAGCGGTGTGCCGGTAAGCGCAATCTTCACAGCGTTATGGTCAGCATCGAGCAAGTTGGCAAGGAAGCTGCCCTTAGGGTTATACCCACGGTGCGCCTCGTCAATAAAGAATATGCGCTGCAAGTTTGTACTGTAACTGTCATCTACCTGCACCTTCGCCTTGTCCTCCTTGAATTTCTGGATGTTAACCACCATAATTTCCAGCTTTCCTTCATTGTTCTGTGTGATGGAACGGCTTGCGATGTCAGCCATCAGTTCCTCACGGCTCTTGGCATTATGCACGATAAGACCGCGAGCGGCAAACTCGTCAGTAGCCTGTTCCATAAGGTCGATGCGGTCAACGATGAAGTAGAACTTGGCCACGACATTCTTCTTCGCGAAGAAGTCAGTAAGGCTACGGACACTGTAATAAGCCAGAGCCGTCTTGCCGCTACCCTGTGTGTGCCAGATGATGCCACTCTTTATCCCATTATTCAAAGTACAGCGGATGGCATAAGAAGCGAACATCTGCTGATAGCGCATTATCTGTTTTTGCAGTGTTGTTCCCTGTGTACCGTCCTCCAGATCCACCTTGCGCTCAACGTATGCAATGCCATAGCGAAGCAAAAAGAGAAAACGCTCCTTGCTGAGCATGGAAGTGATGATGCGGTTGGTGGGAGTATTGACATCCTTGTTGGTCTGATATTCCTTAAGATTCTTTATGACCACGCAGTTGCGATGCTTCAGCACCTTGTATTCGTCCTCATCCGTAATCTTCTTGTATGGAAAATTTGGAACAAACAACTTGTTCTCCTCCCGGAACACATTGAAGAAAGCCTTGTCCTTGGCAGAGCAACAGTAGAATGCGCCCTGAATAGGCACACGGCTCTCGTTGTCGTATTCCTGGTTGTTGGAGAATATCATCAACTGCGTAACGTTGAAGAAGCGGCGGAAGCATGCCTTGCTCATGCGGGTGTTGATGCGCTCGCGCTCCGCCAAAATACCCTCATGATTATTGGGTTTCTTAACCTCGATAAAAGCCAGTGGCAAACCATTGACGAAACAGGTGATGTCGGGACGGAAATTATCTTCGGTATCCTCATTTTCATAAGTAAACTCCGTGGTAACATGCCAATCATTGTTGTCGGGATTGTCAAAGTCAATAAGTTTCACTCCACTATTGGAAGAAAGCATCTGATAAAACTCGCGCCCCAAATCATCATTGTTGGCGATGTTTACAATCTTTGAGAACAATAGCGATGCCTCTTGACTTGACATGGGCGGATTAAGGCGTTTCACTGCATTCAGAAAAACGTCGATCAGGATATTCGTCTTGGTGTCATATGCATTGATGTTATCTAAGTAGGTATAGCCCAACTTGCATAGATGAAGTGCAGCCGGAACTTGCACTCTGGTATTTTCATTAAAGTTAGAATTTCCCATATCTATCCGATTTAGTCAAAGTTGATTATTTCGCTTACATTGACTTTCAGTAACTCTGAAATACGCTTCAGGGTTGCCAAATCGGGCTGTGTGGTATTAGTACACCATTTAGAGACGGTAGTTTGATTAACACCCAACTGTTCCGCAAGCCATTTATTGGTCTTTTTACATTTTACCAATACAAGTTTCAATTGATTTAAATCTTTCATGAAGTCAATATATTGCTTTTTATGCAAAAATATAGATTTTTAGCGAGAAACTCTATTACTCAATTTAACCTTTAACAAGATATAACTATTACATATACACCTCCAAACCATTAACCTCAAAAATGCACACATCGCGAAGTTGCCGGATTTGATTAGAGTCCAGCAGCTTCATTCGTCTTGTACCTTTGTAGAAGTCGTATTTAAGGGAGATGCAACGGCGCCAGAACTGGATCTCGCCGCTCTTGATCCAGAGACGGATGTCAACGGGTTCGGGGGAGGAGAGGATTTTTTTTAGAGTGGTGATGTGGATGCTACGCATGGAAGATGGAAAGATTGAAAAATGGAAAGATGGAAAATGGGGGGCGGTGATGGTTAATCGAAAGGTGGGGTGTATTGATTGGTGAAGAGGTTAGCTGGGGATGGTACATTAGCCGGGAAGATGTTGTCGGTGAACTTGTACTTGAACTTGATGCTGTTGGTGGCATTGTCGGCATCAGAGATTTCAGAGGTAAGGTCAGTGATGATAATGGGGAGACCATAATCCTCATTGACGTCCGTAACGAGAGAAACGGAATGCGAGAGAAGAAGAGTGGAGATGCGGACGGCATCATCATATTGCAGCATGGACGTTTCAACCTCGAATTCAGAATCCGTGGTGTCGTCGTAAAAAGATGTTTCGCCATTGCAGACAGCAGTGGAACGTTCAAAATAGGTGATGCGCTTTGTAGTGCAATACAGAAAGATATATTCGTATTGCATAAACTCGTTGTAAACGGAAAGGATGATGTTGGGCTGCTTGTCAATGACATAAAACGTCTTGGCAAGAGCACCCCGGTGAACGGTAAAGGAAAGGAGTTTCCCTTTAGTCTTCAATCGGGAAGCGATGTATTCGGGAGAAATGTCCACGGACTGGTTGGTGCCTATAGCTGGGGTGCTCGTGCCCTCGTCGACAGTTTCAATGGTAGGCGATGACTTTCCGTTTTCCATAACAAGACAATCCGTGTATTTTTTTATTGTGCTGTTTGCTGTTGGGATAAAAGAAAGAAACTGGATGGCAGAGCGCGGAATGAGATACACCTTCGCCGTGGTGAGGAAGTTGGACTGCAAGAAAACTTGGGCAGACCATTCAAGATACATTTTAGCGAAAAGCACGATCCTGTCCTCCTTCGTCAGTGCCGTTTCCGAAGCCGTCTGTGCCTTGATTTGAAACTTTGTTATACTCCTGTTGTATTTGGTAAGATAATTCTCCAAAATAGAGCGGAGGTCATAGAAATAGGCATAATTGTTGAACGGATAGAGAGTGGTTTGGAAAACTGCCGAGCCGGAGCACAGGACAGAAACAGCGACAGACTGAGCGTCAGTCTTTATGGGGATTCTCTTCGGCAGACTCGATGAGAATGTGAAAGTGGATGGCGAAAAAGAAATTGTAAGCATAATGAATTTTTTCCAAAGATAGGAAGGAAAGTATTAGTATCAAAAGACGGAAGTTGAATTTAGAGTTTAGAGTGTAGAATGTAGAGTTGTCGGCAGAGCCGATTGAGAATTGGAGAATTAAGAATTTACCGCTGTCCTCCAACAGGGCGGTGGGTGGGGAACGGATAAGAAACGGACACGACCGATGGAAGAAAGGAAGAAGTCCGAAATTCGGACTTCTTCCCTCCGCCTAAGCCCTCTTTTCCGCCTTCGGCTTGCGCCCCCTTCTTTTCTTGGGCATTTCCTCTGTGGCGGCGACCGCCTTCTGCTCCGTGGCTGCTGCGGCAGCCTTGCCGAGAGCAATCTCGTGAGAGAGGCGAGAGAGACAATTATCAGAGATGTTCAGCCCGGAACGCTTTTTGAGGAGGAACATAAGGCGCATCGCCTTATATGCGCTTTTGCAGTAAAACCTCTCATTACTGTCATTGCTGAAATAAACGAACCAGATACTGTTTTCAGAATAAAGATTAACGGCTTTAGCAGCCAAGATAACATTAGGAGTATTCATAACTTATAATATTTAAAAGTGAAACAATCAGATTAATGAATGAGATAGGCTTCGATATAGGTGATGTCAACCATAGCGTCCGCTGCGAGCATTTCCGCCTTTGCGCTTGCCTCTGCATAAGAATCGGCTTCGATCTCATATTCAAGATATTCTCCATCCTCTCCATTGATAACAACCTGATAGAGATTGCTTGAATGTTCAACTCTTCTACCTCTTTTGTTAAGGCGATATTCCGATTCAAAAACTGTATTAACCATAATCTAAAATTTTTATTGTTCGACTTAGAGTGAAGCACCGAAGTGCTTTTGTAATTTTTACGTGCAATTCGGGAGCGCAAGTAGAAGGCATGTATGCAAGGGATAGACGAAGATTATTTCACCCTTCAGGGCTTGAAAGATTTTGGAACAAGGCAAACCTGCCCCAAAAACTTTTGAAAAAATCTTTGGATAAGCGCCGTGGCGCGACCCTTTCATAATGCCGCTTGCGCTAACTTTGCAAAGGAAAAATCAGAAAGCACATAGGAGTGGAACGCTCGAACGATAAAAATTTAAAAATGGAAATACGGAAAAATTGAAAAGGTGTCGCCTGACATGAATAATGAAGAAAAGAACATTCAAGTGATTTCTATCTTCCGACTAAAAAATGGAGAGGATGACCGATAAAATAAGAATATGAGATTGAAGACACAAAAAGAAAGAGGGAAGTGGAAAGGCGGTAATGCTATAAAAACGGCTACCGATGATATAATCAACTATATCGAAGTGTATCTCAAAAAAACGGTGTTTCACGAAATAAGAACGGTGAATACTCCTGATGTTGTCATGGCTGCTCTACCACTGCCGTAAATTCTGACAATAGTATCTACCTATTTCATGAAAGCAGGGACAGGAATGAGAGGTTGCGAAAAAGCGCGATAAAACAAGGTGGTTACCGCTATACTCCTCAAAATGTGTTCTGGGCTGAATATCCAATTGCCGCTCTCGCCCACGAGATTGCTCTTGGCAAAGGACAGCGAAGCGGAGAAGGAGGGCGACGACATGGAGAAAATGCCGAAGAAACGGGGCGCATGGCGGAGGGAGGAGGAAAAGAGGGGTTAGGGGGAGAGGTTACAAAAAAATCAACCTTTTTACCTTGCTAAGCAAGACAAAGGTTGAATATTGAATACATACCTTTAGATTGATAGAATTGGTAGAATTTATTAGGACCACCAATTTTAAATAGTCTGACTTTCTTAGGAAAAAAGCGAATTATAAAGATCAATCAATATGGAATTTCCATACCTGGAAGGTAAAAGTCATAAGTTTTGTCATAAAAGAAAAAATTTCCCTTGTCATCTTGTCCGATAAGTAAGTGGGAATTATTAATGACATCATTTGTATTTTCAATTTCTTTACCATTGTAATATTTATCATCTGCGTATGTATATCGCATAGCATTATAAAAAACTAATTGTGTATAATAATCTCCGTCTAAGTCATTAATACCTTTTTTAATTTGAATGTGTCCGTACATATCTATAAATTCTTTTAATGACCAATTATTAATAAACGGATAGTCTTTTGTCCTATCCAGTAAATCTTTATACTCTTTTAAATCCATTTCTCCAGACCAGGAAGGATAGTAAATAGATTGTAAATTGCAACAATTGTTGAAAATTCTCTTCCCTATATCAATTGGTTCAGAAAATGAAATTTTTACTAAAGAGGTACATCCATTGAAAGCATAATCATCAATATATTCAATGGATATAGGTAAAAAAAACTCTGTTAAAGCAGAACAATCAGAAAAGGCGTATTTCCCAATTTTAATTACAGAATTTGGAATATTAATTTTCTTCAAAGATTTACATGAGTTGAAAGCGTTGTCACAGATAGTAACGCATTCATTGTTTATTGTATAAAAAACTAAATTCTTATCTCCTCTTATTAATTTTTTTTTGTCTTTAGAATACAAAACACCATATTGGTCAATACAAGAATTAACAAAATCAACATTTCTAACTTCTGTTATAAGATTCGCTTCAAGTTCTCTTTCTTCTATTTTGTAAAAATCTTCTTGAAGCATTTTTTTGAATTTTTCTTTTAAACCCAAATGAATGGAAATCACAGAAGAATCTGAAGTACAAAAAGCTAATTTCGGAACAGTTGCAAATATCCGTGGCTTATTTTTTTAGTCTAGGTCTATATTTTCTTGTTTAATGCTTAAATGTTTATGATAAGCATTACCTTTGCACCCATGAGTAAGCAATCAGCATTTGACTATAAGATTCTGGCAAGTTACCTTCTTCCCAAAGGCATACTTGATTTCTTCGACGTTACAGCTGTTAACGAAGACCACACTGGCATTATTGAAGAGACAGGCAATGAGCGTGTCCTTCTTCACATCTATCTTGACGAAAAAGATGCACGAGAAGAAGAATGGCACGACCTTAAGCCCAATGGTTTTACGGAAAGCCGTCAGGTAAACGACTTTCCTATCCGTGATCACAAGGTCGTTCTTCACGTCAGACGTCGCAGATGGTTAACGGCAGAAGGCAGAAACATAATCCTTGACAGGTACTCGTTGCTTGCTGATAACACCAGCTACTCTAAAGAGTTTGCTGATGTCTTAAAAAAAATATTTGGATACCTACCCGATAACGGCCCGCTCGCTGGGGCTATACTTTAAGTTAGACGGCAATAACCTGGAGCGTGCTTACAAGGACCACCTGAGCGGTTTCCGCCATTGGGAACAAGCCAGCCATGCAGAGGACTGGGTGCTGCATCCCGAGAACATAGGCAAACGGCTGGGCATTGACGAGACCATGCTTCACAAGGATCTGATGACATTCTTGACCAACAAAGAAGGGCATGGTAAACGTCACACCTTAATAGCTGCTGTAAAAGGCACTAAGGCCTCAGATATTGTCAAAGTTCTTATGCAGATACCGCAGGAACGGCGAGAGCAGGTTGAAGAAGTCACCATGGACTTCTCTGACAGCATGTTTGCTATCGTCACAGAAGCCTTTCCTAATGCGGCCATAGTCATCGACTGCTTCCATATTATCAAGCGTTGTATCGAAGCAGTGGAGGAACTCCGCCTCAAAGCTAAACGAGAAGCACAGAAAGCACAAAACAAGGAGAAAGCCATGTTCAAAAAGAAGCTTGAACAGCTGGTAAAGAGCCGTAAATACTACCGCAAGAAACATCCAAAGAAGTACAAAGGCAAGAAGCGGGGACGCAAGCCACAGAGGTTGAACAAACGCTTCAGGCCAACCATGCTTGACAATGGTGAAACCATCATAGAACTGCTGACAAGAAGCAAGTATCTACTGAGTGTGAGTGGTGAAAAATGGACTGACAGGCAGAAGACACGTGCAAAAATACTCTTCGAAAAGTTCCCAAAGATAAAGGAAGCATATACTTTGATTTGTAGCCTAAGAAGCGTGTTTAGCAACAAGTCTATAGACCGGGTTACTGCTAAGGTTAAACTGCATGAGTGGTATCAGAAGGTTTCAGCTTGTACGTTGCGTGAAGTAAAGGCTGCAAGGGACGCAATCAAGTACAAGGAGGAAGAAGTACTAAACTACTTCATAAACAGATCAACCAACGCTCATGCCGAATCTCTTAACTCTAAGCTGAAAGGATTTAGAGCACAACTACGCGGTGTGCAGGATTTACCTTTCTTTATGTTCAGAACGTCTATGATCTTTGGATAACAAGATTATATTGCCACGGACTTATGCAACTGTGCCCTAATTTCCCAATTTTTTCAATATTATCATATAGTTTGAATAGTCTTATTCCAGACCTGTAAAATGCTTCACTTTTTATTTCAATTACGCTTTCTGGAATTTCTATAAATTTTAAATTAATACAATTATTAAAAGCATCATTACCAATTGATGTTATATTTGTAGGAATTGAAATTTGTGTTAGATGATCACAGTTATAGAAAATATTATCACTAAGTTTCTTTAAATTAGGTGGCAATGTTACATTATTTAGAAATGTACAATTAGAAAAAGCACCATCACCAATATATGTAACACTATTAGGAATATAAATTGTTTGAATGTTGCTCCCCGAAAAAGAAGAGTCACAAAGCATTATTGTTCCTTCTATAATTGAATAGTGTTCTATATCTTTAGGTGCTTTCAACAACTTTTTTTTATCTCGACTATATTTAACGCCATAATTGTCTACCCAAATATCAATTAAATCATCTTTACTGATTTTGGTTGATAACTGATTTGAAATATTTTGCATGCTATCATTAAATTTTTTACTGACAGATTCCATTTGTATAACATTTTAATATTTAAAGTAATTTGCAAAATTAAAAAAATATTTCAACTTTTATGTGTCTAAATTAAATTTATCTCACCCCACCAACACAAATTGGATATAAATCATGCTGTGGGAACTTTTCGCAGCCGATATAGAGGGTGTCGAAGGCATCGGTGCCGTCGGTGCGGTGTTCAAGGAGGTCTTCTTCAGATTCCGGTTGCTTCTCCATGGATTTGTTTTTGCGGAAACCGTTGCGTCCTCGCTCCACTCCGGCACTTTGGATTGCTAAGATAAGGTCATCGTTGTTCTGGCGGTTGAAGTAAGGCATTAGGCGCTGCTTGCCGGCGAAGCCTTGGTTGATTAAGAGATACTTTTCATCGTGTCGCATCGGGTTGCCGAGATACACGTCAATCACTTGCCATCCGTGACGCTCGAACTCGTGGCAGACAACCCAGTGGAAGTCTTGGTCGTTCACGGCATAATTGGAGCCGAGAGCCGTGGCATCGTAATAGTAGATGACCGTCTTGTTGGGGTGCGGTGCGTAATAAGTACAGAAGTCGGCAACGAGCGCAGGGATTTTGCGCTCGAACTTGACATAAAAAGATTTGAGGATGTTTAACCTGTTATTGCGCGGCTGACCACATACAATCCAGTTGATGTTTGCATTGTAGTCCATACCGATACAAAGCGGTTGCATTGGGTCGATGTCAGAATCCGTGCGACAGTCAAGAGAGCTGTTGAGAGTGGAAAACTGACTATTGGCGTGGATGGTGTACATGTCCTGTTGCGCCTCCTTGATTATATTCTCGTAACCGAGCGAGTCGAGGTAAGTGAAATCCGAAGCATCATATTTATGATATTCCTGCATGGAAGAATAGAATCCGTCGTGAGAGATGCCGATCTTCTGACAGAGGATAGAAGTCTGGAACGTCTTGGGCGTGAGGTCGCGCTTCATCTGGCGGATGTATTCCTCGCCGAGGAGCTGGAGATTTTCAAGGGTGCTATACTCCTTGTAATATACAGCGACACTTCTCATTTTATTCAGAGACTGGTCGAGCCATTTGAGGTAATTGGGGAGATAAGAAGGGATGGGCTGCCGCTGCTCTTTGAGCTGGGCGATGCGCTCCTTGGTCTGCCAAATCTTGTATATCGTGCCCTTTATTGTGTCAATGAGTTCTTTATCCATTTTCTCCTCGTAATGCAGGAACCACGAGCCTTTTGTGGTCTGCGGCATATCGGAGAGAACCATCATAGAATGGTTGAACGAGTGATGCCCGAAATAAGAGCGGATGCCACCGTTGGCTGGCAGCGTCTCGTCTTTAAGTTTGTTGTAGTCAATAAACTTCGCCTCGTCGATGAGGAGCCACGAAAGCGTGAGGGAGTTGGAGGAGCCGGGGCGGTCCTGGCTGATGATGATGGCGACACTGCCGTTATAAAAGGTGATGACATGCTCATAGTCAGCCGGTTCAGTGATAGGTCTTGAGAATGACTTTGGAGGCTTTCTGCCGACCACATAGTGAACCCCGTTGATATAACCCCACCGCTTCCATGCAGCAAGCAAGCCGGGGAGCGTGTTGGTAAGACCATGCTTGAACGTAGGCACCACGATGCCGCCCGTCGAACCCGGCATGCGCTGCATGTTGCGCAGGACAAAAGGCGAGGCGATGGAATCCGTCTTGCCAGTACGGCGCCCGGCAACAATGACGGTGGTCTTGGCGGCGATGTATTGCGTGAGAAGCTGGGGCTTGTTGAAATAGACACGCTTGGTATGGAGCTTGGCTTCAGAATCCCAGAGAGAAGTATCGACTTTGGTCATTGTTGCTGTTTTTTAGGTGAGGTAGGTGAGGTAGGTGTTGTAGGGGTGGTAGGTGATGTGTTATCATCATCATTGAAGATGTCATCCAAAACCAAATCAGCTTGCTCGTATTCGATGTTTTCCGTATCGGGGTGAGATGCGGTAAGCTCGTGAGTGAGTTTGCGGATACGCTCGTCGATGTTCGGTACAGGAGTGATGCCCACGACACGAGGGTCGGTAGTGGGGAAGAACGGTTGCACCACAATCATGTGGTAAGGCACAGATTGCTCATCCTCGATGTCAATGCGGTTGAACTTGGCGTAAGAGGTGGCAGCCTTCTCCATGGTCTTCGTGTCCTTACGCTTCTTCGCCATCTGATATGTCTCCATAATCATCTCGTTATACCGCCATCGGTGGAAATCACGCGTACATTCTGCAAGATTAGGCAAGATAGCCTTTACGATTTTCAAGTCAGCGTAAGCCGTGACTTGGGAGAGACTGTAACGAGAGCGCAGTTCATCGACAAACTGGCGATCCTTCATGTCTGGGTTGGCGATGGACCAGGTGACCATGTCGCGGAGACGGAGAAGGTGCTCTATTTGGGGCAAGGGATACTTTGCTTCCAAATCAGATTTGGCGGTGTAGAGATCCTGTTTGGCGATTTCGATGATGTTGAGCTGGCTCATTTTTGAATTATAGGACTAATGGGACTAATGGGACAAATAATTTTTTGGAGAGAACTGGGAGGACTGGGAGAACTGACAGCAGGGACAGACCTTCTTCAATCACTCGTCATCCTCCATGTCGAGGAGATTGTTACGGGTGTTTTCGAGAGCGAGAGGAGAACCGACATAAGCAAGCTGCATCTCCTGGTGGAGAAGTTTGACACGACTTGATGCTTTGCCACGGTGGTACGCCTTGGAAACATCTGTAGTCTTGTCGGCAATATCCTGACGCAAGACTTCGGCAGGGATGCCGAGGATAATCGCCATATCGCTGATTTTAACGTATATAGAGGCATATTGCTCGATTTGAGTGAGGATTTGTTCGGAGTATTGCATATATTGAGTTAAGAGTTTAGAGTGTAGAATGTAGAGTTGTCGGCTTTACCGATTAAGAGTTATTTAATTAAGAATTTTAGATTATACTGATTAAGAGTTGTTGGCTCCGGCTTCTGTGAGGCGCTGCTTGAAGAGGTCGGAGAGAGGGACGGAGTGATTTCTGATGAGATCAGAGACGGAAGAGTGGAGAGATTGGAAGATTGCTTCATCTGTTGAAATGAAAGTAGACTCGTGGCGGTTGCCTCGGG
>DBKQ01000102.1:14597-15911 GCA_002298545.1 Prevotella sp. UBA746
AAGTGCGCTTCATCGTTTGAGAGATGAACGCCCAAAGTTTGAGAGTCTTGTTCGTCGCCTTATGGTCGAGAACAAGATTGAACTCCATGATGTTGCCGGACTTCTCGATAAAGAAGAGACGGCGGAGAAACTCCTCGGAGATGGAGAACGAAGTCTGCCAAATCTCCGATTTGCCGACCTGCGAGAGAATCCACTCCAAGACGTCCGCCACCTGAAGAGCGTTCGAGAGATACGCCTGGTGGGGACAGTCCGAAAGAGGCTTTAGGATGGTGGAGATGTCGAGATTGCGCTTCATTTCTTCTTTTTATTTTTTTTAGGTGTGGGAGGTGTGGTAGGTGGTGTAGGTGTGGGAGAGCCTTTCTTGGGAGAACTATCCTTAGTCTTTTGTTCTGCACTTTCTGCTGTTTCTTCCGAAATTACGAAATGGTCATAAGTGTTCCAATTGTCGTGCAGTTTTTTGTCAAGAGAGATGAATTCATCAAGGAGAGGTTTGCGCTCGGCATCAGAGTGAAGCTTGGTGTCTTCAGAGAGAAAACGCAAGCGGAGATGCAGTTCACGCATGCGGTGAGTGATGTCAAGATTTTCGACATAAAGAGATTGAATATCCTCCGGAAGGCGGTCGTGGTCAGCGCGCTTGCCGGCTTTAAAATCATCAGCCGGGTTGTTCTCTTTGAACTCCGTCCGGGATTCAATAATAGTATTTACTTGCTGCTGCATGACGACAACCTCCTCATGCTGCTCAATATCGAGTCTCGCTTTGAGAAACTGCCGGAGCTTGCCTTCGATAAATTCAGCCTTCCCTTTCGGGTTAAGGCTGATGTTTCGGTACATGATAGGGTTGTTGGTGAGTTGGAGGAGAAGGATGGCGCCTTCATTCCAATCCTTTTCCTCCTTTGGGGTATTGAGGAAATCCTGAAGTTTGAGAGTGAGATTTTTGTCCACGGAAATGAAAATTTAAAAATTGAAAGATTGAAAAATTGAAAATGGGAGAACTGGGAGAGATGGGAGGACTGGAATTGTTTACAGCTTGTTGTTGATGCCGGTGAAGAAGATGCAGTTCTTGTGGTGCTCGACGAGGAGGTTGCGCATGGCTTTGAGGGTGGAGCCGGTAGTTACAAAGTCGTCGAAGACAATGCAGTTCGGTTCTTTGGGGAGAATGTTCAATGAGAACACCGCCCCGATGCGCTGCTTGGAATGACAGGAAGCAACATCCTCGTAAAACGGGATGTGCAACTGCCGTGCAATCTCCTCACTGATACGAGTGGCGAAGTTCTTGACAAGATGGCGGCGCTTGGGAGTGGTGACGATACACCA
>DBKQ01000101.1:0-10146 GCA_002298545.1 Prevotella sp. UBA746
ACTCAATATCCTGTGGGTTGATAGTGTTGAGGTCGCCCTCCATGCCATCGATAAGAATCAGTGGGTCGCCCTTAGACTGGTTGCTGTCCAAAGTACCAGTACCACGAATGCTGATGCTCTTGCTTGCATTCAAGTCACCACCATAGTTGCCGGTATCAATGTTCAAACCAGGAACAACACCCTGTAATGCCTGTACGGCGCTGCCGACAGGGCGTGATTCAATATCCTTGGAAGTGGCGAGACCTACAGAACCGGTCAGGTTAACCTTCTTCTGAGTACCGAAACCTACAACGACTACTTCGTTGAGGCTCTGCGAATCGTCTTGCATGACAACCTTAACAGGAGCTGTGCCTGCCTTTACGACTTGGTTCTTATATCCGATATAAGAAATCTCTATTTCCGTTCCCGGCTTTACGTTTAATGTGAAGTTACCGTCAAGGTCGGTAATCGTACCATTCTTTGCATCACCCTTGACTTTGATAGTCGCACCGATGATAGGCTCGCCTTTGGAGTCAACGACAGTACCTTTGACTGCGCCAGCCTGTTGTACGACATGAGTAATCTGAGAAGCCATTACTGCTTGAGGAGGCAGTGCAATGCCTGCGGCTATTGCAGCCAACGCCAAAATATGCTTTGACGAAGCAAATTGATTGACTTTTTTCATGTAGTTGAAATTTGGTTAGTATTAATATGTTATTTATTGTTTTCAGAATTACTTGAATGATTAGTGTCGGCAGAAATCGGTATTCAACCGACACTTATCGTTAAATCCACGGCGCAAAATTATATGAATGTGGCTTAAATAATGTTCAAATATCGTGATTTGACTGTTGTAAATCGTGAAAAAGACTTTAAAAATGGATTAAAAGTGATGTTGATACATGATTTGGTTGTTTAAAGGGATAAATAGGCCAGATAAGACAAATAAGATTAATATGATTTTTATTAGCGCCTACCTTTCTTTACTGTAATCCCTTCAAAGCTATATTTCACTTCTTTCTTTGGATAGTTGTCGTTGAGGCGGAGCTTGATGCGGTAGACGTTGTCGTTCCACTGCTTTTTCATAATGCCGTCGGCCATGACAACCTTTTCCGTTGAAGCTGCCAGCACACTACTGTCGTATTTCAGAGCCACACTGCCGCCTTGCAGCAGAATGGTTCCGGGCGACTTGACATTAGGTTTGCCGTAACACAGGATCACTATCTGGTTGTCGAACACATTGCCCTCCATACGGTCTTTCTCAATCTGCAGAGAGTCGAGTTTGTAGTTTTCCGTTATCTCCACGCGGCTTTTTGTTCTGTTAAGACAGACTGTGCGCTGCCAGTAGTCGGCATACGCCTCCTTTGTGTAAGCCTTGGCGAGGTTCATGCTGATGGCGGATATGGAATCCGATACTTGATGAGACACGTCTGAAGCTTTGAAACGCTTGCCCTGCGATTGCTCCAACCCGTTTATAATCGGCACATTGTGGTAAGCTGAACGGTTGTTCATCAGTTCATAGCGGCGGTTGCCGAAGGTCTGCGATGTGTAAGTGTCGCGCCCCAAGTCGATAATTACGGGCATGTCGTTGTGGTATATTATAAAGTTGCCCACATCATTATGGTTGTGGCTCTCGCCGTTGTTTCCGCCCTTTGCCGCCACAAACCATGAATGTTTAACGTTCTTGCCTGGCATTGACGATGCCACCATAATCTGCGAATTGGCAAGAAAATCGTCTATTGCCCTTGGCTCCGCACTCTTCGTGCTCTTCAATTCCTTAATCATGGAGAGCAACAGCAATTCCCTGCCGAGCGGTGGATAATTGCCCGTGCGCTGGAAGAGATATGAAGGTTTCGAGAGATAATTGTGCTTCTTGGCAATGAATGCCGCAAACTCCATCATCGTGTTGTCTTTGAAATACAACCCGAATGGAAAGAGAATGTTAATGTTGGGCAGACATTTTGATTTTGCGTCAGAGAAGTTCACGAACGAGAGGTCTTTGATGTGCATATTTGTGATAAACCTTCCCATATTGTGCACCTTGTCGCGTTGCTGCTCCGATAGCTTCATCGGTTTGCCCATAGCGTCAAGAAAATATATCGACTCGAAGAACGAGGCGCCAGCCCTGTCCCAATAGTCCACTCCCTCCTCGCATCCACCGTCGTCGGGATATCCTTTAAGAAATACCCTGAGGTCGGCTTTCACTCCGCTGATAGCCTCGTCGCTTTTTTTTTCATCCTTTTCGCAGAGCATCACACATTCCAGCCAGTTGCTCGTAATCCAGGTGTTCCAGTTGTTGGCATTGTCCTTCCATCCCTGCTTATTATATAAGGTGGGATTTAGAAAGCGTCGTTCGATTTCGCTCCTCACGCTGTCAGTCAGTCCGTTTTCCGCTTTGTCAATCTGCGAGCCAAGCATATATGTAGTCCATGCCAGCATACTTGCCGTTTCGGCATTGAACAGGTCCACGACCTGCAAGTCCCTCTCCTGATGATCCTTAGGATAATGTGCCGGCAGTCCCCACCATTGTTCCTGTTCTATGAAATAGTGAAGTCCCCGACAAATGTCAGGGATGAACTTTCCCTTCTGCTGCATGATTTCCGCCATAACAAGACAAGTCATCTGATTCCTTTTAGCAAAGCTTTCAGCTTCGAAGTTCGTCCGGTTACCGTTGGTTCTGAATTCAGCAAAGAGTTCAGGCTTTATAGGAGTCCACGATTTCCCTACGAACGACGAACCCAATCGGATATAGTCATTCCGCATAGCTGTAGGTACAGACTTAATCCAATATTTGTTATCTGCATTAGGAAAGAGCTTGATGTCGCTCTTTGCCGTAGCAGGCAAAAGCGACACCAGCCATGTTATGAAGAAAAGATAGATTCTTAGATTCAGTTTCATGAATAAGTTTTTTTAAGTTAGTTGTAATGTTTTATAAAAAAACGCAATTGCGACATACCGCATGCCGCAATGCGCTTCAACTAATGAATAGTTGGCTAATAGTTAGTTAAAATCAAATAACTTCTCCTTATCATCAATTACCATTTATCATTTACGTTGGCAAAGATAAATGAGATAACTCTATCTCATGTGCATGAAGCGTTATTCGATGTACAATTATCGTTTAACATTAGGAATATGACAGATATTTGTCGTTGTATGATAAATATCGTGTTATTATTTGAATATTCCTATAAAAATTCTTCACCCTTCCCTTTCCCGTGATGATATTGGGAAAGAGAAGGGTGAAGAAATATTTATAAAAGATTTCATGCTTCGTTTAAAACCGAAACAAGAATAAAGATTTTATCTATCCGTTATTTGCTTTCAGTAGCCTTGTCCTGCATCAGATGGAGCGACAGTCCGTAGATATTTCCGCCGCAAGTAACGTGGATATATTTATCGCGCGAATTCTTGGTGTCAGTGTTCTCCGTAACTGTAAATACAATTTTGTTTCCGTCGACCTTAGCCGAGAACCATCCGCCATCCACATTCTTCGGATCCGTAATCTTACCGTTGCTAACCGACTGCACGTCAGTGTCTGTCGTTGTGTTGTTAGCTCCTTTAGTCTTATTGTTTATTTGCGTTATGTTTAGTTCCTTTGCATTTTTGATGGTGAGAGTCTTCGAACCACCCTTGGCTTCAACGCTGATATTTGTGTTGTTGGGGTCGAGTTGTGGCATTTCCTTGTTATTGTCATCATCATCACTACAAGCCGTGAACACAACGGCGCACAGCGCCAAAAGCATAAAAAGATATTTCTTCATCCTATTCAATAATTTTTTTTGTTACTATTATTATACATATATATAACAGCAAAAGCTGAAAAATATTGTATCAGCAGTCCTCTTAATACTCCTGTAATCCTTTTAGGAACCGGTAATCCAACAAGGTCCTCTTTTTGTTAATCCGTATTCCAACAAAGAAATCAATTGTCTTTCCAGAAGCTTCTTGTGAAGATAACCACAACGCTGATAATCTCGAGTCTGCCCATCAGCATAAGTATGGAGCAAATCCATTTCCCCACATCCGGCAGGATATTCCACGACGTCGTCGGTCCTATTTCCAGTCCAAGAGTCGGTCCCACGTTGCTGGCACAGCTCATGGCGATGGTAATAGAGTTTGTGCTGTCTACGCCCATGCAAATCAGACAGAAGTAAGCAAAGATGCAGAGGGCGATATACAGGGCAAAGAAGACAAGCAGCGTTACCTGGTTAGACGAACTGACGATATGTCCGTTGATCTTCACTGGCAACACAGCCTTTGGGTGAAGCACCCGTTTCAGTTCATTGCGTATAAGTTTGAAGAGGATAACGCCGCGTACACTCTTGAAACCACCACTCGTACTTCCTGCACATGCACCGATAAACATACAAATAGACAGGATAACCCATGTTATATGGTGCCATTTGCCGGCATCGTCGTTAAACACACCAGTTGTAGTGATAAAAGACACCACTTGGAAAAGGGCATTATGCAGAGCTTTCCATAGTGGATAGTCGTTGTACATCATAAGGAAATACATAATCCCGATAGTAGCCAAGCTGACCACGGTAATATACAGCTTGAACTCAGAATCACGTAAGAGCGACATGAATTTACGCTTGAAGATAGCCAGGTAAAGGAGCGTGAAGTTCGTTCCCGACAGAAACATGAACAGTATGCTCACATTGTCGATAGCTATCGAATGGAAATGGCCCGTACTGTCGTTGTATGGAGCGAAACCACCAGTAGCTGTAATGCTCATGGAATAGTTGGTGCTGTCGAAGAGAGACATGCCACATGCCATAAGACAGGCAACACAGCCCAAGGTAAGCATCAGATAAACCAGCCATATAGACTTTGCACTCGAAGAAATGCGGGGATGCACCTTGCTCTTTATCGGCCCCGTAGATTCCGCAGAGAACACCCTGACACTTCCGCCCACGAGCGAAGGCAATACGGCGATAGTGAAGAAGGCTATTCCGAGACCGCCAATCCATTGAGTCATGGAACGCCAAAAAAGCAGTCCGTGAGGCAGTGCTTCCACGTCGTCGATGATTGTAGCTCCTGTAGTAGTGAATCCCGACATGGTTTCAAAATACGCATTGGTGAACTTCGGTATATATCCGCTGATAGTAAACGGCAAAGCCCCGAACAGACTGAACACTACCCATGTCAGCGTAACAAGCAGATAGGCATCACGCCTGTTCATGCTCATATTATTAGTTCTGCCCTTAAACTTCAGTACCATTGAAGAGAGCACCACAACAACAATAGTCATGGCAAAAGCCATGGCATCGTCTTCGCCATAGCAGAGAGCCATAACGAGACAAATAGCCATCATGAATGCCTCAATAAAAAGAAGCGAACCTAATACCTTATATATAAGTTTAAGATTTATCATTTAAAGAATTTCTCAAGTTTGTCCATCCTCTGGTTATAACAGAACACCACGACAATGTCGCCGGCTTCAATCTGTGTACCTCCCGAAACGAGGTATCCTTCGCCGTTTCTAACCAGTCCGCCGATCGTTGCCCCCTTAGGCAGTCCGAGTTCATAAACCTTCTTTCGTGTAACCTTCGATTGTGGCTGTGCCACGAATTCCGCAACGTGGGCATTCGCCGTCATCAGGAAACTGACGTTGCTAACCTCCGTGTCGAGCATCATCTGGTATATATGACTGGCGGCAATAGCCTTTTTGTTTATAATAGTTCCGATGTCGAGACTTACTGCCATGTTCACGTAGTCGAGGTTTTCCACAGCCGCAACAGTCTTTCTTACTCCCATTCTCTTTGCCGTCAGACAGGCGAGTATGTTCGTCTCGGCATTGCTCGTCAGAGCAACAAACGCCTGGGTGTTGTGAATACCCTCCTCGTTAAGGAGCGAGAGGTCGCGTCCGTCGCCATTGATAACCATAACATTGCTGTTGTCAATCTGCTCGTTAAGCTGTTCACATCTTTCCTCGTCATGCTCAATAACCTTCACGTTCATATATTCCGGCATGTTTTCCAAAGCCCTTACGGCGGTGTTGCCGGCTCCCATAATCATCACGTTCTTCACGTCTACATAATGTTCCTTACCCACGATTTTTCTTACGTAAGGTATATATTGCTTAGTAGTCATGAAGTAAGCCATGTCGTAAACTTTCAGCGAGTCGTCGCCTCGAGGGATTATCGTATCGCCGTCGCGGCGTATAGCTACTATATAATAAGGAGAATCCGGTTTACAGAGTTCCTTTAGCGGTTGGTCGAGAATCTCGCAAGTCTCGCGTAGTTTCACTCCGAGCATTACGAGAGCACCTCCGTGCACATCAAGTCTCTGTCTAACCCAACTCATTTTCAATCCGTTGACGATATCGTTTGCTGCAAGGTTTTCCGGATAAATAAGAGAGTCGATGCCGAGTCCTTCGAAGAAGTTAGCCAGCTCCGGTTCCACGAACTCATAGTTGTCAACCTTAGCCACTGTCTTTTTCGTCCCGATAGCCTTAGCCATAACACAGGAGTTCATGTTCTTGCTCTCATCGGGCGTAACGGCGATATAAAGGTCGGCACTTTCCGCCCCTGCCTCTTTTAGAGCCTTCAGACTTGATGGCGAGGCATGCATAGTTAGCAGGTCGTAGTCAGGACTTATGCTGTCAAGCCTGTCTTCGTCCTCGTCCATGAGCACGATGTCGTGGTTATTTTTTGAAAGGAGCTTTGCCAGATGCGACCCGATGTCGTGAGCTCCTGCAATAATGATTTTCATCCTTGTACGTTCTTATTTAATGCAGTCGTTTATTGCTTTGGCTATTCCCTCAGGGTCAATGCCTACAATATGTTGCAGTTCGGCAACAGTGCCGTGTTCCACGAAAGAGTCCGGAAGACCCAGTCTGATGATTTCCGGGTAGAATCCCTTGTCTTCCATCCATTCAAGCACAGCCGATCCGAAGCCACCCTTTCTAACTCCGTCTTCTACCGTAATGATTTTCTTGAATTTCCGTCCCACTTCTTCAAGCAGATTCTCGTCGAGCGGCTTAACGAAACGCATGTCGTAGTGGGCGATGGAGAGTTTTGAGTTTGGAGTTAGGGTTGTGGAGTTAACGAGTTCAATAGCTTTCTCCACGTTATTCCCAATCGGACCAACCGACAAAACGGCAATGTCGTTGCCGTCGCGCAGTTTTCTGCCAGTGCCCACCTTTATCTCCTCCAGTGCGCAATGCCAGTCTTTCAGAACCCCTCTTCCCCGTGGGTATCTGATAACGAACGTTCCCTTGTTAGGTAGTTGCGCTGTATACATCAGTCGCCTCAGTTCATGCTCGTTCATAGGCGAGGCGATGGTAAGGTTAGGAATCGGTCGGAGAGCCGCCATATCGAATGCTCCGTGATGAGTAGCACCGTCTTCGCCTACGAGTCCGGCTCTGTCGAGACAGATTACAACCGGTAGGTTTAGAATCGCCACATCATGAATGATATTGTCGTATGCCCTTTGTGCAAAGGCACTGTATATATTGCAGAAAGGCTGAAGTCCGTCTTTCGCCATACCTCCAGAGAATGTAACTGCATGCCCCTCGGCAATGCCCACATCAAAGGTTCGATCCGGCATAGCCTTCATCATGATATTCATGGAGCATCCTGTAGGCATCGCCGGTGTAACGCCAACGATTCGTTTATTCTGTCGCGCGAGTTCGAGGAGAGTATTGCCGAAAACGTCCTGATATTTAGCCGGTTCCGTACCGTCTTCCGTCTTTATTCGCTTACCCGTCGACACGTCGAAGAGTCCCGGTGCATGCCATACGGTGGCAGCCTTTTCAGCCGGAGCATATCCGTGCCCTTTGATAGTATGCAGATGCAACAGTTTCGGACCTTTCATGTCTTTCAGCTGTTGCAGTGTGTGCACGAGTTCAATCACGTCATGCCCGTCGAACGGTCCGAAATATCTAATGTTCATTCCCTCGAAGATATTCTGCTGATGACTGATAGCCGATTTCAGAGCATTGCTCAGTCGTATGATTCCCTTTCGGCGGTTCTCGTCGAGCATACCGTTAGAGCGTAGCCATGTAGCCACCTTATATCTCCATTTGTTGTAAGTCTCGTTGGTATTGAGCTTAAGCAGATAATGTTTCATTCCGCCCACGCTGCGGTCGATGCTCATGTTGTTGTCGTTCAGAATGATGAGCATGTCGTTGGGTGTAGTCGAAACGTTGTTCAGTCCCTCAAAGGCAAGTCCGCCGCTCATAGCCCCGTCGCCTATAACGGCAACAATATGTCGGTCGGTGTGTCCCGTCTGCCTTGCCGCCACAGCCATACCGAGGGCGGCAGATATAGAGTTCGATGCGTGTCCACATACAAATGTGTCGTATTCGCTTTCCTCTGGCGATGGGAAAGGACGTATGCCATGGAGCTTCCTGTTAGTGCAGAAATTGTCGCATCTTCCGGTAAGGATCTTGTGTCCGTAAGCCTGATGCCCCACGTCCCACACAATCCTGTCGTAAGGTGTGTTGAAGACATAGTGCATGGCAACGGTAATCTCCAGTGCTCCCAGGCTTGAAGCGAGGTGGCCGGGGTTAACCGACAGTTCCTTTAGAATATCCTCCCTCAGTTCTTTGCAAACCTGTGGCAGCATCTCCACCGGCAGCCGTCTCAGGTCTTGTGGATATTTAATGCTTTTTAGTATGTTCTTATTTTCGTTTCCCATTATAATAGATTTGCGTCAACGTCAACATTGTCGAGCAATTTTCTCAATCTGTCGTCGTCTTCACACAGTGTTTTCAGTTCCGTCATAAATCGATACAGCATATCGCGGTTCTTGGAGTAAGCATAAAACATGTCAGCCTCCGGGTCGAATTCTACAACCTCGCCGGCTTCCGGAATCTCCTCTTTTATAAATTCCTTAGCGAGCGCCTCCCATGTGTATCCGTTTCCCAAGAGTTCCTTTTCCTCAAATATGTCAGTCTTGTATTCCTCTTCGGCATAGAGCACAACGGCATATTCTCCGTTTTCCTTTTCCCTCCAGCAGAAGGGATAATAAGGACTGTCCTCAACCACGCCGAGCGAATCGTGTTCCTCCGACGCTTTACTGCGTTTGGAGAAGATACGTTTGACGGACCCAATGATTTTTCCCATATTCCTATTATACCTTATTATATATAAACAGGATGCAAATGTAGTAAATTTATTTTATCCTTATTATATAAAACACTAAAAATCGTTGTTTTCGCCTGTCTATCCTATAATTCTCTTCTTTGTTTCCTCAAATTCGCCAACCATTCTCTTGACAATATCTCCGGCAGTCTGTATTTCCTTTATACCCGAAGCAATCTGTCCGATTTCAAGTTCGCCACCGTTCATGTCGCCTTCGAAGATTCCTCTTTTCGATGCCGCTTTCCCGATGATCGTCCTAAGTTCGTCGGCACTTGCCCCATTGTCTTCAGCAGTCTTAATGCTGTCGTAGAGTTGGTTTTTGATGAGGCGGGTAGGTGCAATCTTCTTCAGACACAGCATCGTGTCGCCCTCCTGCAGTTCCGTGCAGCGCTGTTTGAAAACCTCAGAGGCAGAGCTCTCCTTGCTCATTGCAAACACCGTTCCGCACTGAACGCCTTCAGCTCCGAGCGCCATAGCGGCAAGCATCGCCTCGCCAGAGGCAATTCCGCCGGCAGCGATAAGTGGTAGCGAGGTTGCCTTCCTTACCTGGGGGATAAGGGTCATTGTAGTTGTTTCCTCCCTTCCGTTGTGTCCTCCGGCTTCAAAACCTTCGGCAACGACAGCGTCAACGCCGGCTTCCTCGCATTTCTTTGCGAATTTGCTGCTCGAAACGACATGAACAACGGTTATTCCGGCATCATGCAGCATCTGGGTGTATTTCTTCGGACTGCCAGCCGATGTGAATACAATCTTCACTCCCTCGCTGACAATCATTTCCATCAGTTTGTCGATTTCCGGATACATCAGCGGTACATTGATACCCCAAGGTTTCTGTGTAGCCTCCTTCATCTTGTTGATATGTTCAAGCAGAGTTTCGGGGTGCATAGAGCCAGCCCCCAGAAGCCCCAGTCCGCCGGCATTGCTCACGGCAGCTGCGAGTCTCCATCCGCTACACCAAACCATTCCCCCTTGTATTATAGGATATTGAATTCCGAAGAGTTTTGTTATTCTATTGTCCATAATGATTTTGTCTTTTATTATTTTATGTTTGCAAAGATAGTGCAAATCG
>DBKQ01000101.1:10225-15691 GCA_002298545.1 Prevotella sp. UBA746
ATCGAGAGCAATACAAAATGAACTCGTTCATTTTTATTGCCGAGATGCCGCCTATCTTATTAAAAGATAGTGCAAATCGAGAGCAATACAAGAATTACAAAGATAATAAAACACCAGATTTTGTCATAAAATAAAATTGTACACCACTGTCGGCTAATTAGCCACCACTGTCGGCTAATGGTTCATCAGCGTTGAATAATTAGCCATCAGTGGAGGATATATTTTTTTATATGTTCTTATACAGAAAATATCAGAAAAATCAATGAAAAATACGTATATACCACAAATATGGTATATGAAATGATACATTTGTGGTATTTCGGGAACCGGAAAACCGCCGTACCTTTGCAACATCGAAAGTAAGAAGAGAAATAAAACGTCTCGGCAAGCTTTCAAGGAAAGAAAATAAACAATAAAAATATACGACTATGAGCGAAAAGAAACTACATTTCGAGACATTACAGTTACACGTTGGTCAGGAACAGCCGGATCCGGCTACAGATGCACGTGCCGTACCTATATATCAGACAACATCATACGTTTTCCGTAATTCGCAGCATGCTGCCGACCGCTTTGCGCTCCGCGATGCCGGAAATATCTACGGCAGACTGACTAACTCAACCCAGGGAGTGTTTGAAGACCGTGTGGCTGCCCTTGAGGGTGGTGTTGCCGGACTTGCTGTGGCTTCGGGAGCAGCAGCCGTTACCTATGCCCTGCAGAATATACTTGCTGCCGGCGACCATATCGTTGCTGCCGACAATATGTATGGCGGTTCGTTTAATCTTATAACCCATACCCTTCATACGCTTGGTATCACAAACACAATAGTAAATGTGAACGACCTCGATGCCCTTGAAGCCGCTATCCAACCAAATACAAAGGTTGTGTATGCCGAGACCTTCGGAAATCCGAATTCCGACGTTACCAACCTCGATGCCGTGGCAGCCGTGGCACACAAGCATAATATCGTATTCATCGTAGACAACACCTTCGGCACACCATACCTTATACGTCCAATCGAGCACGGTGCCGACGTGGTAGTACATTCAGCAACAAAGTTCATCGGTGGACATGGTTCAAGTCTTGGTGGCGTAATCGTTGACGGAGGAACATTCGACTGGAAGGCAAATGCCGACAAATATCCTTCGCTCGCAAAGCCAGACCCAAGCTATCATGGAGCAATCTTTGCCGATGTTGCCGGTAAGGCAGCATTCGTAACACGTATCCGTGCCGTTGTGCTCCGCGATACGGGAGCTACCATTTCTCCGTTCAACGCATTTATCCTCTTGCAGGGACTCGAGACGCTGTCGCTTCGTGTGGAGCGCCATGTAGAGAATGCACTGAAAGTGGTTAAGTTCCTTGCCAACCATCCTAAGGTGGCAAAGGTAAATCATCCGTCGTTGCCTTCTCATCCAGACCATGCTCTATACGAGAAATATTTCCCTAATGGCGGTGGCAGTATCTTTACCTTCGAGATTAAGGGAGGAGAAAAGGAAGCATGGAAGTTTATCGATTCACTGAAGATTTTCTCTCTTCTTGCCAATGTTGCCGACGTGAAGAGCCTCGTTATACATCCATACACCACGACTCACTCGCAGATGACGCCAGAGGAGCTCGCACAGCAACATATCACTCCTTCAACTATCCGACTGAGCATCGGTACGGAGCATATCGACGATATTATCGATGACCTGAGTCAGGCGTTTGATAAGATTTAAAGATTTAAAAATTTAAAGATTTAAAGATTTAAAAATTTAAAAAATTAAAAATTGAAAGATTGGAAAATTTTATGATAGCAAAGAAACTTACAGACCTGATTGGCAACACTCCGTTGCTTGAACTCGGAAAGTTCTCAGCGTCGAAAAATATAGAGACTCCAATTGTTGCCAAGGTGGAATATTTCAATCCCGGAGGTAGCGTGAAAGACCGTATTGCTCTGGCTATGATTGAGGATGCCGAGGAGAAAGGAATACTGAAGCCCGGAGCTACCATCATAGAACCTACGAGCGGTAATACCGGAGTAGGCCTTGCACTTGTGTCTGCCGTAAAGGGCTATAAACTCATTCTTACCATGCCGGAGACGATGAGTGTGGAGCGTCGCAACCTCGTAAAGGCTTATGGAGCGGAAGTGAGACTGACACCGGGAAAGGACGGAATGGCGGGTGCTATCAAGGCTGCCAACGAACTGCGGGATTCTATCCCTGGAGCAGTAATACTTCAGCAGTTTGAAAACAAGGCTAACCCAAAGCGCCACTACGAAACTACGGGTGTTGAAATCTGGGAACAGACAGAAGGTAAGGTGGATATCTTTGTTGCCGGAGTGGGAACGGGCGGTACCGTTTCGGGTATCGGCAAAAGACTGAAGGAGAAGAATCCTGAAGTAAAGGTGATTGCCGTGGAACCGCTAACTTCTCCTGTACTCAACGGCGGTGCCAGCGGTCCGCATAAGATTCAGGGGATTGGAGCCGGCTTCGTACCTAAAACCTACGATGCTTCTGTTGTCGACGAGGTGTTTGATGTAGACAATGATGATGCTATCCGCACAGGACGTGAACTTGCCAAACAGGAAGGACTGCTCGTCGGAATATCATCAGGAGCGGCAGCCTTTGCAGCAGCAGAGATTGCCAAGCGCCCGGAGAATAAAGGAAAGCGTATCGTTGTATTGCTGCCAGACACAGGAGAGCGTTATCTCTCTACGGTCCTCTATGCCTTCGAGGAATATCCGCTGTAAGGAGAGGGAGCCATAAAGTTTAATAAAATTGTTAATGGATAAAACCAAAGCCGCATCAGGCATCCGGAGCTTAGCCATACTCCAGATACATGATGCGGCTTTTTTTGTATGTTTACAGTTTTACTTTATGAGTTTCAATAATACCGTTAGTCAGTTCCACGCTGACGAGATAAATGCCTGACGGCACACCGGCAACGCTGATAGTCTTCTGACACTCGTTTTCGCGGAGGAGCTTGCCCTGCAGGTCGCGCACCTCGATAGAAACCACGCCCTCTGTGCTCTGTGCAGTAAGGGTGCCGTCGGCGATGTTGAAGCCAACGAACTGTTTCATCGGCTCAGCCTTAACCTCGTTGATACCGTCGAGCTGACCTTCGGTGAGTCCCTGGAAATACATTGATACAGGGATGTCGCCCTGTTTGTCGGCAAACTTAGCATCCGGTACGCTGATAGTAACCTTGTGCTTGCCAGCCTTCACGCTGCCGAGCAGGATGATACGGTTGTCGATAATGTCACCTGGACACCAGTTGCTGAACGACTGCCATGATGCGTCGCTCCTCTTCCATACACCATAGATACCATTACTCTGTGTATTATATTTGCGGAACGGTTCGCACGATGTTCTGCCCGGCTTGTAGGTAAGTATCGGCTCCTCATTACCGTCGTAATAAACGTAGTGCCAACGGCGGTTATACTCTTCGCCGCCGGAGTTAGCCCCGTGGTTGGAAGTGATGAGCACGAGCATTCCGCTCTGCACATCCTTAGGTACTTCAAACTCGTAAGTCTTCACCGTCTTGCCCAAAGTGTCGGTGGCATTTTCGTTATAGTTGTTCAGGTTGTGGGCGATATATTCCGGATTCTTTATCACGATAGGCACGAGCACGTCCTTGTCTGTCTCCACACCGCGGTTCTCTGGTTGCGAAGAGAACTTCAGTGTTCCGAGGAACACGTCGCTTCTGCCGGAACAGCCGGAAATCTGAGTGTTTGCTGCATACGGCACACCGAACAACTCGTATTCCACCCAGATGTCATACTTCTCGCGCAACTCCTTGTCGCGGAAGATGTAGCTGAGGTAAGGCACGTCGTAAGTGTACGGCACCGTATTCGGTTTCTTGTTCTTGTTCATAAACGGAGTGATGAAACGTCCTATCTCGATACGCGGCACGTTGTTCTCCGGGTTGTTGTAGTCAATCTTGTAGCTCTCCTGCCCCTTAGGCACAAAGGCGAGGTTGATGTTGCCGATGCGGTCGTAGTTGTCGCAGCAAGCCTGCACCCATACGTTCATCTGCAGCTTGTCGCCAATTTTGTTCAGCTGCTCGTCGGTGAGCTTCACGGCATAGAGTGATGTGCGGTGGCGCAGAATACCGTCGAGGGTAGGGTCGTCGGGGTTATTCTCCACGAGATAGCCGTCGTAGAACCTTACGCTGTTGAACACTGTCACCGTGTCTTCTTCTCCTGCCATGGCATTGCCACCAATGGCGAGAAACGACAGAGTGAATGCTGAATTCCTGATAAATCTTTTTACGTTCATAATACCTTTTGTTATAAAATTGCGCTGCAAAGTTAACATTTTATTATGTATATCACAATAAGTTACCTTTTCTTAATGATAAAAATACCGATACTTGTACAAATTTCATTATCTTCGCACCTGTAAATTTGCAATTACTAACTATTTATCATATTCAATGAAAACGACAAATAAATTTATTGCTGCCTCTCTGCTGATTGCTGTATGCTCGCAGACGGCTTGGGCGGAGAAGAACGTAGTGAAATCACCCGACGGTAAACTCGTGGTTACTACAGAGGATACCGACGGTAAACTTTTCTATACCGTAGACTACAACGGAAAGAAAATGATACTCCGCTCAAGACTCGGACTCGAAAGCAGTCTTGGGGACTTCTCGCAGAACCTGAAATATGAGTCTGCCGCAACGGATAAAATCAGCAAGCATTATGAGATGCGCTCTACAAAGGCATCGGCTGTAGACTATGAGGCGAACCAAATGAATGTAACATACGTGAACGAGAAGAAGATTCCGATGACCGTAACCTTCAACGTTTCCAACAACGATGTTGCCTTCCGTTACTCGTTCCGTCAGCAAGGCGACAACCGCCACATTATTATATATAAGGAAGCTACAGCCTTCCAACTGCCGAAACAGACTACCACATTCCTGTCGCCGCAGTCTGATCCGATGATAGGCTGGAAGCGCACGAAGCCGAGCTATGAGGAGGAGTACACTCCCGACGCTCCGCTCACGGCAAAGTCGAAATACGGCAGAGGCTACACATTCCCGTGTCTCTTCCATATCGGCAACGACGGATGGGCACTCATAAGCGAGACTGGCACACGAAGCAGCTATCCCGGCTGCCGCATTGCCGACTACGACAAGGAAAAAGGCTACGAAATAGCCTTCCCGATGAAGGAAGAATGTGACGGTATTGGCTCGAACAACGCCATTTTCGCATTGCCGGGAAGTACGCCGTGGCGCACAATCACCGTGGGCGAGACTTTGAAACCTATTGTTGAAACGACAATACCGTATGATGTCGTAGACCCGCTCTACGAACCGTCGGAACAGTATAAACCGGGACGCTATACCTGGAGCTGGCTGATATGGCAGGACAATTCGGCAAACTACAATGACCAAAAGCAATTTGTAGACCTTTCGGCAGCGATGGGCTACGAATATGTGCTCGTCGACGGACTGTGGGACGACCAGACCGGTAGGGAG